>DASYRN010000063.1:0-15851 GCA_036004365.1 Binatia bacterium
TAGTCTTACTCAGTGGTGTGGGGACACATATACTAATGGTGTCAAGAGTTTCCACAGCTGCGAGGCATTGAGTGGCCCTGATCTTTTCCTTAGCGACGAAGGAAAGGAGAATTTCGCTGGGCACGTCGAGGCTATAGGAAATTCCCGCATTAACGGACTCGACTTTAACCGAATCGATGTCAATGCCGGTGACTTCGAAGTCAGCTTTGCCCATTTCGATAGCCAAAGGGAGGCCCACGTATCCTAGTCCGATAACACCGACTTTGGCGGTGCGGTCGTGGATCTTTTGTTTCAATTCGCTACCGACACTTCGCCGGTTCGGGGCTGCAGAGAGCTTCTCAACACCGTGCTGCATAAAATTCTCCTTTTAGTAGCGCTTAATCTCACTAAGCAGACGCTCTGGCTGGGTTGCAGCGTCTGCACTGACCTGCCTGCAAAACGTTATATCCTTAAATCCTTCTGCCGGCTCATCCATGCAAACAGGCCCACGGAGCGATAAGGCCCGTGGTAAGCAGTAGGCGGCTCGACGGCACTTACACAGGATAGAAGCCCGTCGCAAGCAACGGTTTCGCTTGGCTTATCAACCGCTGAATCGCTGTGCTCCAGTAAGGTATGAGCCGATGAAACGTGTTGCTAATTCACTGTCCGTTAAAGCCGGGTTCCTCACCCTAACAAAAACCCCGTATCTATTAAGTACCTAAGGATTTGGCGTGCATTGTCTTCAGGTAAACAGTTTGTTGTATTTATTCGAATTTCGGGATTGAGCGGCTCCTCGTAGGGATCATCCACGCCGGTAAAGCCTTTGATATCTCCCCGACGAGCCTTGGCGTACATGCCTTTGATATCGCGCTGTTCACAAACTTCCAGAGGAGTATCCACGAAAATCTCGACAAAGCGATTCTCTCCCACCATGCCGCGACATTCATTACGTGCCGCCCGGTAAGGACTCACCGCTGCACAGATGACTACGCCATGATGACGGACAATCTCTGAGGCTACAAAGCCAATCCGAAGAATGTTCGTATCTCGATCTTCCTTGCTAAATCCCAATCCCTTGGAAAGATGTGTACGGACAACATCGCCGTCAAGGAGGGTCACCTGCCTGCCACGCTCCATCAGTAAGATCGCTAGGATTTCCGCTATCGTGGATTTTCCGGCACCGCTGAGTCCCGTAAACCACATGCCAAATCCTCGCTGATGGGTGGGCAGAGAGATTGTTGACAAGATGGCTGCAGTCTCCGGGCGCGTGAACCACTCCGGCAAGCTCTTTCCATTGCCCAGATATTCATCCCGCACTTCGGTTCCGGAGAGAGTGGCAACTCGAGTCCCTGATGAGACTTGGTGTCGTTCCTCAAAACGATCCTCATCAGGCAGATAGACGATCTCCTGGAAGGGAATCATCTTCACGCCGATCTCAGATTCAAATTTCTCAAGGAGTTCCTGAGCGTCGCACGGCCCGTAGAATGGACGACCTGAGGAATCCTTGCCGGGACCCGCATGGTCCCGGCCCACGATGAAATGGTTCGCCCCATAGTTACGCCGAATGATGGCATGCCAGAGAGCTTCACGCGGGCCAGCCATGCGCATGGCGAGGGGCAGCAGACTCAGGACGGTTCTGCTTGTGTCGTAGTATCGTTCTACCAACGCCTTGTAAGCACGGACACGCGTGTAATGGTCAACGTCTCCAGGCTTAGTCATACCTACGACTGGGTGAATCAACAAGGTGCCGTCTATTTGTTCAGAAGCCCGCTTGGTTAACTCCTCATGGGCTCTGTGGATGGGGTTCCTTGTCTGAAACGCAACGACATTGGTGTGACCAAGCGCCTGTAGCGTGGAACGAATCTCAGCCGGCGTCTTACGGAGCTCAAAAAAATCGTAATGCTTCGGCAAACTCAGGACCTTTAGTGGGCCAGAGACATAGACTTTTCCCCATGAGGCCATCTCCGACACTAATGGGTGCCGCACGTCCTTTGTTCCAAGCACTAGGTAGGCCTCCTGCGCAGGATCCCATTCAAACACCTCCTCTACCGTCATAACCGCCAATGGTTCATTTTGAGGACTCCTGAGCGCAATATCTTTTCCTTTTTGCACGAATTGAGCATCCGGCACGGGAAGAGTAATCGGGATGGGAAACAACGTACCGTTTTTTAGGCGCATCTCCTCAAGAACCTTGGTGTAATTAGCCTTACCCATGAAGCTATCCAGGGGCGAGAAGGCCCCTGTAGATAAAAGCTCGAGATCACATAAGGAACGGGGAGATAGCTGTAAGGACGAGAGTTTATTCGCACGCTCGGTTAATTCTCGGTGTTCCTCACCTTCTACGAGTAGGTTGACAAGCTCTCCGAAATACGGGGAAATAAGCTCTTCGATAGTTTCGCGGCTTTTTACAGCAGTATAATTCATAGTATTCGCCTCCGGGTGATTAAGTATTTCGCATGGCCGAGCCATATACTTGAGAATCGGTTGTCTTCTTCATGAAATAGCCGACGGTTCTAGCAATCCCCTCCTCAAATGTGATCGTTGGCTTGTAACCTAGGAACCTCTCTGCTCGGGAAATATCCGCCAGGGTCTGCCGTACGTCTCCCGGTCTTGCGGTCGTATGAAAGGTCTCTAGCTTTCTTTCGAAGACCTTCTGAAGGGCATCAACAAGATCCAAAAGGCTGTAAGATTTGCCTTGCGCCACGTTAATGACTTCTCCGATGCCATCCTGGCACCGGGCCGCAAGCAAGTTGGCTTCAACGACGTTGTCGATATACGTAAAGTCCCGAGACTGCAGGCCGTCTCCATGAATTTGGAGAGATTCCTGTCGCAATGCGCTTCGAATGAAACGCGGTATCACCGCGGCGTATTGGGAGTGGGGGTCCTGTCCGGGCCCGAAAACGTTAAAATATCGAAGGCTGATTGTCTCCAGACCATAGAGTCCGGTGAATACTCTGCAGTAATGTTCGCCGGCGAGCTTCGAAGCAGCGTAGGGGGAAACTGGACTTGGCGACACAGACTCGCTATTGGGAAAGACCTTTGTGTTTCCATAAACTGAAGAAGAAGATGCAAAAACTACCCGCCGTACTTTCGCGTCTCGGGCCGCAATCAAAACATTAATAGTTCCTTCAACGTTTACCCGGTTGACTAGGGCGGGATTCTCCACAGAAAAGGGAACCGATCGAAGAGCTCCCTGGTGTAAAACAACTTCCACTCCTTGCGTCGCTTTCTCGACCAGTGCTTGATCCAGGATATCACCACGGATGAGCTCAACTTTGTCATCCAACGCTTGAAGATTTTCCAGTTTCCCCGCAGCAAAGTTATCCAATACGCGTACTCGCTCCCCCGTGGAGACAAGCCTTCGAACAATGTGCGATCCAATAAACCCCGCGCCACCTGTAACCAGATACATTCTAGTCTCCTTTCTCTCTTAAGCGTTGCATCTATTGGTCTCGCTTCTAAGTTTTTTCGGTTTACCCAGAATTATCAATTTGTTGGAGCCGGCAGTCAGTCGCCAGTGATTACAAATGCAATCCTAGAACTCGATACGCCGAGTTCACCACCGGGCACCTTCCTTCTCCGGCGCGGCCAACAAATCTCCCTAACACTTTTTATTAAGCCTCGCAATTTTGATAAGACCTTCAGCCATCAGCGATCAGCTTTCAGCCTTTCGCTTTGGAGCTGACAGCTAATAGCTGACAACCAGGGGTTGAGTTGACAGTTGGGAGTTCAGACCAGCCGAACCCATGCCTTTTGGAGCGACGTCGCGTAGCCGATCATGGTGGCATCGTTGACCCCGTTCGCATGGAGCTCTTCCACGAGCTTAGCTCCATATCTTTGCTCCAGGGCGATGAGCAATCCTCCTGAGGTCTGCGGGTCGAAGGCGACTTCTACCAGACCCGACCGGATCGACTTGTCGGTGGTGACTTTGTCCTCCAGGTATTCGCGGTTTCTCTTGCATCCGCCGGTTAGGTTTCCCTTCTCGGCCAGTCGAGGGGCTCGGTGAAGCACCGGCAGCTTTGCCGATTCAAGGATCAAGGTCACACCGCTGCCACTCGCCATCTCCAGGGCATGGCCAAGGAGTCCATATCCTGTGACGTCCGAACAGGCGTGAACGGGATAGTTTCGCATGACGGCCGAAGCCGTTTTGTTTAGGGTCGTCATGGAAGTGACGGCCGCTTGAATGCTCTCTTTGGGAGCCTTTTTCCGCTTCAGGGCCGTCGTGATGATGCCTGTTCCCAAGGCCTTCGTGAGAACCAGGGCGTCACCTTCCTGGATCCCTACATTGCGGATGACGCGATCGGGATGGATCACTCCGGTGATAGCCATTCCGTACTTGATTTCTTCGTCAATGATGCTGTGGCCTCCCACGACCACCGTGCCTGATTCCTTGGCCTTGTCCGCACCTCCTTTGAGAACTTCTGCCAGAATTTGAATATCCATCTTTCCTTTGGGGAAGCAGACGATGTTCATGGCCGTCTTGGGCTCTGCGCCCATCGCGTAGATGTCGCTCAGGGCGTTGGCTGCGGCTATCTGGCCGAAGGTGTAGGGATCGTCAACAATCGGTGTGAAGAAATCGACCGTATTTACGACTGCGAGGTCGGGGCGCAAACGAAACACCCCCGCGTCGTCGGACGTTTCAACTCCAACGATCAGATCAGCGTGTTTGGACTTGGGTAGGCTGTGCAATACTTGCACCAGGTCGGCTGGGCCGAGCTTAGCAGCTCAACCTGCAGCCTTGACCTGTTGCGTCAGCCGTACAGCCTTTTTGCTTATCAATCTCACAACGAAGTCCTCTCTCTTGAAAATCTGTCATGATCCATAGCCGTGTGGGACTCTATCACGGGATTCCCGGTCTTCCCGCTGGGGGAGGGCTTTTCAATCGCCGCGCGTCTCCGATCCGCACCGTGATACCTTCACGGTCAAAGTACTCTAGGAGGGGAATCGTATATTTGCGACTGGTGCCTAGAAGATCCCGGAAGGAGGCCGGAGTGATCTCGTCCTTATTCGAGAGATACTTATATAGGGCAGTTTTTACCTTGTCAACGCATGCTTCGAGGAAGTAGAGATCCGTTGCCACGCGCACGATCGACTTATCTCTCTCCATGAGTCGAATCACTTCCATGAGTTTGGCCCGTCCGATCCCGGTCTCCTTTTCAATCTGCTTGAGGTCAGGGGGCGCAAGCGGATTGCTTGCGAGCAGCGATTTAATCTTCTCGAGAAGATTTTTCTCCTCTTGGCGCAGGTGGATTTTGTGCTCGGGGAGACGCAACAGGTTCCCGTCTCGCGCAGCGGTCCTGTCCTCCTCCAGTTTCTCGACAACATTGCGGAAGAGCCTTGGAGAAATCCTGTAGGGAAGCTTGTCCCTCAGCTCTTCCATATCCATTCCTGGCGCGAGGGGATGGCTCGCGTGGAAGTCGCGAAGGCTATGGACCATTGCTTCTTTGAAATGCCGCCATTTTTTTTCCGTGGTGTAGAGTTTTTCTCCCTCGGGACTGAATGATCGCATCGTCTCCATGCGTTCCAGTTTCTCCTGGGCCTCGTTCCCTCTGAGATTCAAAAATTGATAGAGGGCGTCGATCGGCAGGGCGAGATCCTCGCTTTCGTCAAGAAACGCCTCCACCAATTTTGGGAATTCGTCTCCATGGAGCGACTTGAGCCTCTCCTGCAGGCCCGGCTCTGCCCTCTTATGTTTCTTGGCCCAGGGGTGAATCACGACTCCACCGCCTAGTGTTCGCTTGGCCGTTTCATCTCTGATAATGAAATGATCTCCACGCAGTGCGAGCACGGGTCCCGAAAGAGTGATCTGGCAATAGGTTGTTTCTTTGGGCCCGACCTTGTCTTGCGATCCCAATAGGATCAGCTTAGCCAATCGCTCCGCCGTTCCTAGGTGGACCCTTATGCGTTGATGATTTTTGATGCCCTTCTTTGCCGTTGGCCTCACTTCGAGAAAAGCGTCGAAGCGATCGGAGGATAGGGTAATTCTTTCATCGCAGATCACGTCCCCGCGCTGGATCGAGTATCTTTCTTGTCCGGTCAAATTGAGCGCCGTTCTCTGTCCCCACATGGCGAGGTCCACGGGCTGGTTGTGGACCTGGAGACTGCGGACACGAAAGAGTTGGCCTCCCGGAAGGCAGCGGACTCGATCGCCAGTTTTAATCTCTCCGCTGAGAGCGGTCCCGGTAACCACCAAACCGTGACCTTGAAGCAAGAAGGCGCGGTCCACGGGGAGACGGAAATAGCCTTTAGGTTGAGGTTTTTTGCAGCTCTGGAGCAGCTGAGGGATTTGAATGCGCAGTTGCTCCAATCCCTGTCCAGTTACGAACGAGAAAGGAATGATCGGGGAATTTTCTAAAGAGGTCCCCGCCGTCAGGATCTGGATTTCTTCTTCGACTTCCCGGATTCTTGCCTCCGAGACGAGGTCGGCTTTGGTGATGATAAAGATCGCCAGCCTAACGCCCAACAGATGGAGGATATCGAGATGTTCCTCGCTTTGGGGCATGACGCCGTCGTCGGCGGCCACAGTGAAAAGCACTAAATCGATGCCGTGCGCCCCCGCGAGCATGTTGCGGATAAAGCGCTCGTGTCCCGGGACATCCACCACTCCGGCTTGAGTGCCGTCCGGTAGATCCAGATGGGCAAATCCCAAGTCGATGGAGATGCCCCTCTCTTTCTCTTCCTTTAGCCGGTCGGTGTCCTGGCCGGTTAGGGCTTTAATCAGGCTTGTTTTTCCGTGGTCGATGTGTCCGGCAGTGCCGACGATATAAGGCATGGTGCAAAAGCCAGCAGCCGTCAGCTTTCAGCGTATTCTTTTTCCTGACCGCTGACGGCTGGATGCTGAGAGCTTTCGTTACTCCACTTCGGGATCACATCCTTGGGATCGAAGATGGTTCTGAGATCGAGAAGGAAACGATTGTCTTTGATCCGTCCGATAATCGGCGGATCCGCGCGGCGGAATCTTTCGGCGATTCGCTCGGCGCCCATGCCGTCGCGCCGAATCGCAATCACCTTCGTCGGGATTTCTTCCATCGGAAGCGCGCCGCTTCCGATTTGAGAAGCGGAATCCTCGAGGACGAGATGAAACTCTTTGCCCAAAGCCCTTTGAAGATCGGGAAGCAATTTTTTCCCCATTTCCTCGATTTCTTTTAAGGATCGGGTGAACGCCCTCAAGGTCGGAATCTCTTCGACAAGGTTGGCTGATTGCTCATAGAGCCTGAGAGTCGCCTCCAAAGCGGCAAGGACGAGCTTCCCGCAGCGTAAGGCCCTATGGAGCGGATTCTTGTTCATCTGACCGATCCAGATTTTTTTCCCGACGGCAAGACCCGCTTGCGGTCCTCCCAAAACTTTGTCACCGCTGAAGGTAACGATATCGGCTCCTAGGGCGATGCGTTCCTCGACCAACGGCTCCTTCGGCAATCCGTAGCGGCTTAGGTCGACCAAGGCCCCGCTACCGAGATCCTCCATGACCGGAAGCTGGTATTTCTTTCCGATCTGGGCGAGCTCGGGAAGAGTGACTTCCGAAGAGAAACCGACGATCTTATAGTTGCTGGTATGGACTTTGAGCAAGAGAGACGTCCTTTCGCTGATCGCCTTTTCATAGTCTTGCGGGTGAGTCCGATTGGTGCTCCCAACCTCCTTAAGGATCGCTCCGCTCTTGGCCATGATTTCGGGAATGCGAAACGAACCGCCGATTTCAATCAGCTCCCCGCGTGAGACGATAACCTCCTTGCCGTTCGCCAATGTATTCAATCCCAAGAGGACAGCGGCGGCGTTGTTGTTGACCACAGTGGCGCCTTCGGCGCCCGTGAGACTCAGGAGGAGCTTTTCAATCATCTGCTCTCTCTTTCCACGTTCCCCCTCCACGAGGTCGTATTCCAAATTCACCGGGTTTCTTCCCACACGGCAGAGCGCCTCGATCGCCGCCTCGGGAAGCAGAGCCCGTCCCAGATTCGTGTGCAAAACGGTACCGGTCGCGTTGATGACGCGGATAAGTTGGGGTTCGCGCGCGAAGCTTATCCGCGCTGCTAGCCGAGCCAGGATCGATTCATCGTCAAGGCTTTTTGTTGCGATGGACTCGCCCTTTTTAATAGCGGTTCTAATCTCATCGAGAAGCGCGCGACATTGTTGAGTTACGTAGTCGCGGCTCAACCGGGCCAGCAGGGTGCTGCTTTTCGGATGATTGAGCAACCGATCCACCGAAGGCAGTTCACGCAACAGGTTTTTTGCTTGATCAGCCATAGACGAATTCAGGTTTGCACAAGCAGGGGTCAAATTCAACATTCAGGTTGATCTCCCGGAATTCGACTCGTTACGCGGCGCTCCGGATCTTTCCCCTTTATCCCAGGATTACACATTATTGTTCCCTTTCAGCGATTCTTGGAAAAGGTGGGGGAGAGCCAGGAGAGCACTCCCGCCCTGCTTTTTCGAAGACCTAGAGTGATAAGTGGTCAAATCTTAAGGTAAACATCCTCTCGATCCGTCACCGGCGCGGGCTTGTTCCAACGTGGTCTGATTATTGCTTTCCTTATATATGGCACGGGGTTACGTACGACTGCGTCTTGAAACGGAGACGATTTCCAGGAGTTACTTTCGCGGCGGGATGTTTAGGTAAGATCAATGGGGAGTCAGGAAATGTTTTCTAAAGTGGTCGATTCGGTGGCCGTGTGGAGACGGTTAGCAAGCTTCGTCAGGTCCCAAACACCTCTCACTTTTGGTGAGAACCGGAAGAAGGACCTCATCCACATTCAATGGTTTGTGGCGATTGCAAGCTCCTACCTCCTTCTTGTCAGGGACGGTCGGTTCGTGCAAGATCCGGTCAACCTGTTTCTGCTCTTCGCACCACTTGGATCCATACTAATATTTTTTCGTCTTCCTGAACCCGTTTTCGCACACAGGTTTTTTCCGCAGGCCATGGCCTTGGCGGATACGGTCCTTATCTGCATGGCCATAGTGTTCAACAAGGAAAGCCCGTGGGATCTTTTTCTGGTTTTCTTCTTCGGGATCTTTATCGCTGCCATCGGGGAGAATCTGCTCCAAGTCGTCACTGGGTGTCTAGTTCTCAGCGTCGTTTCTGTCGTCATCGTGCCTCTTTCGGGCAAAGGCTCTTTTCAAATCGATTCCGACACTCTGCTCCGCGTCCCGTTACTCTTTGGCGCTTCTCTTGTGTATGGCTATCTGGCCGACCAGGTCAAGAAAGAAAAAAAGAATGCGGCGGAACTGGAGGCGGCCCGCAAGCAGCAACTGCTGCTCAAGGATCAATTTTTCTCCCACGTTTCGCACGAGCTCCGCACACCGATTACCGCCGCCTATCAGTTCGTCACGATTCTCCTGGACGGGCTTTCCGGGGATCTCAATGAGGAGCAGCGTGATTACCTGGGAATTGTGCTGCGCAATGTCAAGCAGCTTCAGACGATGGTTGCCGAGCTATTGGAAGCCGCGCGGGCCGACAGCGGAAAGCTCGCCATTGATCCTCGAGTGGTCTCCTTGCATGGCTTGGTTCCCGAAACTCTGAGCATGCTTCTTGCCGGCGCCGCGGTTAAAGAGATCGCCCTTTCGGCCGATGTTCCTAGCGACCTCCCATGGGTCCATGTCGACCCTCAGCGGTTGAACCAAATTATCACGAACCTGACCGACAACGCGATGAAATTTACTCCGCCTAAGGGAAGCGTCAGTGTGAAAGCCCGGGTTTTTGACCATGATCCCAACTTTGTTTGTGTATCGGTGGCCGACACCGGCTGTGGCATCAGTCCCGAGGGGACGCAAAAGATATTTGATCGGCTCTACCAGGAGGAGAGGACGTTGGAGACTAACCGAAAAGGGCTGGGGCTCGGTCTCCACATTTGCAAGGAGCTGGTCTCTCGTCACGGAGGGCGTATCTGGGTTGAGAGCGAACTCGGAAAGGGAAGCATTTTTTATTTCACGCTGCCGCTCTTTTCTATGAAAAGTTTGCTTGTCCCTCTGGTCGAAAAGAATGATCATTTGAGAAATTTTTTGGCCCTCATTGCCGTGGAAATCGTGCCGGATCATCCAACTCCAATGTCGGACCGAGCTAAGGCGGTCTGGGGAGCGGCTTGGAGTGCTCTTAAGCAGTTGGCTCTACCCGAGAGAACGGTTCTTCTGCCACGGATGGCTTCAAGCGGCGATAAGGGGGCCTTCTTTGTTCTCAATGCCAGCGATTTGAAGACGACGAACCAATTAGCCTTCCGGCTGCAGGATGAGATCGCCGCCTGTAAGGAAGTAGAAGAGGTCAAAGGCAGCGTCAAAACATCGATCACGGTTATCGATCTTCCGCAGAGGCAGGGGCGCGTAGACATAGAGAAGCTAGAGGAAGAGACTTTGGCCAGAATCTCTGAATTGACTCGGCAGGCGGAGGCGCAAAAGAGGCCAGTCGAAGCTGGAAAGATCGATCTTCTCAGCGCGATGTCGCGGGAAGTCCGGACGCCGCTCAACGTCGTGATGGGCTATGCCGGCATTTTGCGCGACAAGCTATTGGGAGATCTGAACCCGGAACAGGAAATCGCTGTCGCCAAGGTGATGGGCCACACTAGCGATCTGTTGCTGATGATCAGCAATATCGTCGAGGCGCAGAAGGTCGACTCGGGCATCTCCAAGGCGACGAGCCACGAAGTTCACATTTGCAGCTTTCTCGATGAACTCAAGTTATCCTATGACTTTCCCCTGGATAAGAATTTAACGCTCGTTTGGGACTATCCTTCGGACCTTCCTGTAATCGTGTCGGATGCCAACAAGCTCAGGATCATCCTTCAAAATTTAATCAACAATGCTATGAAATTCACTCAAGAGGGAACGATAACGATATCGGCTCGTCATATCTCCGAGACCAAGAGCGTGGAAATCCAGGTGGCCGATACCGGGATCGGCATCCCCAGGGAGAGCCTGCAGACCGTCTTTGAAAAATTCCGCCAGCTGCATTCCTCGGGAGAAGATATTTTGAGCGGCATGGGTTTGGGCCTCTATCTGGTCGCGAACTTTACTAAGTTGCTTGGAGGAGAGGTCATCGTTGAGAGCGAATGCGGAAAAGGCTCCATCTTCAAAGTGATTTTTCCTGTGGGAGACGACGGTGCAGCGGGAAGCTCGAAACTGGGAGATAAAATTTTCCCCCAAAGCATGCCCGCAGGTGCCGAATCCGTGAAATCCGTGCTCCATGAAGGCGTTGAGTAAGGAGGAAACATGAAAGTCAAGAAAATCTTAATCGTAGATGACGACAAGGATCTGCTGCTTGCCCTGCGGGTTCGATTGAAGTCACGCGGATATGAGACGGCCTTTGCCACTGACGCCCAGTCGGCGCTTCAGATGACAGCTGAGGAAAAGCCCGACCTGATACTTCTCGATCTTGGTTTGCCGGACGACAACGGTTTCATAGTGATGGAGAAGTTGAAGCAAGCCGACGACCTGGCTTCTATCCCGGTTATTGTTGTCAGCGCCCGGCCCGTGGAGGTGTACAAGGATGCGGCCATCTTAGGAGGCGCAAAGGCTTATTTCCAAAAGCCTTTCGATAATCAGGATCTTCTTAGCGTAATACAAAAGGAACTTGGGGGGCCGCTAGGGAACATGGAAGAAGTGCCCGGTTAATATTTGAGAAAGGAGGATGGCGTATGCAAAAGAAAAAGATCTTGATCGTTGATGACAACGAAGATCTCTCAAAGGGCCTAAGACTGCTCTTGAGGGCTCACGACTATGCCACGGTCGCAGCAGCGGATGCGGTCTCAGCTATCAGCCAGGCGAAGAACGAAAAGCCAGATCTGATTCTTTTAGACCTCGGTCTTCCCGCGGGCGATGGCTTTAAAGTCATGGAGAGATTGAACAACGTCGATTCACTCGCCTCTATTCCAGTCATTGTCTTAAGCGCCAGAGACATGCAGAGTAGTAAAGAGCAATCGCTTAGAGCCGGAGCCAAAGCTTTCTTTCAGAAGCCGGCCGATAATGAAGAGCTCTTGGCCTCGATCAAACAAGTACTAGAGGAATCTAGCCACGCGGCAGGTTGAGCCGAAAGAGTTTTTTACCTCATCGCGATCGTGACGTAAACCCGCGGCTTATTTCCGACGACTCGCGTGACATGGCCTCGGCCCGTGGTATCATCGGCGAGCATGATATCTCCCGGGCCGAAACACCGCTTCGTCCCATCCCCGATTTCAATTTCTGCCTGCCCAGATAAAGTAATGACATACTGCCGTCTCGGGGCCGGATGCCATTGTTGCACGTGGCCAGCGGGAGCGCGGCGAAACACGATCCCGGTCGCCTCTTGGAGCGAGCTTGTCTCGGCGTTCCCGATGGACTTGAATTCCACTTCGATCTCCTCGAAGTGAGACTCGCCGTCGTTGCCGGTATGAAGTCTTGTGATTTTCATGGACCGCTCTTTTAGAGGAATCAGCGGAGAAAAGCAAGTTGATCTTTTCGTTCCGGTCGGTTAAGCGGAACGTGATGATCTCCTCCTCTCCGTTTCGCGAAGGTGTCAAGGCCGCCGTTCCGATTTGGATTGCTTACATCTCGACATCCTTCACCCTTGGGATTGCTGCTAAGGCCTATGGCCTCCACATGGGGGAGATCGTTCTCATGTCGGCCTTAGTCTTTGCCGCGCCGGCCCAGTTCGCCGCCCTTGAGCCTCTTGCTTCAGGAAAACCGGCGCTACAGATCTTCCTCGTTACATTCCTTATCAACCTGCGCTTCCTCGTAATGAGCGCCGCCATCGCGCCCTACTTTGTTGGGATAAAGCGCCCTGCGCTTCTTCTCTCCTCCCATCTCATCAGCATCAGCACCTTCATCTTGCCCTACGTTCATTTCCAGAAACAGGCCAGCGAGGTAGCGAAGGCTGAGAAGATGGAGGACCGCGGCAAAGGCAACTTTCACTACTTTCTTGGGCTGGCTGTGACCAGCTTCTCCGTGTGGGTGATTGGAACAGGAGTCGGATACTGGGCGGCTCTGCATGTACCTTCCGGCTTCGAAGAGGGACTAAAATTTATGTTGCCGGGCTACTTCGCCTGTATTCTTACGTCAGAATTAAGAGGGAAGAGCGCATTGCTGATTACTATGGTCAGCTTCTTTGCGGCTGTGCCCGCCGCGCTGCTTAACACGGATTGGGGATGGCTTGTCGCCGCGCTCGCTATCGGAAGTTTCGGCTGGGGGATGGAACAATGGATCCGGCGCGGATCGCGATAATCGTGGGAATGGGACTCGTGACTTTTCTGATCCGGGTAGTACCGCAGCTCTTTTTTGCGGGACGGAGTTTTCCCGAAGCCTTTGAGCGTTATCTCCGCTACCTGTCCTACGCTCTCATTGCCAGCATCGTCTCGACCAGCCTCTTCCTCGCCGGTCCACGTTTTGAGGCCGCCGCCGCGCCGAATCGTGCGTTCGCGCTGGCGGTTGCGGTACTCGTTGCTTCATGGACGGGTCGACCACTGTTGGGTATGCTGTTTGGGGCTCTCCTTGCCCAGATACTACCCTGGCTTAGTGCGACGTGGTAAGTGCCGTCCTCACCTGATATATGCCGGAGCTCCCCGACGTCGTTGTCTACATCGAAGCCTTGGAACGGCGGATCCTGGGTCAAACCCTTCAGCGGGTTCGCCTTGCGAGCCCTTTTGTTCTTCGCTCGGTCGATCCGCCGATTAGCGAAGCTCAAGGAAAAAAAGTTCTCGAGCTTAGGCGGCTCGCCAAGCGCATCGTCTTTAAGCTTGAAGGGGACCTCTACCTCATCTTTCATCTGATGATTGCCGGACGATTCCATTGGAAGCTGCCTGGAACAAAGATTCCAAGGAAGCTCGGCCTTGCGGCATTTGACTTTCCAGCGGGCAGTCTTCTTCTCACGGAGGCTGGTACGAAGAAACGGGCCTCTATTCACCTGGTTCGTGGAAGTCGGGGACTCAAAGAATATGATCGCAGCGGGCTTGAAGTCCTGGAGGCCGATCTTGCAAGCTTTCGGGAAGCGCTCACGCGCGAAAATCATACTTTGAAAAGGGCTTTGACGGATCCTCGGCTCTTCAGCGGCATTGGCAACGCTTATTCCGATGAGATTCTTCACTGCGCACGACTCTCTCCCATTAAGTTGACGCGCCAGCTCAAGGAAGAGGAGATCGCAAGGCTTTACCATGCGACTCAGCAGACCCTTCGCGACTGGGTGGAACGGCTAAGGCAAGAAGGGGGCGAAAATTTTCCTGAGAAAGTAACCGCGTTTCGCGCGGGGATGGCGGTTCACGGACGATACAAAAAGCCGTGCCCGGATTGCGGCTCTCCGATCCAGCGAATCGCCTATGCAGAAAACGAAACGAATTACTGCGCCCGCTGCCAGACGGGTGGTAAGCTACTGGCCGACCGCGCTCTTTCGCGGCTTCTGAAAGAGGATTGGCCGCGCTCGCTGGAAGAATTAGAGGAAATGAAAGATCAAAGACGCCAGAGCTAATGCTGAAGAAACCCTGCAAGCATTGCGCGCGGTTAACCGAGCAGGAGCAATGCTCACAATGTCTAAAGCACTATGAGCTCTACGGGCATTACCCGAAAGATGTTCAGAGACGGCAAGTGACTGGCCAACCTAGGGTCGCTACGCGCTTCTGCAGCCAGTGCGGAAGGGAACTATAACTTCGACTTATGTCCGGGAATTCATGAACTATGGATCTCTACGCTGCTTCTGCATGTGTTCCCCGAGGAAAGCGTGCCGGACATGGCCAATATATTTACGCTTATCTATTCCAAGTCCACCTTGCAGCCTTGCGTGGGTTCGGATAAGGGATTATCCTAACCTTAAATGAACATCAGCCAGCAACAGACCACGTAGCCCGCCTTCACAATTCTTGAAGGCAGGCTGTGGTCTGCCTTCTGGATAAGAGCCCCAGTAGGCATGGACCTGCTGGGGCTCTTTGTTTTTGGGGATCGTCTAAGTGGTAGGACATCAGATTCTGGATCTGAGAATCCAGGTTCGACTCCTGGTCCCCAAGCCATCTCCTGTTCTGTGTTTGGGGGTCGTCTAATCGGTAGGACGTCAGACTTTGGATCTGAAAATCTAGGTTCGAGGCCTAGCCCCCAAGCCATTTGGAACGATCTGCAGTCCTGACGCTGTGATTTCACGTCAAATGGCCAACTAATTGAATATGCTGGTCAGCCTATCACGAGAAACAAATTCCAGATGATGGGAAGATGCTAATAGTCGTTTTTGGGAGAAATGTCGCCGTGTCCAATTCAGACAAACACTGCGGCCATTGTCAAATTATCAAGTTTGCCTGCCCCAATGGCACCAGGTACTCATTGGCGCTTGTTAGATCATTGGAATGAATTTTGGCTGTGCCTTCACCCGGTCGATCCAACCGCGGATTTTGGGGAACTCGTCGAGGGGAAATCCGCCTTCATGAGAGACGTGGGTATAAGCAAAGAGCGCGATATCGGCAATCGTATACTCGCCGACGAAGAAGTCTTTCTTTGTGACCTGCTCTTCCATGACTCGAAGCGCCGCCCAGGCGCCTTCGCGTCTTACGGTTAGTGCTGCGGCGCGTTCGGGCGTGTCGGGCCGGTGCTGCAACAGAAAGCGAGAAGTAGCTATATAAGGTTCGTGGCTATACTGTTCAAAGAACATCCATTGAAATACGATAGGCCATTTGTGTCGGTCTTCGGGAAGGAAGCGTGTTCCGCGTGCGAGATAAGCGAGGATCGCGTTCGACTCAGCCAGAATGAAGCCGTTGTCGTCGAGCACTGGGGTGCGGCCGTTCGGGTTGATCTTCAAGAACTCCGGAGTGCGGCTTTCGCCCTTCAGTATGTTGACTTCGATGATCTCACAGGGAATTCCAAGCTGAGCCAGTAGAAGACGGACTTTATAAGAGTTGCCTGAGTAGGCGACGTTATAGAGTTTCACAATTAAACCTCCTTTGGCG
>DASYRN010000064.1:0-16144 GCA_036004365.1 Binatia bacterium
GAAGGATGCCACGGTGAAGCTGCGCATTGAAGATTTGTAAGCCCCGTACCACGGACTTTCGTCTGCGGTTTTGGGGGTTTCCGTACAGGGAAGTTTAGAATATTTATCCCTGGACTCATGTGCTCGGCGTTCTGTGGTACGGGGTAAAGGAAAGGACTAGAGAGACCGGGTGACTATCGCTGAATCATACTGCTAGGACCAGGAGAAGGAAAAACCATCTCCGTTCTCGGCGACAAATACACTTTTAAGGCGGTCGGTAAAGACACCGGCGCGGCGTACGGTCTCGTGGAGATGACTGCACGAGCCGGGGCGCCCGGCCCACCTCCCCATATTCACGAGCGCGAGGACGAGGCAATTTATATCCTCGAAGGGGAACTCGAGTTTCAAATCGGCGAGCGCACGATCCAGGCTACTGTGGGAACCTTTGCCTTCGCGCCTCGCGGCATGGTCCACAAGTTTTCCAATCCAGGGCCCAAGCCCGCCAAAGCTCTGATCATAGTATCACCGGCAGGATTCGAGAAAGCCCTCGAAGAGATGGCGCAAGTTGCTCCGGGCGGAGATCAGCCGCCCGAGATGGAGAAACTGCTAACGATTGCCAATAAATACGGTCTCAAAATCCTCGGGCCGCAGTGAAAATTTAAACGTCGCGAGTTTTGCGTTAATAGCCATCGTAGAAATATGTTGGTTAGTGTTTGTCGGTAGGTTTTACCTCAGGTGGTCCAGTCAAGTCCTTGGCAGTTAAGCCGAGTCGCCGCTGTTTCTGGAATTTGTCGGTCGTGCTATGTTGATCAGCATATTCAATAGTTAGACGTCACTGCGACATTAACATGGATGAAGCGTGGCTAATCGGCGCGCCGTTTCTGTTAGTGATGCTGGGGGCAATCCTTTTTCTCTTCTCGCGCGTCGAGCAGCCGATCGGCAGCGCCGAAATCCGAGAACACCCCGACGAGGCGCTTCTGCGTCTCGTCGAAGCCGTCAAGCGTGCGAGATTCCCGATCAAGGAACTAGATCCCATTGGACGCCGATTGCGGATCAACGCCGTCCGAAAGATTTTGGATCTAGTGCTGTACCGTTGCTGGTCCAAAGAACTCATCTTCCATGTTGGCGGTGACAAACGTCTCCTGGTTGCAGGAAAGCCCAGTCCGTGGCGTGCGTATGCAACAGCAACAACGCTGTACCTCATGACGGACCAGACCACGCAATAGTAGCGGAAGTTGCTGATGGCCTCAGATTTAGTTCAATCGTCTAACCCAGGAACCCGTCGGGTTGACCTGCCACGAAAGGCGTATAAATGGCGAAAGTGATGCGTTCTGACCGATTGCCCGCCAAAGCGAGCGACAGACAACTTATGCTCAGGGCGATAGATCTTGCACGAAAGTGCATGAGCGAACCAGGAAAAATCTCCCCAAAGGTCGGAGCGGTCATCGCCCGCGATGGCAGGGCGCTTGGGCAGGCGTTCCGCGGGGAGCTGGCCCCGGGAGAGCATGCGGAGTTCACGCTTCTCGAAAGAAAACTAGCCGAGAAGACCTTGGCCGGCGCGACACTTTTTACGACTTTGGAACCGTGCACGTCGCGAAACTCTCCTAAGATTGCCTGCTCTGACCGCATAATCGAAAGGCGGATAAAGCGAGTATTTATCGGTATTCTAGATCCCAACGATCGGATTCGTGGCCGTGGCGAGCTGCGGCTTCGTGCGGCCGGAATCGAGATCGCTCGGTTTGATTCCGACCTGATGCCCGAAGTTGAAGAACTCAACCGCGATTTCATGAGGGAGTACGCCACCGAGTTTAGGCGGCGGCGGACGAAAGCTGAGACTACCGATCCCGTCAAACCGGGAGAGGTGGGTCCTAATGGGCACAGAATCGGCTACACCAAGAACGGCGACAAAGTGGAATGGATTCCCGATGAGGAGAATCCGGGCAAGGATTGGCCGCTCCTATTGCGGCGTAACGACAACGCCATCTTGAAGACCTACAACGAATTTTGGGACAAGGTTTGGTGGAATAGGCACCAAGTCTGGCTCGAGAAGATCAAGAGTGGTGAGCAACCGCTAACGGAGGAGCAGAAGCCAATCCTGAAGAAGGCGATGCGGGCTGCTAAGAGAATTGAAAAGAAATACGCCAGGAAGAATCTGGGCTGGGATGACTTCGAGTGGGGGTTGCTGAGCGGTAGGATGTCTGCGCTCGCATGGGTCATGGGAGCGGAATGGGACGAATCCCTTGACACGTGAAGCGGCCGGATGCTTAGGCTGGAGGGTGTAATGGGGTCAGAGAACTATTTTGTTGGCGGAGCATCTTTCAGTCGGTAGATTCACGACGATTTTTCTTTGAGTTAGAATTAGAAAGTACTCTGACCCCGATTTTTCCGGTTAGCGGCAACGTTAGACAGAAGCCTATTTCAGATGGAGGATGTCATGGAAGCGATCAAAGACGGGAGCCATCTCTATGAAGTCGAGCGCCGGGCTCATCATGCCATGCGGCCCGGGTTCCGCATTACCGAGCTCCAGATCGCCCCGACCCAGAAGGTGCCCTGGCACTGTCACAGCAATGTCCAGGACACGTTCTACGTGATCGAGGGAGAACTCAGACTTTTCCTGCGCGAGCCCAAGGAAGAGGTGCGGCTCGGCCCCGGTGATACATACTCGGTCCGGCCGCCTCGTCCGCACCTCGTCGCCAATGGTGGGGATGCCTCGGCGACCTTCCTCGTGCTTCAGGGCATCGGCGAGTACGACTTCATCCCGCTCGTGTAGCAGCGCGGCCGGAAGGGGCCCTTTGAGGGGCTTGCCCGTAACACGATCGACGTGATCGGTGAGCTTCTAACTTCGCATTCCAGCCGATCACCTTACGGCGTCGGCTGAACGCTAACGTTAGGCGCATTGCGATGACCTACGAATCAAGAATCCCCGCTGACCCGGCATACATCGAGGCTCATACGATGCTCGAGCAAAACTGGCTAGGAGACAAATGAACATGAACCTGAGCGCTGATCGCATTCTCACCACCCACTGTGGCAGCTTGGCGCGCCCCAAGGACCTGCTCGACATAATGAAGGCCAAACTCAAAGGCGAGCCTTACGACCACGACACCTATGTGAAACAGGTTCGCAGCGCCGTTGCTGAGACTGTCCGCCAGCAGATCGAGAGCGGCATTGATATTCCGACCGACGGCGAGCAAGGAAAGCCAGGCTTCTTTGCTTACGTGAGCGAGCGACTGGCCGGTTTTGAAGCCAGGCCCGGTGCGCGAGCTACGCTCTTTGCAGCGGAAATGGCGTCCTTCCCGGAGTACTACAAGCAGTACTTCAGCCAGGCGATGATGGGGGGTGCGGTCGCCCCTGTAGTACCGCTGGTGTGCACCGGGCCCGTCATCTATCGGGGACAAGAGGCAGTGCGCAGAGACATCGACAACCTCAAAGCTGCTCTCGCGGGAATGAAGCCCGAGGCAGTCTTCATGCCCGCCGTGGCGCCGAGCGGCGTGGGCAAGAATGAGTACTACCGTACAGAAGAGGAATACTTGCATGCGGTTGCGGAGGCCATGCACACTGAGTACCAAGCGATCGTTGATGCTGGCTTCATCGTTCAGATCGATGACCCCTTCCTGACGGAAGTCTACAGTGATCCGTTCCGGAGCGAAGCCGAGCGGCGAAAGACGGCTGAGACGAATGTTGCGGCGCTCAACCACGGGCTGGGAGGTATCCCCGCGGAGAAGGTGCGCTTCCACACGTGCTACGGCATCAACGAAGGGCCGCGCGTCCACGACGCGCCGCTGAAGGACATCGTGGGCGGCATGTTGAAAGTGAAGGCAGGCGCCTACTCATTTGAGGCCGCGAACGCGCGTCACGAGCATGAGTACCATGTCTGGGAAAACGTGAAGCTGCCCGAGGGCAAGGTGCTGATCCCAGGGGTGGTCACTCACGCGAGCAACATCGTCGAACACCCCGAGCTCATCGCCGAGCGCATTGCCCGATTTGCCAAGCTGGTGGGGCGTGAGAATGTGATTGCCGGGACTGACTGCGGCTTCTCCTCCCAGGCCACCTACAACCCGGAAGTCCATCCGACCGTCGTGTGGGCCAAATTCCAAGCTATGGCGGAGGGCGCACGCCTGGCAACGCAGCAGCTCTGGAGGTGAGTTAGGCGTCTAGGCGAAAATGCTTGCCCACGGAGGCGACTATGGTTCTGGATCCCATGACCCCTGCAACTCATATGTTCCGCTCTGACACAATGCTGCGTCGTCTGTTAGGGGGCATGTCTGTCTTCACCATGGTGATGACAATCCCGCAGGTCCTGACCATATGGGTCGGCCATCAGGCGGCCGGTGTTTCTATTTTGTCGTGGAGCGCATATCTCCTCTCTGCCATCCTCTGGTTTTGGTTCGGGATACAGAAACGCGACAAGAATATCTACTTGCCATGCGTGGGCTGGATCGCGCTAGATAGTGCTGTGATTGCCGGAGTTGTTGTTTATGGATAGTCGCTTCAGACTCTACCTCTGATCGCTGATGATCGCAGACGTTAGTGTGCCACAATGACGCCGCAGTTTTACGTGTATCTTGGCATCGCTCTTCTTTTGATTACTGGAGCCCGGATCTTGCAGCGTCAGCGTACGAAACCAGTTGACTGGGAGCTTGTTGTTGCGTTCATACGTCGGGATTTCCCTCCTTCCCATCGGGACGTTGCGCAAGAGATCGCGGCAATGCTGGCTGAACGTGTGGGCTTTGAGATCAAACAGCTCCGGCCGGAACACACACTCAATCAAATTGCCGAGTGGGCACAGGATTCCTTATCCGTATCTGCAGCGGACTTGGCTGAGTTATTTGTCGTGGAATATGGCATTGAGTGTGATGCCAATACTGCTTTTCGCACTCTGGTGGAGAAAGTTGTTGAAAAACAGAAAAAGTCCTAAATGGACTGCTCTCGTCCTA
This sequence comes from Binatia bacterium, assembly GCA_036004365.1. Taxonomy (GTDB): domain Bacteria; phylum Desulfobacterota; class Binatia; order UBA9968; family UBA9968; genus DP-36. The sequence continues at coordinate 4,917 of DASYRN010000064.1, forward strand.
CTTTTCCTCTTCGGCGCTGCTTCCGGGGCCGCGCAGGAGCTGCCTCCGGCCCCGAAGGGCTTCTCGTGGATCAAGCTACCCGAGATCAAGGGAGCTCTTCTGTCTCCGAATGGTTGGCATTTCCTGAAGGAAGAGAAGCAAGGAACGCTCGCTTACTTCATTACCGAGCAGGACATCAGGAAGGAAGGCAGGTTTCAAACGGGCCTCTCCCTCAATGTTCTTCCACCTCGCAAGTCCACTCCTGCCAAGGAGTACGCCGCGGCGTACATCAGCAAAGTGGCGAAGGAGAACGAGCTCCTGCAAATCTGGGACACCCAGGCAGGCGCGCTGGTGGGATATGGCTGCCGGGTTCGTACCAAGGACAAGACCCGTGGCCCTCTTATTTTGCATACGCTGATGCTTGCCAACACGCGCACGAACCGCTTGTATCTGTTCGTTTTCGAAAGCCCTGAGAAGAATTGGACAGCGGCCTGGAAATTGGGCGAGCAGATGATGACAATGCTGGTACTCGACGACGAGGTTTGAACGAAGAACGGGACGCGTCTGCAAACACACATGGTTGTGATGCAGAGCAATGCTATTTCTTCTTTCTCTTCGGCGGGACCTTAGCGCCCGCGCGGCGAGCCTCCGAAAGCCCGATCGCAATCGCTTGCTTGCGGCTCTTCACTTTCTTGCCGGATCGTCCGCTCTTTAGTTTTCCCCTCTTCCGCTCACGCATCGCCCTGCTAACTTTCTCGGACGCCTTCTTGCCATATCTGGCCATCACTGCTCCTCCCTTGTACGGTTAGTTCATCCCACGAATTCGATTCGGGCGAATGTCATTTCTCCTTTATTAGTATTACATCTTCAAACACCTTTGTGAACAAGGCTGATCGAGGCGACCTTGCCACGTCCTCGGAACGCAACTCAATCGTCGTCGCTTTTGAAATTTTTCAGTCGTGCTATGCTGACGAGTAGCTTCAAATAGTTACGCGGCGCAGCGCTTCGGTCGCATGAACAGAAAGAAAGCAGGTGAAGTATGGCGGACGAGCATCTTGCAACGTACTTGAACGACCATTTGGCGGGTTCGGTGGCCGCCATCGAGCTTTTGGAATACCTCGAAAAAGCCCATGCGGGCACCACCATGGCGCGCTTTTTCGCCGAGCTGCGCGCCGACGTAGCGGCGGATCGCGGGGAGCTTGAGGCACTCATGGATCGGTTGCACATCGCCAAGAGTCTCCCTCGAAAGGTGACCGCGTGGCTCACGGAGAAGGTTACGCAACTCAAGCTGCGGCTGGACGACCCACGGGGTGGTCCGCTGCGCCTGCTTGAATCCCTCGAGGCCCTAGCGCTCGGAATCGAGGGGAAACGGGCGCTGTGGCGGGCCTTGGCAGCCGTAGCGGAGGCGGACCCCAGACTCCAGGAGGTGGACTATGAACGCTTGGCGCAGCGCGCCGAGAAGCAGCGCCTCCGCGTGGAGGTGGCGCGCCTGGACGCCGCCAGAGCGGCGTTTGGAGCGGCACCCTAGCCGAGGCTCCCTCATCGCCATCCAATTATCGCTTCTGGCTGATTTAGATACTTTGGTTTTCAATCGAATAGCGATTGGCTTCACAAAATACCAAGGAGATTATCATGAGCAATACGCAAGACTCGTCGCGTATCCTGGAAGTCGGTTTTGGTTTTTGGAGTTCCAAAGTACTGCTTACCGCGGTTGAACTGGGAGTTTTTACAATGCTCGGTAACCGCGCGATGACCGGGGCAGAGCTTGGAAAGGCGATGAACCTCCACCCCCGTGGCATTTGGGATTTCTTTGATGCCCTGGTTGCGCTTGGTTTCTTGCATAGAGATGGTGACGGTCCGGAAGGGCGCTATCGGAATACCGAAACCACTGCGTATTTTCTCGACAAAAATCAACCGGCTTACATAGGCGGCATACTCGAAATGTGTAACGACCGTCTCTATAAATTTTGGGCTGATCTCGGGTCCGCGCTGAAGACAGGGAAGCCGCAAACTGAAGTCAAGCACAGCCAGAAGCCCGTGTTCGAGACGCTTTATGAGGACTTGCCGCGACTTGAACAGTTTATGGGCGCAATGAGAGGCATATCTCTGGGAAACTTTCAGGCTTTTGCCGAAAAATTTGATTTCTCAAAATATCAGACACTCTGTGATGTGGGTGGTGCCACGGGTCTGTTGTCAACGCTCGTGGCCAAACAGCACAGGCATATGAAATGCACCACGTTTGATTTACCCCAAGTTGAGTCCATCGCGAATAAGTGGATAGCGAAAGAAGGATTAACAGACCGAGTTCAGGCCGCTTCCGGGGATTTCTTGGAGGACTCATTACCCAAGGCCGACGTCATTACAATGGGAATGATCCTGCATGACTGGAATCTAGAGAAAAAGAAACATCTGATACGTCTCGCCTATGAGGCCTTACCGGAAGGCGGTGCTTTTGTGGCCATCGAGAATCTCATTGATGATCAACGACGGAAAAATGCCTTCGGATTGTTGATGTCGCTCAACATGCTGATTGAATTTGGAGATGCTTTTGATTTTACCGGAGCGGATTTCTGGAACTGGTGCAGGGAAGCCGGTTTTGAACGACATGAAGTTCTCCATCTAGCAGGTCCATGCAGTGCGGCGATTGCCTACAAATAGTCATTTGCGAAGAAATGGCAAAAGTAACAATGGTCTCCACCACCTTTCCTCGGTCTAACCCAGCACCGACTTCCATTTCTCCTCGATCTTTTTTCTCAGCTCGGGGCGGAGCGCGTTAACCGGAGGAAACTGATCCTTCCAGGCGTAAGGCCGGCAAGCATTGAGGATCGCACGGCTGCTGACGAGGTCGCGCGCTTCCTTTCGGTCGGGAGGGATCACCGGGTCAAGCAAGGTGCTCCAGCAGCCGTCGACGATCGTCATGTCTGATTTCGGATCGCAGCGCGTGGAGATTGCCCAAATCACGTCCCCCAAATTCGATGGGTCGATATCTTCATCCACGACGACGACGAAGCGCCCGTGATAATTTCCGGCGCGGCAGCCCAGAGCCGCGATGCCTGCCTGCTGCGCGTGGCCCTGGTAGCGCTGCTTGAGCGAAACCACGACAAAAGGCGCGCCGCCGCCCGGAGCCGATCCGCCGATGTAAATCCACACTCCTCGAATGTCCGGCACGTCGGCCTTTTCCAGATAGTTCCATATCGCCGCCGCGCCGATCGGCACTCCGAAGGTGGCCACGGGCGGCTTTAACGGCGGCGCCCCCGCCAGAATCGGATCGGAGCGGTGATAAAGTGCTTTGACGCGGATGATCGGCTCGGCCTTTGCGCCGTGGGCGTAATAACCCGGCCATTCGCCGAAAGGTCCTTCGATGCGGGTTTCTTCGCTGGGCGGAGGTACTTCGCCCTCGATGGCGATTTCTGCCGTGGCAGGAATCGGCAAGCCGGTTATCGGACCGCGCACGACATCCACGGGACTGCGGCGCAAACCGCCGGCGTAGTCGTATTCGGACACGCCGTAGGGCACGGACATGCCCGCGGTCATCCAGAGAAGAGGCTCCTGGCCGAAAGTGACGGCGACCGGACACGCTTTGCCTTGTTCCCAGAACTTCTCGCGCATGATGCGCGCGTGGTGGCCCGGTGAGATGTAGAGGCCCAACGTTTTGTTGTCATGAATCTGGACCCGGTAAATTCCGACATTGACCCAGCCATCGTCCGGGTCGGCGGTGATCACACAACAACCCGTTCCGATGTAGCGGCCGCCGTCGAGCTCGTGCCACTTGGGCGTGGGAAACATCGTCATGTCGAGCGAGGCTTCGTCGCGAACGTTTTCGAAGAGCGGTCCTTCTTTTACCGTTCTGTGAGGGATGGGCGATAGCTTCGCAAGAATCTCTTTCCACCGCCGTACCAGCTCGGGCCTGGAGAGATTCGGGTCGAGCCCCACGGCCAACGCGTTGCGCCGAGGATGATTGATCAGGTTTCCAGCCACGCGATAGGAAGCGGGATAACCGGGAACCTGGTCGAAAAGCAAGAGCGGAAAGCTTTCCCGGGAGGCGAAAATTTCCAGAAGCGCTCCGATCTCCAAATCCCAGTGCGCGCCGTGGATTTCCTTGAGATCGTTCAGCGCGCGCGCCGCCTGAATGAACTCACGTAGGTCGTTAAAGGCCATAAATCTCTCCTTGACGATTTACTGTGACCAGGTATAGCGTAACTCAAATAAATGCGCCACATGACGACGAGGCAGATGAGACGCGGCGGAAATGGAGATGCGGTGAGGGAGAAAACGATGGCCGTTCAACACAAATGGCTTAAGAATAATCAGCGATACCTGGCGGCTCTTGTTTTTGTCTTGACTTTGATTCCCTCCTTGACAGTTAAGGGGCAAGATCGGATCCGTATCACGTACGCGAGCAACTCGCTCGCTTTTCTTACTGCGTTTGTCGCCAAGGATCGGGACTTCTATGCCAAGAACGGATTGAACGTGGAGCTCGTACAGGTGCGGCCCGGAGTCGCTATTGCGGCTCTTCTGAGCGGCGATGCCGACTACGCGGAGGTTCTGGGCTCGGCCATTCGCTCCGCGGCAAGGGGCGCTCCGATCCGCGCCGTCTCCACCAGTATCAAGGCTCCCTTCTTCAGCCTCGCGGCTCAGCCCGGCATCAAGAGCGTCAAGGAGCTGAAGGCACGCTCCATCGGGGTGACCGCCATCGGCGGGACGAACTACATCAGCGCGCGCTTGCTGCTCCAGCATTTCGGCCTCGATCCGGACCGGGAGGCGAAGATCATCGCGATCGGAGACGAGAAGCTCATGTATGAAGCGCTCAAGATCCGCCGCGTGGACGCCGTGATGGTCGCCCCGCCCTTCTCGGTGCTGCTCAAAAGAGAAGGATTCCCGCTATTGGCCCACACGGCGCAGGTGCTCTCCATTCCTTTTGTCGGCCTATCCGCGACCTTGGACAAGATCCGGAAAAATCGTCTCCAAGTCAAAAACGTTCTCAAGGCGGAGGTTGAGGCGTTGAAGTATATCCACGAGAACCCGGCGGGCACCACGGAGGTGATCCGCAAGAGGTTTGCCATGGATGAGGCGATGGCCCGCGAGTCCTACGCCGCTGTCGTGGAAGCTCACAGCAAGGACGGAAGGATTCCTCGCGAAGGGGTGGAATATCTACTGAACCTGGAAAAGAAAGAAGGCTTGATCGATAAAGCGGTCACCGTGGATCAGGTCGTTGATTTCTCCGTCGGCGAGGAGATTTTCAAAGAATCGAGAAGGTGATCCGTCAACTGTAAAGAGAAAAACAAAGGAGAACAATATGGCTCTGGATGTCGAGAAATTGAGAAAGATGACTCCGCCGCAAGGAATGCCGTTCAAGATTCAGAGACTGGGACATGTGGTCTTGATGGTGAGTGACCTCGAGCGCTCCGTCACTTTCTACACTCAAGTTTTGGGATTTAAGGTTTCGGACGTTTATTCCGAGGATCTTCAGCCCGGAGGCTTCGCCTTCCTTCGCTGCAACACAGACCACCATGCGATTGCGCTGGTCGGCGCCGGTCCCGGGGAATCGAAGCATTTCGAGTTGCATCATGTCGCCTTCGAGGTTGCAAGTCTCGAAGAAGTCTTTCGCGTCCGCGATCGCTTGCGCGAGCATAAGGTGACGATCACGTTTGACGGACGCCGAAGGGCAGGGTGCCAGATCTCCGTCGAGTTTCTCGACCCCGATAAGCATACGATAGAGATCTATTGGGGTCTGGATCAGGTCGGGACCAACGGTTACGTTCGTCCCGCGAGCGAATGGAAGGGAATTCGCGGCCTGGAAGAGGCGGTCGCCAATCCCGTACCGGGACAGGACACGACGATCCGAAGGAAGGATTGAAGCATGGCGAAAAGAAAGAGCATCGAAATTCCCGGCGTGCACCATCAAAATCCCATTCCCATGGGAGCCAAGATCGGCAACATCGTGTACTCATCGGCCATCTCCGGTCTTGAGCCGAACGCCAAGAGCCCCCCGACCGATCCGGACAAACAGGCGGAGGTGCTGTTTCGAAATATCCGAACCTTTATGGAACACGCTGGGGGTACGCCGGATGACATCATCCGGATAACCGTCTATGTGAAAGAAGAGCAGTACAGAGACTCGATCAACAAAGAGTGGCTGAAGATGTTTCCCGACGAAAACAACCGGCCTGCGCGCCATACCCTGAAGGCCGCCGTCCGCGGCGAAGCGTTGTTTCAAGTCGAAGTGATCGCAGTCCTCTAGCAGATCGCTCAACTAATCGTGCTCGTGATCGTGTCTCGTGCTCGTTCTTATCCCCGAACACGGGCCACGGGCACGAACTCGGTCTTTGTGAACAGCGTGTCAGTTCCTTCCGGCCAGCTTGCGACCTTGCTCAAGAAGAGCGAAGGAGCGAGGCGCCGTCGGCATGAGAAAGCGGTAGCCGCTTGATACCAGACGCTCGATATTTTTCGCGTCGGGGTGGGGATGGCCGCAGGGAACGTTGTGCTCCTTGCAGATCCTGAGAATGTTATTGATCGCCTCGGCAACGACCGGGTGATCGTAGTCTCTGGGGTGGCCTAACTCCTGGCTTAAGTCCCCTTCGCCGATGAGAACCACGCCGATCCCTGGCACCTCCTTGAGAATTCTCGGCAGGTTGTCGATCGCGCGCGTATCTTCACACTGAATGATGACCAGGACTTCTCCTTGCGGCGCGAGCGGCCAGACATCGGCGCGCGCGTAGTACTCCTGCTGTGTGAGTCCCCAGTAGCGGGCGGCGCGGGCAGGCGCGTCGCCGCGAATGCCGGGAGGATTGTAGAGAGGGGCGTCCTTGAGCCGCGGATAGCGGCAGGCCCCGACGGAGTTCCAGGCCTCTTCCACCGTGCTGACATGCGGAAAGATGATCCCGAACACGCCGATATCGAGCACCTGTTTGGCGATCCACTGGTTCATCTCTCCGCCGTTGGGCGGAATGCGCACCATGGGCGTAACCTTGGGCGCCAAGGTTCCACCCTCGAGAATTTGCCGCCGGTCGAGCATGTAGTGGAGCGCATGTCTCAAGCCAGGAAAGTCGAGCGGGGCATGCTCCATTTCGAAAACGACTCCATCGAGGGAAGAACTCGCCAGGGCGCTTGCGCTCTCGGTATCTACGGGAGTAAAAGCGGCGAAAGCGATCTTGCCTTGCTCCAAGGTTTTGATTACACCGTTGAGGCGCGGTATGTCTGACATGGTGCGGGGCTCCTTTCGGCTTATCGCCAATCTGCGACCCTCACCCATTCCCTCTCCCTAGCAGGGAGAGGATTAAGGAGAGGGTGGAAACGCAGGACATTGAATAGAAACAGGATCAGTTGTTTTCAGTTCACGTGTATAGCAGACACTCTTGGGAGTAACAATCGGCTCCTTAAAGGATGAAGGATGAGGATGAAGGATGAAAAAAATGAGGAGGAAGATTTATGATTATTGATGCGCACACCCATTACACCACGGCCCCTTTGGAGTTGCAGGCATATCGAGGCCGGCAAATCACCGATCTGGCCAGGCCGGCGCGGGCGAAACTGCAGGTCAGCGATGAGCAGCTGGAGCGATCTATGCAGGGACAGTTCAAGCGGATGAAGGAATCGGGAATCGACCGGCTACTCTTTTCGCCGCAAGCTTCGGCGATGGGCCATCACTTCGGATCGCCCCTGATCAGCCGCTACTGGACCGAGGCATGCAATGATTTGATCGCGCGCGTGGCAAAGCTCTGGCCGGACAAAATATCGCCCGTTTGCCAGCTGCCGCAATCGCCGGGTGTCAGCCCCAAGGAGTGGGTGGATGAGCTCGAGCGGTGCGTGAAAGAACTGGGTTTTGTCAGCTGCAATGTGAATCCTGACGTTGCCGGAGGCCGCGAGCCGCTCACGCCCTCATTAGGAAGCGAATGGTGGTATCCGCTGTGGGAGAAGATGGTGGAGCTGGACGTGCCCTGCACCATCCACGCCAGCGCCTCGCTCAATCCGGCGATGCATCTCACCAACTCTTACTACATCGCCCAGCATCACTCCGGGGCGGTGGAGCTGCTCAAGTCCCGCGTGTTCAAAGATTTTCCCAAGCTGAAGATCATCATCCCCCACGGCGGCGGCGCGGTTCCCTATCAATGGAATCGCCATCGCGGCATGCACGTCAAAGAGGGGCTCGAGCCGTTCGAGGAGGCAGCGCGCAAGATCTATTGGGATATGGCGATTTATGACAAGGAGGGGATGGAGCTTCTCATCAAGCGGGTCGGCGTGGACAATGTTCTCTTCGCCACGGAAATGTTCGGCGCAGTCAACGCCGTCGATCCCAAGACCGGGCGCAACTTCGAGGACATCGTGCCGATATTCAGATCCATCGACTGGCTGAGCGAGGAAGACCGCTACAAGATAACCGAGGGCAACGCGAAAAAGGTCTTTTCACACATATTCGCCCAGCGGAGGACTTAGGTAAGCAGGTAGAGCGGAGGGCGGGATCAAGATCGACCGATCAACCGAAGGGTTTGTTCTTCGCGACCCCATGCTACAAGGCTCATGGCGATCAGGAGTCCGATCGGCAACGTCGGGCTTCCGCCGATAATGAAAAGGTGCGTGATGGTAGCGCCACCATCGTTGCGACGAGAAGCAGCGCTCCGACACCCGAGAGAGCCGGGATGAGAAGCATGATCGATGACGAGACTTCGATGGCGCCTGTCACGTAGCGAAACCATTGCCCGATGCCGATCGCGTCGAACACTTGCACCATGTGATCATCACCAGATAGTTTTGCAAGTCCGGCCATGAAGAAAACGGCCGCTCCTAAAATCTGCAAGACCCAAAGAGCTGCAGTTTTCCCTCACGTAATGAAGGCCTCGAGCTCGAATCGATCTTGACTGATGAAGTGCCCCTCTATGCTCACCCGGTCACCGATGCGAAGCCTCTCGAACCGTTCGATGTCGGATCCTTGAGGCTTGTATGGGAGCGAAACGGTCACTTGCCGACCGTCGCCGTCACGTATTTCGAAGACGCCCCGTTGTTGGTCCACCCGCTCTACAGTACCATCGAGCGTCTGAATCCGAGTCTCAGGCCTGGAGGCGGAGCCTATTCTCCTCTCCCGGTTGGTTTCCCGGACAAAGATGAGATCGGCATAGAGCTCTCCCCGGGAGTCGGTCTTCATTCGGAAGGCCACGATATCTCCGGGCTGCAAATAGGTAACCGGGTGTTCACGTCCGCGATCCATGACCCGCGTCGCCGCGTCGTAGCGCACGATCCCAGTACGACCCCCCTCCGGCCGTATGTAAATTTCCATATTTCGGCTGTCTAATCGCTCCACTTCGGCGACAATCTCATCGTCGGGATCCGCCCTTGGTCCGCCGAACAGCGAGATCAACGAGATGTGTTCGCATGCGACCAGTGCCGTTAATGCAATGCTTAGAACCGAGCCCAATGCCAGTTTTTTTAGGAGTTTCATTTTAGGCCTCCTGCACTCCTAGCTGTCGCACTTTAACCTAATAAGAAGCAAGGGTAATGCCACTGGACAACGTAGCGATTTTTTTGAAGGTTTCGTTGTGGAAATGAGGGCAAAGACCAACGATTGGAGGAAATTTCCAACGTGCTTGGAGCCTCGGTAAGCTATATAGAATCTCGCTTATGGGAGATTCAAGGCGGCCTTTGCCTTTTCGGTTCGTTTTACCGTATGCAGCTACCGTTTCCCCATGGCTTTGGACCATTCGTAGTCCCTATCGACATATGCCTCAGCGGGCATGAGAGACCTGAGGCCCCTTTTGCCTAATTCCTCTTCGAATTTCTTTCTAATCCAGGGGTCTTCGTCGGGGTACTCGATCTGGTCTTTAGCGCGGTCCTCTACCTTTTCCGCATGACCGTAAAACTGCATCGGAGAATGCAGGGCGAGATACCGGGCGCCAGTCCCGCCGACATTAAAGTGCTGGTGGAACCAGCGGTTGGGGGGGACGAACGCGCTACATTCGTGCCATGGGACGACGACCTTTTCCTTTCCCTCCTCCCACATGATCGAATAGCCATCGCCCGCGGGGATGACGATGACCCGTCCCGGGCCGTGGCGATGCGCTTTCTTGTAGGTCTGCGCCCCGAAGACCGACATGTGCGCGAACACTTCGGAATTCGGGAACTGAATAGCAACGCTTCTGCCTCCGGCTCCTCTTCTTGCATTGGAGTCGAGTTTGTCCCACGCTCTCATGTCGGGAAAAAAATTGCCGTACCAAAAGACGGTTCTGCCGTAAGGATTGGATTCCGGCGGCTGCTGGATCATTTTGGCCTCGGAATACAGCTCCTGTTCGCCCAGAATAACCTGACTCTTGTGAGAATTGTTGAAGAAGAAATCGGGGTCGGGAACGGCCGACATGCCAAGAGGCAGGTAGCTGTAGTGAAGCATGCGCGCTGGCCTGTCTCCCTGCATATTGCTGAACTGATGATGGCAGCCATGAGGAAGCAGGAACATACTGTGCGGCTGCCATTCGAAGCTCTTTCTGGGACCGCCGTTGTCATACCAGATAGTTGTCAGGCCGCGCCCCTGGGCCACATAGACGACTTCGTCGAGGGCAAACTTAAGAGGCGGCAAGGTTTGGCCTGGCGCGATCTCGGTTACCCGTGCGGAGCTCACTCCTTCTTGCCCTGCCAGCTGGATGAAGGCAGACATGCACTGGCGCTCTTCCCACCATCCGAGTTCCAAGTTTCTTAGATCTTCCACGTAGTAACCCCTGTGGATCGGTATCCCGATCGATTCCATCCAGTAATCGTAAGTGAAAAGTTTGCTCCACATCGCGCGTTGCGGTTTAAATGCGGTTTTTGCCATAAACGCTCCTTGTTCAGTTTTTTTCAACACCCTGTTTAGGTCTACTTCTATAGCGAACCTCAGCGATTTTCAAAGCATCAAAAAGAGCTGGGTCGTTGTACGTGTTCGTATCTCGTGAACGAACACGAAACCCGAGCACGGCTTTTATACCTGCAGCGCCTGTGCAAGGTTGACCAGCAGCTCCTCGAAGTCAGCGAGCGCGTTAAACCGGGGTGAGCCCCCGAGATGAGGGGTCACGATCACGTTGCGGAAGCCGAGCAGCGGGTCGTCGGCCCGGCCGGGCTCGTCGTACGGCGGATCGAGCGCAAAGCCACCCAGTCTTCCCGAGGCGAGCGCGTCGAGCAGCGCCGACCGGTCGATGAGCTGGGGCTGCGACACGTTGATGAGCAGGGCGCCGGGTTTGATGATTCCCAGCTCACGGCGACCAACGATGCCGTGGGTATCGGGACCGCCC
>DASYRN010000065.1:0-44045 GCA_036004365.1 Binatia bacterium
AGACCACGAACAATTTTTTGGCCTTCTCTTGCCGAGATAATCCGTCGGCGTGCCAGCATCTTGGCATGCGCAATGCTTCCCGCGATATCATGGCGATAAAGCCGCCAGTCTACATCGATGGAGGAGGTAAAGGCCTCAACCGCGTCCGCGGTCTGAACACCAAAGCGCCCTCCCCAAAGCTTTTTACCCCTAGCCAAGAAATCCCTTTCCCATTTTCGATTTTAGATTTTGGATTTTAGACTTCGTCGTGAGCTCAGTCGAACGATTAATCGAAAATCGGCTCCGCCACAACGCTTTAGCGGATCCGCCTCCGGCAGAAATGGAAAATCTAAAATTCTTTCAGCTTTCTTTGAGCTGCCAGAGCCGCCTGAGCCGAAGCCGCAGCGCGTTAAGCCTGATAAAGCCCTCGGCATCCATCTGGTTGTAGCCCTCCCCTTCCTCGAAGGTCGCAAGGTTGGGATCGTAAAGCGAGAGGTCAGATTTTCTTCCCGCGACGATGACATTGCCCTTGTAGAGCTTGAGCCGCACCTTCCCCGCGACGTTTTCCTGAGACGCATCGATCGCCTTCTGCAATATCTCGCGCTCGGGAGAAAACCAGTAGCCATAGTAAACCATCTCGGCATACCGCGGCATGAGTGACTCCCGCAGGCGCATGACCTCCCGATCAACCGTGATCGATTCGAGCGCCCGGCGGGCGACGTGGATCAGGGTTCCACCGGGGGTTTCATAGACGCCGCGCGACTTCATCCCCACGTAGCGGTTCTCCACAAGGTCCACGCGGCCAATCCCGTGGCGTGCGCCGATCTCATTCAGCTGATGAAGCAGGCTTGTAGGGGAAAGGTCCTTGCCGTTCACGGCCACCGGATCGCCGCGCGAGAACTCGATCTCGACGTACTCAGGCTTGCTCGGCGCCTCTTCCAGCGATCGAGTCCAAAGAAACATCTCGGCCGGCGGCTCACGCCAGGGATCTTCCAGGATCCCTCCCTCGTAGGAGATGTGAAAGAGATTGCGATCCATGCTGTACGGCTTCTCGCGCGTGACGGGAACAGGAATGCCATGGCGCGTGGCATAATCGACAAGCTTCTGCCTGGAATTGAGATCCCAGATTCTCCAAGGAGCAATCACCTTGATGTCGGGGTTGAGAGCATAATAGGTGACCTCGAAGCGTACTTGGTCGTTGCCTTTCCCCGTAGCTCCGTGAGCGACGGCGTCGGCCTTCTCTTGGACTGCAATCTCGACCTGCCTCTTTGCGATGAGCGGCCTTGCGATTGAGGTGCCGAGAAGGTAAGAGCCTTCGTAGGTGGCGTTTGCGCGCAGCATAGGAAAAACATAATCCTTCACGAACTCTTCGCGCATGTCATCGATGTGGACCTTGGATGCGCCGGTCTTGAGCGCCTTCTCCCGCACGGCGTCTAGATTCTCGCCCTGGCCCAGGTCGGCGCAGAAGGCAATCACCTCACAGCCGTAGTTTTCAATCAGCCACTTGAGGATGACCGAAGTATCCAGGCCCCCTGAATAGGCCAAGATGACCTTGTTCACCTTCGAAGTCTTATCCATTCTTCTCTTCCAGTCGGTATCCCTGTCTCAGTCCTAGGATTTTTAAGTCTGCTATGCCCTTTTACTTGTACTTTTGCCTTTCAACTTAACCGCTTTACCCTTACCTCTCAACTCCTTTAAGGCCCAAACCATGATCGCCTTCTGCACGTGCAGGCGGTTTTCGGCCTGATCTAAGACGATCGATTGAGGACCGTCCAGGACATCGTCGCTAATCTCCTCTCCTCGGTGAGCCGGCAGACAATGCATCACCAGGGCATCCTTATTCGCCGTAGCCACTACGCTCTCATTAACTTGATAGCCCAGGAAGGCTCTACGTCTTTTCTCGAATTCCCGCTCCCGACCCATGCTCGCCCATACATCGGTATAGATCACGTCCGCATCCCGCACCGCTTTCTCTACCTGATGCGTGACGCTGATTCTTCCTCCGTTTTCCTTTGCCGCTTGCGTGACGTCTGCATCGGGCTCGTAGCCTTTTGGACAGGCAACGGAAAAAGAGAATGAAAATTTTTCTGTGGCCTGCATCCACGTATGGACCATATTGTTCCCGTCACCGAGAAAAGCGACTTTCAGGCCCTCGAGTGAGCCTTTATGCTCCAAAAGCGTAAAACAATCCGCCAGGACCTGGCAGGGGTGAAAGAGATCCGTCAAGCCGTTGATGACGGGAATCTTTGCATGGAGAGCCACTTCCTCCAACGTGTGTTGGGCGAAAGTGCGCATCACGATAAGGTCTACCCAGCGACTCAGGTTGCGGGCACAATCGGCTGCCGTCTCGCGCACCCCCAGTTGAATCTCATCCGGGCCGAGAAAGACTGCATGCCCCCCGAGCTGAAAGATTCCCGTCTCGAAGCTAACCCTTGTCCTCAAACTGGGTTTCTCAAACACCAAAGCCAATGTCTTGCCGGCCAGGATTCGATGAGGACGCCCCTGTTTCTGTTCTCGCTTGAGTCTACGGGTTAGGGAAAAAATCTCTTCGATCTCTTCCCGGCTGAGGTCTTTTAAGCTCAGCAAATCTCTTTTTTTCATTCGTAAAAAAGGTCAGATGACCGGCGGATCATTGGCGCGCAAGAACGCCTTCTAGAATCGCCAGTCCGCGCTCGATCTCTTTTCGATTGAGAGTCAACGGAGGAAGGAAACGCAGGACCTTATGGGCCGTGCAGTTGATCAGGAGTCCTGCTTTCAAGCACTCTACAACGATTTTGTTGCCCTCGAATTCCAACTCCATCCCCAAGATCAACCCCTTTCCTCTGACCTCACGGATAAAGGGAAATCGGCCCTTGAGCGCCTGCAGACCCTGAAGCAAAACTTTTCCCATTCGAACGCAGTTTCGCAGCACGCCGCCTTGAAGAAGAGCCTTCAGAACCGCAAGGCCCGCGCTGCATACTAAGGGATTGCCGCCGAAGGTCGAGGCATGAGTTCCCGGGACGAAACTCCGGGCCACATTTTCCTTCGCTAACATCGCCCCCAAAGGCAAACCCCCGCCCAGCGCTTTGGCCAAAGTCATGATGTCCGGCTCAACGCCGTAATTTTCGTAGGCAAAGAGTTTCCCGGTACGGCCCATCCCCACCTGCACTTCATCAAAGATCAGAAGAAGGTGTGTTCGATCGCAGAGCTCTCTCAATCCACGAAGATAATCCTCACTGGGAACGATGACTCCCCCCTCACCCTGAATGGGCTCAACCAAAATAGCAACGGTCTTCTCATCGACTGCCTCTTCCATGGTTCTGAGATCGTTGTAGGGCACTTGACGAAAGCCGACAGGCAGAGGATCGTATCCGGCGCGCACCTTCTCTTGCCCGGTGGCGGTCAATGTCGCCAAGGTCCGTCCATGAAATGAGTTCCCTGCCGAGAGGATCTCGTACCTTCCACCCAACCATTCTTTACCGTAGCGACGGGCTAACTTGATCGCCGCCTCGTTAGCTTCGGCACCGCTGTTGCAGAAAAACACTCGATCCGCAAAGGAGTGACGACATAGCTCCTTGGCCAACTCCGACTGCGGGAGAATATGGTAGAGATTGGAAACGTGCGTGAGCTTTTCCGCCTGTGCCTTTAGCGCGCGAACTATAGCAGGATGGCTATGGCCCAAACTCATGACCGCCAGGCCGGAGACGAAATCCAGGTACTCCTTGCCATCGGCGTCCCAGACACGCGTCCCCTTGCCCCTGACCAGGGCCACAGGGAAGCGTGTATAGGTTTGAGCTACGTATTTGTCGGTGAGACTTAGGATCTGCCGATTTCTCATGCCTACTTCCGCACCACCTCGGTTCCAACCCCTTCCTTAGTAAAGATCTCCAGAAGAATGGCATGTTTGACGCGACCATCAATGATATGAGTTTTCCCGACACCCCCTTTGAGCGCCTCGATACAGCACTCGACCTTGGGTATCATGCCTTCGGCGACGACTTCATCCTCGATGAGCTTGCGGGCTTGGTTGGTTTTAAGCGTGCTTAAAAGCTTCCCGCTCCTATCTTTGACTCCTTCTACGTCGGTCAGCAAGATCAGTTTTTCCGCTCTCAAGGCCTCAGCAATCTGCCCGGCCACTAGGTCGGCATTGATGTTATAGGTTTCTCCCTTTTGTCCCACTCCCACGGGCGCGATCACGGGGATGAACTTATTCTCGTCCAGCGAATTGATCACTGTAGGATCGATGCCCACGATTTCTCCAACCAGTCCGATATCGATAATCTCAGGGGGTTCTCCGTTGGTGCTCACAGAAACATTCATCTTCCGCGCCTGGATGAGACCTCCGTCTTTTCCGCTTAAGCCCACCGCCATCCCTCCATGCTGGTTGATCAGGTTCACGATCTCCTTATTGATCTTGCCTACGAGAACCATCTCGACGATATCCATTGTTTCCTGATCGGTAACCCTCATGCCCCGAACAAACTGCGTGGGAGTACCCATCCTTTTCAGCATCTCGTTGATCTGCGGCCCTCCGCCGTGAACGACCACAGGATTGATCCCTACATACTTGAGGAGCACGACATCCTGAGCAAAGCTGGCCTTCAGATCCTCATCGATCATGGTGTTTCCGCCGTACTTAACGACGAAAGTCTTCCCGTAGAAGCGCCGGATGTAAGGAAGCGCCTCCATTAAGACTTCAGCTTTCCCTATGAAATTCTCCACCTTCTCGACCCCTACAGAATATAACGCGACAGATCTTCGTCCTTCAAAATCGGGCTTAACCGATTGCGCACGTACTGGGAATCGATGGCGATCTGTCTGCCGCTCATCTCCGGCGCTGAATAGGATATCTCATCTAACAATCTTTCCATGACGGTATGCAGGCGCCGCGCACCGATGTTTTCCGTCCTCTCATTCACCTCAGCTGCGATCCGCGCGATCTCTTCAATCGAATCCGGTCCAAAGGAAAGATGGATCCCCTCGGTCTCGAGCAAAGCGGTGTACTGTTTGATCAAGGCATTCTTGGGTTCGGTGAGGATCCGTACAAAATCTTCCTTCCCCAGAGAGCTGAGCTCGACGCGGATGGGGAAACGCCCTTGGAATTCCGGGATCAAATCCGAAGGCTTGGCACTATGGAAAGCTCCCGAAGCGATAAACAGAATATGATCGGTCCGAACCATACCGTGCTTGGTGTTCACGGTTGAGCCTTCGACAATTGGGAGAAGGTCGCGCTGGACTCCTTCGCGTGAAACATCCGGACCATGGGTTGCCTCTCGCCCCGCGATTTTGTCGATTTCGTCGATGAAGACAATGCCCGACTGTTCCACTCTACGCATAGCCTCGGAAACCACTTTATCCATATCGATGAGCTTGCTGGCCTCTTCTTGAGTCAGAATTTCCATCGCCTCGGGGATCTTCACCGTTTTCTTTTTCGTCCGCTTGGGAAGCAGGTTAGAAAACATCTCCTTGATATTGAACTCCATCCCCTCCATGCCCTGCGGCGTTAAGACCTCAATCATGGGCATGATCGCCTGCGTCATCTCAATCTCGACGAAGCGCTCGTTAAGCTTCCCCTCCCGCAACATCTTCTTGAGCTTCTCCCGTGTGCCTTCGATTCTTCCTGCCTCTCCCGGATCTGTCTCAGGCCTGCCGGTCTGAAGAGGCGGTAGAAGTAGATCCAGAATTCTTTCTTCCGCGACCTCCCTGGCTTTGATTTCCACTTTCTGTTTCTCCTCTTCTTTCACCATATTGACTGCCAGGTCCGTGAGGTCCCGAATGATCGATTCGACATCGCGTCCTACGTAGCCGACCTCGGTAAACTTCGAGGCCTCGACTTTGATAAACGGCGCCTGGGCGAGCTTAGCGAGCCTACGAGAGATTTCAGTCTTACCGACTCCAGTGGGGCCGATCATGATAATATTCTTAGGAGCGATCTCCTCGCGAAGGTCCTCAGGCACGAGCTGCCGCCTCCACCGACTGCGCAGCGCAATAGCCACCGCGCGTTTCGCGTCTCTCTGCCCCACGATATATCGATCCAACTCGGATACAATTTCGCGGGGCGTCATCACCGGAGAGGGCAGAGGAGGCAGAGCTCGTTCGGATAACTGTTCTGTCCGTGCATCTTTCATATTCAAAACTTGAGGCACCAGGCACTAGGCAACAGGCAATAGCGCATTTCTTTCTATTGCCTAATGCCTTTTGCCTATCGCCTTTCTTTACGGCAACTCTTCAATCGCTATTTGGTCGTTCGTATAGACACATAGGGAGGCGGCTGTCCGCATTGCCTCCTCGACAATCGCCCGGGCATCCATTTGAGTATGCTTGATCAGGACTCGGGCCGCGGCAAGAGCGTAATTTCCGCCTGACCCGATCGCGATCACGCCATCATCCGGCTCTACGACGTCTCCCCCTCCCGAGATCACCAACGAACTTTCCAAATCGGCAACGACCAACAATGCGTCCAACCTTCTCAAGACCCGGTCCGTACGCCAGTCCTTAGCCAACTCCACGGCCGACCGCTTCAGGTTGCCGTTAAACTGATCCAGTTTAGCCTCAAACTTTTCGAAAAGCGTAAAGGCATCCGCGGTGGCTCCGGCAAAACCCGCGATCACCCGGTCATTATAAAGCTTGCGGACCTTGCGGGCTGTATGTTTCAAAACAGTCTGTCCAAAACTGACCTGCCCGTCTCCTGCTACCACCACTTTGCCTTCGTGACGGACTGCCAATATGGTCGTACCATGAAACATCATTTTTAAAGGCTGCAGGATGAGGGATGAAGGATGAATTTCTTAGTAGCATTCATCCTTTCGCCTTCATCCCTTCCTACTCGCTTGTTCACGCCCTCGGGTGAGCCTTGTCGTAAACCGCCGTAAGCTGATCTAAATTGACATGGGTGTATTTCTGAGTCGTCGAGAGGCTGGCATGGCCCAAGAGTTCCTGAATCACCCTGAGATCAGCGCCGCTATTCATAAGATGCGTGGCAAAGGTGTGACGCAGGCCATGCGGCCCTATCCGCGCCAGGATTCCGCTCGCTTTGAGATGCTTCTCTACAATTCGGGCAACGCTTCGCGTCGTGATCCTATTTCCCCTATGGTTTATGAAAACCGGCTGCGCTCCTTTGGTAGTGCGCCGCAGCCTTTTTTGCTGTTCGGCACCGTAATCGCGAAGCGCTTGAAGCGCGATCGCACCGATCGGAACGATGCGTTCCTTAGACCCCTTGCCTACCACTCTGACAATCCCCAAGGAAAAATCAATGTCGTCCCAGTCCAGACCGACCAATTCGCTGACGCGGATGCCTGTCGAATAGAAAACTTCCAGAATCGCCCGGTCGCGAACGGGCAAAAAGCCGTTGCCCTGAATACTACCGAGTAAATGAAACGCCTCGTCCACCGAAAGAAACGCAGGCAAAGTCTTCTCCTGTTTAGGACTGGAAAAGAGCGATAGAGGATCTCCCGTGATATGCTGTTCTTTCAGAAGATAGCGAAAAAAACTCCTAAGCGCGGCAAGCTTTCTACCCACAGAACTCTTGCTGCAGGTTCCCGCCAAAACTGCAAGGTATTTTCGGATCGTATGACGATCTATGACTTGAAAGGCAAATAGTTCTTTATCCTTACAGATTTCTTCTCGTACCAAAAATTGATGAAACTGTCTCAGGTCGCTAAGGTAATTTCTGAGCGTATGAGGCGACACATTCCGTTCGGTCTTAAGATAAAGACCGTACTGTTCAATCAGGACTTCCACGCCTCTCCCAAAGCTCCGGAATTCTTCTTTTACCATAACACGGCTCAGTCCAAAATAAAATTGTTCTCTGGCAGACCTTTTAGCTCTTAGGAAAATGTGTTAATCGTTCGTCAGGCATGGCGAAATTTTTTTATGATACTTGAGGCACCGGTCTCCTTTTCCAACAATCGAGGAGAAACCCTAAAAGGAGTGGTCCACCATCCCAGGACGGCTGACTTGTCCAAAGCTGTCATCCTCTGTCACGGCATGGAATCCAACAAAGAAAGCGAGAAGATCGTCGCCTTGAGTCAGGCCTTGGCCGAAAGAGGCGTTGCGGCCTTGCGCTTTGATTTCTCCTATGCTGGAGAGTCCACAGGCCGATTCGAGGAGCTTACCTATAGCGGTGAAGTTGAAGACCTGAAAGCCGCATTCAATTTCATGTCTCAGTTGGGAGCCAAGAAGATCGCCCTGTTCGGCTCCAGCATGGGAGGCACTGTTAGCCTGCTCTTTTCCACGGAACACAAAACCCCAGCCGCTCTGGTTACTCTTGCGGCACCCCTCCACCCGGAAAGAATAACCGAGAGGCTGTTAAGCCGGGAAGAAGTGAAGCGATGGCGCCTCGTCGGATACCTCATGTATCACGGGCGGCGACTCAATTCGTCCCTTCTCGACGACCTTGGGAAAATCAACGTCACTGAAGCTGCGAGAAAGATCCGCTGCCCTCTCCTCGTTATCCACGGAGACAGGGACGAAACCGTCCCAGTAGAAGAAGCCTATGAGCTTTACGGCCTGATACCAAATCTAAAAAGGCTCTGTATCTTGCAGGGAGGTGACCACCGCTTCTCCAACCCCTCGCTCCTGAAGAAGGCGCTGCAAGAGTCTTGCGACTGGATAACTCAGCACCTCGAGTGAAATCTATGTCTGTGTTGTCGCCGCGCGTTTCAGTCTTGTTGTGCCTCGCCTTGGCTTTTTTCAGCGGCTGTCGCCGAGATCTCGGCACTGCCCAGGGAGTCGTAGAAGAATTCATCGACCAGCACTACGTTCATATCGACCTCCAAAAAGCCAAGGAATATTCTGCCGGTCTCGCGCTGGAAAAGATCAACGAGGAGATCCGGCTAACTTCGGGCCAAGTGATCGATGCCTCGACACGGAAACCCAAGGTCCATTATCGTCTCTTGGAAAAGAAGGAGGGAGAGCGCCGCGTCTCTTTTCTTTATGAAGGGACCATTCAGGCCGAAGATGTTCCGGTGTTTACCCGGCGCTGGCTCATTGCCGCCCGAAAAGAAGACAACCGATGGCTCGTCTCGAATTTTACGGAGTATGATTGACCAAATTTTAAGCGCTCGGCACCTCTTCGGGTACCGGTTTCAGCGCAATTCCTTGCCGCTGAGTACGTATCTGCAATGCTAGCCCGGCGGCGATCATAGCGATGCTACCACCCGCTAGAAAAGCGACCTGATAATCACCCAGCCACACTCGGATCGCTCCTGCACCGGATGCCATGAGCGCAGCTCCAAGCTGGTGGGAGAGGAAGATCCACCCGTATACCCTGCCTACTGACTGCTTGCCAAAGATGTCGGCGGTCAGTGCAATCGTTGGTGGAACCGTGGCAAACCAGTCAAGTCCGTAAATCACGGCAAAAACCAAGAGACCCGAGAAGTCGGTCACAAAAGGCAAGATAAGAAGGGAAAGGCCTCGCAGCGCATAGACCATGGACAACCACTTGCGCGGGTCGACGCGGTCCGTCATCCATCCGGAGAAGACCGTTCCCACAAAGTTCAACCCGCCCATCACTCCGACCAAAGTGGCGGCGGTCACTTGTGGGATCCCATGATCAATCTCGTGCGGTATTAGATGCGTGCCGATGAGCCCGTTGGCGGTTCCGCCGCAGATGAAGAAGCTTCCGGCGAGCAGCCAAAAGGTCGATGATCTAAAGACTTCGGCAAGCGGAACGGAACTGGCCCCTTTGGAGACGCCGCGCAAAGATGAGAGCGACGCGTTGGCTGCCGCGTTTGGATCCTTGGCGCCGTAGGGTTCAAGACCGATTTCCGCCGGATCGTCGCGCATCAGAAAAAAGATCAACGGAATCAAAGCCAAGACGACGGCAACGAGAATGCGCGAGCCAAAACGCCATCCCCCGCTCACAATCACAGCCATCAACAAAGGTAGAAAGATGAGCTGGCCGGTCGAGCTGGCGCTGTTGAGTATTCCCAATGCCAATCCTCGGTGCACCACAAACCAGCGGTTGGCAACCGTCGCCGAAAGTACAGAACCGACTCCGCCGGCGCCCAGGCCGACGATGATTCCCCAGAGGATGACGAACTGCCAAAACTGGTTCATGAAGGTTGTCGCGCTAACGCCCACCACCAAGAGGGCCAGGCTGCCGATCATGACGCGGCGTGGGCCAATGCGATCGAGGAGCCACCCACTGATCGGAGCTGCGACGCCAAACAGCAAAAGATTGACACTGATACCAGAGGCAATGAGCGCTCGATTCCAACCAAACTCTGCCTCCAGCGGGTGAATTAAAACAGCCGGCGAGGAACGAATCCCGGCACTCACCAACGTTGTCAGGAAGCTCAAAACGAGAACGATCCAACCGTAATAGAATGGTACTGGAAGAAGAGGGCGTGCTATTGTTGTCACTGAGTTGTCGCTTTCGATCTTTTTTTATAGCCCTATTTTGTAAACATCGCAAACTCTCTCGCCGATGATGAGCTCACTTGTGTTTCTCCGTAGCAGCGGTTGACACGAGAGCAACCGACCGGATATTTAAACCCAATCCTTGAGTTTTTTCATGCAGAAGTCGCTGCTTTTTTTAATCGTTAGCCTATCTAGAGTCATCCTGTTTCATTCGCCGACTTGGAGCCAGGAAGAAATCCCGTTTGTCCCAACGCCCATGGAAGTCGTTGATCGCATGCTTGAGATCGCAGAGGTCAAACAAGGAGACGTTGTTTATGATTTAGGAAGTGGCGATGGCCGGATAATCATCAGAGCGGCCAAAAAATACGGTGCCAGAGGAGTCGGCATCGAGATGGATGCATGGTTAGTGGACGCTTCTCGAGCAAAGGCGAAGGAAGAAGGCGTGGATCACTTGGTCGAAATCCGCAACGAAGACGCTCTAAAGGCCAGCCTTTCAGAAGCAACTGTCGTAACACTCTACATGCTCCCTTGGTTCAATGAGATGATGCGGCCCAATTTCCAAAAGCAGCTTAGGCCGGGTTCGCGAATCGTCGCCCATGATTACGGCATCGAAGGCTGGCCGCCCACCAAGATCGAAAAACTGCCTCAAGTTGAAATCAGGGAAGGTGGGTATGTCCACCAGCATGTGATCTTCCTGTGGAGGATTGGAGATCGATAGTAGCATGATTCTGGACTTGCTTCTCCGCTAAAAAAGAATTTGAACAACCTGGCAGCTAGCCTCTAAGAAGCGAGGCCAAGAAAGGCAAGCAACTCTCCGCTAACCCCTACAAGGACTAGACAAATCCTCTGCAAGGCTGCTCTCATGCCCGGCCGCGCCTGCTCATGGCTCATTCCCCAACCCTATCGCCTCTCTCAGCGTAAACGCGCCGTTGTAGAGGGCGCGTCCAACGATGACTCCTTCCACACCATCTTTTTCCAGCTTTTTGAGGCGGCGGATGTCCTCCAAAGAGCCAACTCCGCCTGAGGCGATAACAGGAATCTGAACAGCGCGGGCGAAGCGCGAAGTCACCTCCACATTGACTCCTTGGCTGGTACCATCACGGCTGATGTCCGTATAGATGATCCGCGAGGCACCGTCTCCCTCGCACCGTCTCGCCAACTCTACCGCATCCATCGAGGTCGCTTCCCTCCATCCTTCGATGGCGACCTTACCCTCTCGAGCATCTATGCCAGCCACAATCTTGCCGGGAAATCTCATACAAGCGGAAACAAAGAAATCCCTGTCTTTATAGGCTGCGGTTCCGAGAACGATTCGGTCGAGGCCTAGCTCAAACGCCCTCTCCACCGCACCCAGCGAACGGAGTCCACCACCCAGTTGAACCCGCACTTGTTTGAATTCACAGATGGCTGCAATTTCTTTTTCGTGGACCGGGTGGCCGGCGACTGCACCGTTTAGGTCCACGATGTGGATTAGCTCCGCTCCTTGTTCTACCCAGTCCTTCGCCGCCTCCACTGGGTTCTCGAAATAAACGGTCTCCTTGTCCATTTCCCCCTGATAGAGGCGGACGCATCGGCCATCTTTGACATCGATGGCTGGGATGATGAGCACCGGTTATCTCTTTTCTACGAACTTGGCAAAATTGGCCAGGATGCGGAGTCCTATCCCTTGACTTTTTTCTGGGTGAAACTGGCAAGCAAAGAGATGGTCGGTTGCGATGCTAGAGACGAAAGGAATTCCGTAGGCTGTCGTCGTCGCCACTAAAGAACGATCCCTGGGAACAACATAGTACGAGTGAACGAAGTAAACGTAATCTCCATCGGAAAGCCCTTCCAAAAAAGGACATTCTTTTCTCTTCTCTATCTGATTCCATCCCATGTGGGGTATCTTCAGGCCGTTATCTGAACGGAAACCTACAACTCTTCCCGGGAAAAGATCCAGCCCTTTCTGCAGCCCAAACTCTTCGCTCTCAGAAAAGAGCAACTGAAATCCGAGACAGATACCTAGAAAAGGCTTCTTTTGGCGCACGATTTCACGGATAGGTTCAACCAGCCCGAAGCGGTTGAGATTCTCCATGCAGGCGCTGAACGCACCGACCCCCGGGAGAACCACCCCGCCTGCGGTCGCGATCCTTCCGATCTCTCGGGTAATCTCCGCTCGGTAACCGACATGCTCAAATCCCTTTTGAACGCTGCGGAGGTTTCCCATGCCGTAATCAACAATAGCAATCATACGGTTAAGCCCTTTGAATTTTTAGCAAGTTCGCACGCACAAATCCGCCTCATAACGAACCTTTGGTTGAAAGCACTCCCTGGATGCGCGGATCGATGCGCGTCGCCCGCTCCATCGCTCGGGCCAACGCCTTAAAGCACGCTTCGATAATATGGTGGGGATTTTCACCTCTCATCAGGTTGATATGGAGATTCATTCCCAATTGATTAGCAAAAGCCTGAAAAAACTCGTGCGGAAGATCAGTGTCAAAATCTCCCACGCGACCCGGCCGAATCTTGACATTGTAAGAGAGATAGGGCCTCCCGCTTAAATCGACGACGACCTGTGCCAGAGTTTCATCCAATGGCACGCTTGCCTCACCAAATCGACAAATTCCTTTCTTATCTCCTAACCCTTCTTTAAAAGCCTGACCCAACGCTAACCCCACGTCCTCCACGGTGTGATGATAATCTACCTCGATATCTCCTTTCGCCTGCAGATCCAGATCGAACAGTCCGTGACGGACAAAGATTTCGAGCATGTGGTTGAAAAATGGCATCCCTGTTTGGATCTCTGCCTTTCCAGAGCCGTCGAGGTCCAGGTTTGCGTTGATATCCGTCTCCTTCGTCTTCCGACTAACCTTTGCCGTCCGTCCCATAAAACGTCTCCTCTCTAAACCTCAACTCCACTGCACGGCCGTGATCGTACAGCCCTTCAAGCCGCGCTAACCGAATGATCTCGGGCGCCAACGTGCGCAAGGCCTTTTTCCCGGCTTGGATGAGGCTCGTTCGCTTGAAAAAATCGTAGGTTCCGAGAGGCGAAAAAAACCGGGCGCTCCCACCTGTCGGAAGAACATGGTTTGGCCCCGCCATGTAATCGCCCAGTGGTGGAGTCGAGTAGGGACCCAGAAAAATAGCTCCCGCATTGCGAATTGCAGGGACCCACTTCCGCGGCTCTCGCACCAACAGCTCTACGTGCTCGGGAGCTATGGCATTAGCGAGCTCCACACCTTCTGCAAGCCCTCGAGAGACGATGATCGCCCCGTATTTTTGGAGAGCCTTAAGAGTAATAGCCTGTCGCTTCGTCGTTCTGAGTTGACTCTCCAATGCCGCCTTGATCTTTTGGGCAAATGCCCAGGATGGGGTCACACAAAGCGCAGATGCCAACTCGTCGTGTTCGGCTTGAGAGAGCATATCTGCGGCGACGTGAACCGGGTCGGCATGATCATCGGCTAACAGCAGAATCTCGCTCGGTCCGGCGATGGAGTCGATGTCCACCTCGCCGAACACCAACCGCTTCGCAGATGCGACATAGATGTTTCCCGGCCCAACGATCTTGTCGACCTTCGGAATGGTTGCAGTGCCAAAGGCCATCGCCGCAATGGCCTGAGCCCCTCCCACGCGAAAAATTCGTTCCACACCTGCTATCCGAGCCGCCGCCAAAACGATAGCGGCGTCGTTCCCAATTGGAGAAGTCATGATAACTTCTTTCACTCCGGCTACCTTTGCCGGCACGACATTCATGAGGACCGTCGAGGGATAGGAGGCTTTTCCTCCGGGAACATAGACCCCGACGCGCTCCAAAGGAGTGATTTTCTGACCCAGGAAGATGCCCAGTGAATCTCGATAACCCCAACTCTTCTCAAGTTGCCGGCGATGAAATGCAGCAATCCTTTTCGCTGCCATACGCAGCACACGCAGATCGCTCGGTGATATCTTCTTCATCGCCTGCTCAACTTCTCGTGAACTGACTTCCAAATCCCTGGGTTTCAAATGGACGCCGTCAAAGAGACGAGCATATCGGAGGAGGGCACGGTCTCCTTTTTTTCGAACTGCCTCGAGGATCTCGCCTACTTTTCGCTCCACGCCATCCGATCTGCCCGTCCTCCGTCGGATGATGCCCTTGAGCGTCCTCTTAAAGTCCGGGTCGCTCGTCTTCACAACCGTAATTTTCATCCTTACTTCTCAATTTTCGATTTTAGACTTCGTCGTGAGCTCAGTCGAACGATTCAATCCAAAAACCCAAATCCAAAATCTAAAATCTTTTTAACCCTTTACCCTTTGGATGTCGGCTCCCAAACCGGAAAGCTTTCTTTCGATGTGTTCATAGCCTCGGTCCAGGTGATAAACCCTGGAAATCTCGGTCTGCCCTTCTGCGACAAGCCCAGCCAAAATAAGTGACACACTGGCACGCAGATCGGTGGCCATGGCCGGCGCTCCGGAGAGCTTTTTCACTCCCCTGACGATCGCGCGGTTTCCTTCAAGCCGAATATCCGCGCCCATCCGATTCAGTTCCTGCGCATGCATGAAGCGATTCTCAAAGATCGTCTCCGTGATGACGCTCGCACCCTCGGCCACGGCCATCAGCACCATCACCTGGGCTTGGAGATCGGTGGGAAAACCGGGGTAGGGAAGAGTTGTGATGTCCACACTCTTTAACTTCCCGTCTCCTCTGACTTTGATTCCGCCCTCCTCGACTGAGAGCGCAACGCCTGCCTCTTTCAGCTTGAGCAGAAAGCCATCCAAATGGTTTGCTAAAGCGCCCCGCACGGCAACATCTCCACCCGTCAAAGCTGCCGCAACCATAAAAGTGCCCGCTTCTATGCGATCCGGAATGACATGATGCCTTACTCCGTGAAGTCTAGCCGCTCCATCAATCCTTATGATATCACTCCCAGCGCCCTCAACATTCGCCCCCATCTTTCTCAAGACAGCCGCAAGATCCTCGATCTCCGGCTCCTTGGCGGCATTCTCGATCACAGTCGTCCCTTCAGCCAAAGTCGCGGCCATCATCAGATTCTCTGTTGCCCCGACTGACGGCAGGTCCAGGTAGATCTTAGCACCTTTGAGTCTTCTTGCTTTTGCCTCTACGTATCCATGAACCAGATCGACATCCGCCCCCATCTGCGTCAAACCCTTGAGATGCAGATTGACCGGCCGAGTCCCAATGGCACACCCTCCAGGGGTGGAAACACGAGCCTCACCAAACCGGGCAAGGAGCGGCCCCAAAACGAGGAAAGAAGCGCGCATCGTTTTGACCAAATCATAGGGTGCTTCGAGTTTGATCACAGAACCCGCTTCCAGGTAAATATTCGTCAACCCATTCCCATCATTTTGCCTTTGGACTCTCACGCCGAGACCCGAGAGAAGCTTAAGCGTGGTGTGGATATCCATCAAATCAGGAATATTCTGATACTCACAGCGTTCCTCAGTAAGAAGGGAAGAGAGCAAGACAGGAAGCGCCGCATTTTTTGAACCGCTTACAACCACATCCCCCTGGAGCCTACGGCCTCCGCGAACCACAATCTTATCCACTTAGGACCCTCCTCCTAAGATCCGCTTGCGCGCGACAGCAACTCGGAACTTTCCCGCGTAGTCCGCATTCACACTGATATCCGAATAGCCGCCGTTCCCTTCGAACAGCCGAGAGACGTCATTTCCCATGTCGGCTCCAATCTCAAGCAACATGGATCCGCCGTCTTTCAAATAAACGGCTCCCTCCTTGATGATTCTTCGATAGACATCAAGCCCATCCGCGCCACCATCCAAGGCCAACAGGGGTTCCCATTCTCTGACATCAGGAGGGAGATTTTTGATCTCGCTCCGGCGCACGTAGGGAGGGTTGGAAATAATCATATCGAACGAATTTTTCGCTTCTATCACGCGCTCGAAGAGGTCTCCGTGAAGAAAGCGAATTCTGTCTTCCACTTTGTGGCGGCGTGCATTGGCCTCCGCAACTTTCAACGCGCCCAGCGAAAGATCAGTCGCCCAAACCTCGACATTCTCGCACTCTTTGGCCAAACTCACCGCAATAGCTCCAGCGCCGGTTCCCAGGTCGATAACTCGGAGCCTGAGACCTGGAACCTTAAGCGGTTTCATCGCTCTCAGAGCGAGCTCTACCAAGAGCTCTGTCTCAGGCCTTGGGATAAGCACCTCCGGAGTTACGCAGAAATCAAGCGACCAGAATTCCCGAACACCTGTGATATAGGCGACCGGCTCCCTCTGTGCACGGCGCCGCAGCGCGTGCTCAAACAGCTCTCTCTTCGTCGCTTCTACAGGCAGCTCGTGATTGAGCCAAAGCTTCTCTCTGCTCCATCCCAGGATATGGCCCAGAAGCAGCTCCGCATCCAGACGGGCACTCTCCACGCCTATTTGGGAAAGGAACTCAGCTCCGCACCCCAATAGGTGCCGAACTATCGTCGCAGTGTCGGCACTCGCTATTTCCTCCTGTCCCTTCATTCACCCGGCCGCGCGCAGCACCTCAGCTTGATAATGGGTGAGCAAGGCGTCCAGTAATTCATCCAAATCACCCTCCATAATGCGGTCCAACTTATACAGAGTAAAGTTGATCCTATGGTCTGTCATCCTCCCCTGAGGGAAGTTGTAAGTGCGGATTCGCTCACTCCGGTCGCCGCTTCCGACCATCAGCTTTCTCGTGGCAGCGATCTCAGAACGTTGCTCTTCCTGTTTTTTCTCTAACAAGCGCGCGCGCAAAATTTTCAGCGCCTTGGCCCTGTTTTTATGCTGTGACTTCTCGTCTTGACAGGAAACCACCAGCCCGGTCGGAATGTGGGTCACCCTAACCGCTGAATCGGTTGTGTTGACGCTCTGTCCGCCCGGCCCGGACGAGCGAAAGACATCCACGCGAAGCTCTTTGGGATCGATCTCTATTTCAACCTCATCCGCTTCGGGCAGCACGGCAACAGTTACCGCTGAGGTATGGATGCGGCCGGACCCTTCGGTCATCGGAACTCGTTGAACCCGATGAACTCCGCCTTCAAATTTCAGTCGGCTGTAAACTCCCCTTCCTTCGATGAGCCCGATGATTTCCTTGAAACCACCCAACCCCGTCGGATTGGAACTCATGACCTCGACCCTCCAGCCGTGGGATTCGGCGTAACGGCTGTACATCCGAAATAAATCTGCAGCGAAAAGAGCAGCCTCTTCGCCCCCTGTCCCGGCTCTGATCTCGAGGAGGACATTCTTGACGTCGTTAGGGTCTTTGGGAAGAATGAGGATCTTGAGCCGGTTCTCCAAATCGTCCTTCATTCCTCTGAGGACTGCCAACTCCTCCTTGGCCAATTCCCTTATGCCGTCGTCCCTTTCGTTGAGAAGTTCCCGATTGTCCTCGATTTGCTGCTCGATCTTTTTCCACTCGCGGTAGCAAGAAACAATCTCTTCCAGCTCCGCACGTTCTTTGGCAATCTTGGAGTACTCTTTTTGCTTGCCCAGCAACTGTGGGTCAGTCAGGAGGTTCTCCAGCTGCTCGTATCGTTTTTCGACTTCGGCTAACTTTTCGATCATAGTCTGTGGCGAAATAAAAAAACGCTGGGAAATAAAAAAGGGCAAAGGGAAATATTTCTCACCCTTTGCCCTTTCCCTTCCCTTAGGTCGCTAATAAATCACATTCAGTTTTAAATCGCTGGCTGCAGAGTTACTTTTTAAGACCGTACTTGCGCCTGAATTTCTCGACACGGCCTGCCGAATCCACAAACTTCTGCTTACCCGTAAAGAAAGGATGGCACTGGGAACAGATTTCAACATGGATTTTGGGAACTGTCGAGCGCGTCTCAAAGACATTGCCACAAGCACAACTGACTGTGGCGGTTTTGTACTCTGGATGGATCCCCTCTTTCATAAAACTCCTCTTGTTTGGTTTATAGCATAATTGATTTTCCTCATCAAATCCCTCCTAGCTGTCTTAACATCCTTTAGCTCCGGGTCTCATGGCATAAGAATTGCTCCCTTATGCCCAGCCGGCAGATTCTGGCCTTCAGGTTCCAAAAAGAACCAGAAATTTTGACAACATTGTCAGGCACCGGCGAATTTTGCACGTAAGCTTGTCCCATGGCAGAGACTCTAAGACCTAGAATCCTAATCGTCGAGAGCTACGGCAGCAACGCTAAATCGATTCTAAGCCATTTGGCGGCTTCACCGATCCCTCTACATGTCGTTTCCGTGGGCGACGCTGAGGCAGCCATTACCTTGACTCAGAATGAAGACTTTGACCTCGCTATCATCGACACCTGCTTGAGGGGCAAGATGGACGGCTTTGATCTCTGTCGTGCATTAAGGTCATCTGAGGCTACTCAGCGACTGCCTGTGATTCTGCTTTTGGCTGGATATCTCTTTCTCGAGCGTGCGAGGGGTATATCGGCGGGAGCCGACCTGCTACTCCACAGGCCTGTGGTTAAAGGAGAACTTTTGAGAATGATTCAATTGCTCTTGGCAGAAAAACTCGCGCAGGCAGCAACCATCCAACCAGCGGCAGAAAATCATACCGAACGTAGGTTGCGCTCGGTAAGCTAAAATCAGCCAGTCTCGATATCCGTCGACTGGTTTCGGCAGCTTCTCTGGATATACATGCGGACGCAGAAATCGTAGAGATGAGAGGTCGGGCAGACTTCTCGATTGTGCTGGCCTACGCCAGTGACATACTCGACAGTCAGCGACTGATTTTCTTTGGAAACCCTTTTAAGATATCCGTTCTTAAGATCCACATAGCAACCAACCGCGCGCAGGATCTGGGACAGGCTGAGAAAATCGGGCATCCCGGTTGAGTTCATACGTTTGGCCAAGCCCTCACGCTCAAGTCGCTCAATATCGCCAGGCGTGTAACGCAGTTCAAAAGACCTCAGGAACGGTCCCGACCCCGCTCTACCTCTTGTAAAGTAAGAGCCGCCTGTAACTACAAGGCTCAAGCTTCTTGGATGCTTGCCTTCCAGATCTTGGCCAATAGCACGGAGCGTCTGAGCATAATTGGCGGTCAGGATCATCTCCAATTTCCTCCTCAAACCCTATGTCTTAGAACATTCTTAAGTCGAACGGCTCCGATCAAAACTCTAACGACGTTATATTAAATTAATAGAATGCGGTCTGTCAACAAAATTTACAGATTATATAAGCCCTTATGGCCTCTATTTCCATTCCATAACCTCGAGGCGCACGCCTTCCGGGCCCTCGAAGAAACACACTTGGCGACCGTCTGGAAGTCGCCGCTCTTCTAGGATGCGGATTCCCCTCTCCTTAAGTCTTTGGACGGTCCCGACAATATCGTCGGTGTCCAAGGCCAAATGTTCCATCCCGTAATGTTGTTCGAGCTTCTGTTCTGAAAGAAAGCCGGTCACGTTCAAGCTCAACCCATGCAGATCCAGGCGAAAGCTCTCCTGCTGCCCATCGCGGTTTTCCCTGGCTATCCTAGCGCCCAGATTTTCCACGAACCATTCAGCGGTCTTGCTCGGATCTGAAGTTTTGATGTGAAGGTGGTTAATCTTAAACCCCATAAAGTCCTCCTATCTTTTTCGTGGAAACGCCAATCTTTACAGCACCCGCGACCCAATCAAGCTTACAACCGCCATTCAGCCTCTGATAGCGATTTCTTGCTCGTCTTTACCGCTCCTTCCATATCCCCGGCCGCATCCTCGTCCAATGCCGAAAGAAGAAGTTCGCAAAATTTTCGGCCATCGTCATAGTTATCCGGGCTCCCTCCAAGGGTCTCCGTAGGAGACATGATCTGAATATCGCTAGTTCTATAGAACCAAAAAAGCAGAAACATGCTGAGACTACCCAGCAACAGACCATACTGCAGAAGAGATTCCAGACCTTGCACCATTGAGAATATACAGATGGCCAACAAAATGAGCCCTAATGCCAAAATCCACCATAATCGCCGCCAACCTAATTGAACACTCGTAATCGCTTCATGGGGAATGAATGTCTTGCTGCTGCCAAAAATACTTCCCTCCTTATGATGATAAATTCGATAGTTTGTAAGAATCAGGTAACTAGACCTCCCTCTTCGATCGGTCACGGCCACGTGCCCAAGTTCGATCTCCTTACTCATGGCTTCTGTCTCCTGTTGTAACTTCGGGCCTCCTATCTAGCGCCAGCGCAGTTAGCCTTTAAAGCTTGTCCTAAGCTCTAGCAGAGAGGGGTCAAGGATGAAATAGGCGCAACTGGAAACCCTTGATTGGTTAGTAAGGAAAGGATGAAGGAAAAGAAACAGGTTTAAGAAAATCCTGTCCAAGATGCTCAATGCCTCGATTAAAGGAACGGGAGCAATAGAACAAAGAAATAGAATACCTAATACCTCATTGTTCCATCGTCTAACGCTCTGAAAATAAAAAGCCTGGTTTCCCAGGCTTTTTATTTTCTGGTGGAGCCGATGGGAGTCGAACCCACGACCTCTTGAATGCCATTCAAGCGCTCTCCCAACTGAGCTACGGCCCCGTGCAAGAAAGGCTAAAGTATAACGGATGAAGGCTAAATAAAAGCGGGTAACCGCCAATCGCCAATATCTGGAATACTCGCCTAAAAGTCAAACGGCATAACTCTATAGAGTTTTTCCGCCTTTATCCTTCCGCCTTCATCCTTGATCGCACCATTTCCTCCGCATGCCGGACGGCCTTTTCTGTGATTTTAACACCGCCCAGCATGCGCGCGACCTCAGCGATTCTCTGCTTCTCGTCGAGCTTGCGGACGTCGGCAAACGTCCTTTCGTTCACGATCTCCTTTCGCACCACGTAGTGAGTGTCCGCCAGAGCCGCGATCTGCGGCAGATGGGTTACGCAAATGACCTGGCAAGTCCCTGCGACCTTTTTGAGCTTCTTTCCAACGATCTCGGCTACTTTGCCGCCAATACCCGCGTCCACCTCATCAAAGAGAACCGTAGGAATATCTTCTCTCGCCAGAACCAGTGACTTGATGGCCAGCATCAATCGCGCTAGCTCCCCGCCCGAGGCGATCTTAGCCAAGGGCTTCACCGCCTCTCCCGGATTCGGAGAAAAGTAAAACTCAATCCAATCCATCCCCTGGTCAGTCAAACGCTTGCCGCCCACCAAGGAAAGCGAATCATCCGGTACCTCATCAGCGCTCAGGAAGCGAACTTCAAAAACTGTCTCGGGCATTCCTAGATCCTGAAGTTCCTTCTCCATCTCCTTCTTGAATTTTTTCGCGAGCCTCTTACGTTCCTGAGAGAGCGACTCGGCACACTGCCAGGCAAAGCCCTGCGCCGCTTCGAATGCGTGCTCAAGCGCGGGGATCTCCTCCGCTCCGCGATCCAAGCCTTCGAGCTCCACCTCAAGTGTTTGCTTGATCTTCAGGATCTCCTCAATAGAACCATTGTATTTGCGTTTGAGTCGGCTGATCTGCGCGAGACGATTTTCCAGTTGCTCGAGAGAGACCGGATCGAATTGCACGCGGTCGGTATAACGTCGAAGGAAGGACGTTGCCTCTTCCACCTGGGCCAGGGAAGAATTCAGAAGCTCGACTGCATCGTTTAGCCCCCTATCGATATGGGCCAACTCGCGCAGCCGCAGCGTATACCTTCCCAGTCGGCTCACCACTGCACCCTCTCCTTCGTACAAAACCTCTTCCCCCTCCTTGCATCCTTGATAGAGCTTCTCCGCGTGAAGCAGAATGTTCTTCCTCGCTTTGAGCTCTTCCTCTTCACCGTCGTGCAACCGTGCCTGGGAAAGCTCTTCCAATTGATCTCGCAATGATTCCTCTTCATGCTTGCGACGTCCAAGCAGCTCAGTTGCCTGTTTCAGGGCTTCCCGCGCAGCGGCAAAAGAGCGGTAATTCCCACTCATCTCCTCCGTTTTTTCTTCTAGCCGACCGTAGGCATCGAGGAGTCCCAGGTGGGTCTCCGGTCTCAGCAGCGCATGGTGTTCATGCTGGCCGTAAATATGAATCAAGCGCGTCCCCATTTCTGCAAGGAATCCCAACGGACAAAGACTTCCGTTAACATACACTCGGTTTTTCCCCGAGCGACTGATCACCCTCTTGATGACCAACGCATCTTCATTTCCATAATCCGATTCCCTGAGCTGGTCCCGTAGTATCTCCGGCACGGGCTCGATCAGCGCCTCGACGCTCGCTTCCTCCATGCCTTGACGAATGATTTCGGAGGAAACTCTTCCTCCCAAAAGGAGTCCCAGAGCGTTGAGGATGATGGTTTTGCCTGCGCCGGTCTCGCCGGTTAACACATTGAGACCGCGCCCCAACTCCAGCTGAATTTCATCGATGACAGCGAAATTTTTGATTCTTAGCTCTTGCAGCATCTTGACTTCAGCTCATCGCTCTCCCCACTTGAGCTTGTCTCGGAGAATTTCGAAGTAACTTCGCGAAGGAGCTTTCACCAAAGAGACAGGCACGCCATAGTCTCTCGCTTCGACCACATCTCCATCCTTCAAGACGACCCCCTGCTGCCCGTCCGGACTCAAAATCACCGCGTCCCCGGCAGAACGCAGGGTAACCCGGATCGTGAATTTGCTCGACACAACAATCGGCCGGTTGGTCAACGTATGCGGACAGATGGGTGACAGCACGACCGCTCCCAAGGACGGATAAAGGATGGGGCCGCCCGCCGCCAAGGAATAGGCCGTTGAGCCAGTGGGAGTGGAGATGATCAGCCCATCGGCACGGTAAGTGCACAGATATTCTTTCCCAACATAGGTTTCGAGATCAATGATTCGGGAACGCGCTCCCTTAGTAATCACCGCGTCGTTCAACACGCGAAATTTTTTCAGTTTTCTCCTTTTGCCATAAACCCGGATATCGAGTGTCATTCTCTTCTCGACGGAAAAATTTCCCGCCAGCGTTCTCTCCAAAATCGATTCGAGCTCATCGATGGCGATTTCCGTGATAAAGCCGAGGCCCCCTAAATTGACGCCGAGGATCGGCACCTTCGGCCGTTCGACCAGCCGGGCGATGCTTAAGAGAGTTCCGTCGCCGCCAAGGGCCACAATCAGGTCCGCTTTTCTGGCCATCTCCTGCTTGCTGCAAGACCTCGCACCGCTGGTCTCAAAACCCGGCTCCACCAGAACCTGCTTTTTCTTCTCCTTCAGCCAGGGCACCAGCCAACTGACCATCTCGCTTGCCTTTGGCTCTTCGTATTTCGCTACCAGACCTACTACTTGAATCATCCACAAGACCTCTAACCACCCCTTTGGTTTCCTGCCTCTTTACCACCAACCTTCCAAGACGAGAACTCGAATAGTCCACCATCCTAACCAGCGCAATAATGACTCTGCCTTCTTGGCTGAGCCTCGCCACCCCTAAAACTGCAGCAGATCCCCGTCTTTTAAAATTCGCAAATGATAGCCCTTGATTCTTTTAAGACTCGCTATGATCTCGTTGCGGTACTCCGGCTTTAAATGAGTAATGAGAATGGGAACCGACGGTCGCCCAAGCTTGTCAATTTCACGAGCCAGGGCCTGGGGCGTCAGATGGCAGCTCACGTCCGCAATCTCTTGGAGTCGATCAGGGAATGATGTCTCGATAACGATGGCACAAAGATTTTTATTCTTTCGAGCTGCAGCCCACACTTTTTTTGTAGGTCCGGTGTCCCCGATGTGAAGCAGGGTCTTCTTCTTGTTCTCAATGAAAAACGCGGTGCTCGGCACGCTGTGATTCACCCGGACAGTTGTCACCCTGCAATCTCCGACAACCGCCGGTCTATTCTCCATGAGGGTCCGGAGTCTTAGCACAGGCGCCGGTTGAGTATCGCCCTTGATGCGTGTGAAATCGGGCCAGATCCTATCGTTAAAAAAGGACTTCTTTAATCCAGCGATCACTTCACTGATTCCCCAAACATTGATGGGAGTGACGCGCTTGCTGTAGAGATTGTCGGCGATCGTCGCAAGCGCCATCGCATGATCCAAGTGAATGTGAGTGATCAGAATGTCCCTGATTTTCTGCTGTCCCTTTAAACTCAGCACGGCGGTCGTGGAGCCCGCATCAATGAGCAGAGAATCATTGACCAAAAAAGAGGAAAGCTTGTAGCCGGGAAGCTGGCCCCCCGAGCAACCCAAAACCTTAATCTTCATGAAGCTTTTCGTTTTCTAAAAGGACTTTATACCAAACAGCCTTTTTTCACTAGCAGAAATCGCAAAAAAGGCGTATGGGTGTTCGGGGATTCTCCTAAAATTCGACGCAGATAGGATCTCGCGTATGAGCAGAAAGGCTTTCGCAGTTCTTCTCTCAGTCACGACGCTCTACCTGCTTGTTCCATCTGGAAGCAAAGCAGGGCAGGCCCGGCAACTCGCCCGGATCGGGATTCTTATCCCCGAGTCCGGGCGAGCCGAGACGCAGAGCGTCAAGGGACTGCGGGACGCGCTCAAGGAACTAGGGTACAAAGAAGGGGCAAATATTCTTGTGGAAATGCGAGACGCCAAGGGCGACCGGGGAGCGCTGAAGCCTATGGCCGATGACCTCGTCGGCAAAAAGGTCCATCTGATCTTCACGACCGGGACAAGGGCCACTCAGACAGCCAAAGCGGTGACAAGCGAGATACCGATTGTTTTCCGCCACTCC
Source organism: Binatia bacterium (assembly GCA_036004365.1). Lineage (GTDB taxonomy): Bacteria > Desulfobacterota > Binatia > UBA9968 > UBA9968 > DP-36. The sequence continues at coordinate 24,844 of DASYRN010000065.1, forward strand.
GCCGATCCGGTGGCACTGGGTTTGGTGAAGAGCATGACGCGACCTGGAGGGAACATAACCGGCGTTGCCGGTTTCGCCTTGCAAATGACGGAAAAGAGACTGGAGATCCTCAAACAAATCCTCCCCGGAGTTCGTCGGGTGCACATCTTTTACGACTCGAACGACAAATTTTCTCGCGAGAACTTTGCCTTTGCCCGGAAGTCAGCAGAGAAGCTCGGCCTCGAAGTGGTGGAGCGCGGTGTCAAGTCATCCGCGGAGTTGAAAAAGTCCTTAGCTAGTCTTCAAAAAGAGGAAGGCGACGCCTTTTTCCATGTTGCAGATGATCTGGTCGAGGGCGAAGCCGATTTCATCTTCGATACAGCGAGGCAAAAAAAGCTGCCCACTATGTTCAACGAAGAGCTGTGGGCTATCAAAGGGGCTCTCAGTTCTTACGGACCCAGCTACTATCAGATGGGCCGGCAGGCCGCTGGCCTTGTAGACAAGATACTCAAGGGCCAAAAACCGGAGAATCTCCCGGTGGAACCAGCTAAGAAATTTGATTTGGCCATCAACCTGAGAACGGCCAATGTCCTTGGCCTCACCATACCTCCGGAGGTGCTGAAGAAAGCGGATAGAGTCATTCGATAACGCACGCAGAGCTTATGGCCGATCTAGGGGACACAATAAGAACCATTCCTCTTTTCTCCGGACTCTCCCGCGAGGACATAGCCAAAGTTCTGGGCAAGCTGGAAGAAAAGACTTTCAATCCCGGAACCACGGTCATGTCTCAAGGAGACAAGGGAGATTCTTTCTACTTCATACAGTCAGGCGCGGTTCAGGTGGTACTTGAGAGCTTTGGAGGTAGAAGAGAGACCATCGCGGTCCTGGGGCCGCAAGATTGGTTCGGCGAAATGGCCCTGCTGTCGGGGGAGCCGCGCTCGGCGACCATCATCACGGTGAAGGATACCACGGTATGGAGGCTCAGCCGAGAAGCGTGGGATGAGCTGATTGAAAAACATCCTACCTGGCTACTCCACTTCTGCGCCACCCTGAGTAAAAGGCTCGCTCGTGCGGAGCATCAATACTCTCAAGGGCGTGATGCGTTCAACTCGTTGGCCGAAGAATTTTATAGCTCTAGGTCTGCTGAGCAACAGTATTTCTTCCGCTGTGCGTCGGTGCTGAATGTGATCGACCCAGAGTCCGCGGATAGACTTCTTCAGACCGATGGGGCGCGGAAATTTTTGGAGGATCTTGAAAAGAGCCAGTTTCCCTTGATCCGTTCTCTCGAAGGGAACAGATACGAGCTCCACGGCTTCTTTAAAGAATTCTTAAAGGAAAAGCTGCTTGGGGCGGAAGGAAAAGAAAAAAAAGAGCAATTGCATGCTCGCATCGCAGCCCAATATGAAGCGCTGGGAGATTGGGAGCAGGCGATCCACCACTCGATAGAGGCGCAGGACTGGCCTAAGGCCACCGATCTCCTGAACCAGCACAAAGACGGCTTGCTCAATGGTTCTACCAACTTTGTCAAAAATGCCATTGAGAGCATCCCGCCCGACCACTTCCTCGCGGACCCGCACTTAGTCCACGTCAAAGCTGCAGCCTTAGCCCACTTAGGCGATCTGACCGGAGCTATCAGAACATACAAAGAGGTTCTTGCCCAAAGAACGACCGGAGGTCTCAGAACCGAACCTATAGCGCGCTACCAGAGCATGGCGGACACTTTGATGCAAAAGAGAGAGTACGCTCAGGCCCTGCACTGTCTACGCGCGGCCCTCAACCTTGTCGAACAGGAGAGTACGAATGTCGCGGGAGATGTGGATAAGCTTTATTGGACAAGCTCTAGGCCGGATCAGCAGATTGCAATCTTTCCGGAGTCCTACGGAAAAGGCCGAACCTGGTCGAACTTAATCTCCTTTCTTTCTCACTTTTACCAAAAATCCTCTTTGAGCCGATGGGTGGGAGGGGTCCTGGGCCTCATCGTCTGGGCTTATCTCTGGTTTTGGACGCCGGACATAGGTCTTCAGCCGGAAGCAACGAAGCAACTCGGGTTGCTGTGTCTCACGTTGATCTACTGGGTCTTTTGGGTCTTTCCAGATTATGGAGTGGCATTGATCTTTGCCTTGGGATTGATTCTATCCGGATTGGCCCAATCCGATGTGGTCCTCGGAGGGTTTGCCAGCACAACATGGTTTATGACCCTTGGAGTATTGGGACTGGGGGCAGCGATCACGGGATCAGGACTCTTTTATCGCCTTTCTCTTCAGCTGGTCAGGTTCTTCCCCTTAAACTACTACTGGCAGGTTATAGCGTTAGGCTTCATGGGGATAGTTGTTATGGCACTGATCCCCCAACAAAGCGCCCGCACCGCAATTATCAGCCAAATGCTGGTCAACCTTTCCGAGAGCCTGGGCTACAAGAACCCCTCCAAAGCCTCAACCGGTCTTTTTGTCGCCAGCTTTCTAGGACTCGGACAACTTGGTTTTCTCTTTCTCACCGGATCGACCACGAGCCTTATAGCATGGGGATTGCTTCCTGCCGATGTGCGCGCCCAGTTTACCTGGGGTTATTGGTTTCTGGCTGCTTTACCTCCTACTTTGTTGGTCACCGCAATAATTTTGATAAGCACCATGTTTCTCTATAGACCCGAATCTCAGGCGCAAGTATCTTACAAAATGGTCCAGAATCAACTCGATGTCCTTGGAACCCTATCGCGCAAAGAATGGACCACGCTCGCCGTCCTCTGCTTCACTCTGGGTGGATGGTTAACCATTTCTTACCACGGTATTGACGGAGCCTGGATTTCTCTCATTTCACTCTGCATCTTAGTCAACACAGGAGTGTTGGGATGGGGCATGCTTAAGAAGGGAATCGATTGGGAGTTGCTGATCTACATGGGTGCGACATTGAGCATTCCCACCCTTCTCACTCAGGCGAAGATCGACGGCTGGCTTGTGAACTTGCTCTCTCCGCTGATTCTGCCGTTCTTAGAGAGCCCAGCTCTCACGTTTGTGATCATCGCGCTCATTGCCTACGCGGTCAAGTTGGTTTTCACCAGTTTTCTCACGGTCGTGACGTTGTCGGTCGCTCTGCTCCCGTTGTCTCTGGATATGAATGTCAGCCCATGGATTGTAACGATGATCATCCTGATTGCTTCGGAAGTCTGGTTCTTCCCTTTCCAGGTCGATTGGCACACCCTTGCCTACTCGACCACTGAAGGAAAAGGGTTTAGCTATCCGCTCATGTACCGGATCAATCCTTTTTACGCGATCGCGTACATTCTCGCCCTTATTGCCGCTATCCCTTACTGGAGATATCTGGGACTGGTGGGGTGAGGATCTCAGATGCGATTCATGCAATAGAATCCTCGCGCTCAATCACTGAAAAATTGATCTCAAGCGGCGAGAGTCACGTATCCGAGCCTCTACACCGAACCGCCTCAGCCGTTAGTCGAGGAAGTTGGTTTGACACTGGTACAGGGTCCTTTTGTATACAGGGCGTATCGTAAAAGATACGCATTTGCCTTTCCTGCATAATCTTTCTGCCAAAATCTTTCCATGAATTCAAAGACTTCGTGATTCTGGCCCTGAGTATTTACGCCGGCACACCGATTGCGCACAGTTTGCTTCGACACAATATACAAGGGTTTATCTGATCCTTTTTATATCTTATGAGTCCGATTTATTCCTTATAGATCTGATTTGTACCTCATGGATCTGAAAGATGCATCCGTTGAAATTATGTGTAACCCTGGAATTTTTCTATCTTCTTTTCATTTTTTTCTTGACAAAGATTTCTCTCTATGACTACACGGATGACGGTCCTGGGCTGGGCTGTGAGCCGATCTAGTCTCCGCCCGCTAGTGTTTCGTGAGCTGCTACGGGTCGTTGGGAAAGTTCACGAGCCGCAGTGCTCAAAGTCTCCAACCAGTTTGTTAGGAGATGTTTTCGCCATTTTTTTGGCGCCAGTTGACTGGATGACAGTAAACTCATGATGTCGCACCCCATGATGTCGCACCCATTGAAGGCGTTAATCCTAGGCTTACTCGTAGGAATAGTCGGGCTAGGGGTCAGTTTTTTTCCCTTTTCGCGCAACGCCGAGGAAAATATAGGTCTGGGCCTGTTGTTCAAACTTCGAGGCCCGAGACCGGCCCCTTCGGAAGTGGTCATAGTCAGCATCGACAAGGAATCTTCAGAGAAGCTCAACATACCCGAAAATCCCGACAAATGGCCTCGTTCACTCCATGCCCGTTTGATTGAAAAGTTGTTTGCGCAAGGCGCCGAGGTCATTACCTTTGACGTTCATTTTATAGATCCCCGGTCTCACGACGATGACAATTCGTTTGCAGACGCGATGCGAAAGGCTCGCAATGTAGTGCTGGCCGAACCTCTGACAGCTAGGGAGATTGCGCCCGGAAATAGTGGGAATCTCACCGAACTGCATAGTATTGTGAAAATTGTTAAACCGCTCCCTCTCCTGGCCAGCTCGGCGGTCGCCACAGCGCCTTTTGTTCTACCCAGGATTCCCTTCAAAGTGAACCAATATTGGACATTCCAGACCGGCGCCGGAGACCTTCCGACTTTCCCGGCAGTCGCCTTCCAACTCTTCAGTTTGCCAGTGTACGAAGAGTTTGTCCGATTGTTGGGAAAAGTCAGTCCGAATCAAACCGGCAATCTGCCGCGCAACGCCGAGACAATCACGGCAAGAGGCGTTGTTAAGTGGATTAGGGATCTAAGGGGGATTTTCGAAAGCGAACCGTTGATAACCGAACGCATGCTTACGGAGCTGGAGTCCTCTAATCTCTCGTCTGTTGACGCGAAAAAATATCGATTGCTCAAATCCGTCGTGAAACTGTACGGAGATGCGAATCGGCGATATTTGAATTACTACGGCCCGCCCCGAACCATTACCACAATCCCGTACTACCAAGCACTGACGCTCGGTGAAAATGGAGGTAGCGAGAAGCAGATCAGTCTTAAGGGAAAGGCCGTGTTCGTAGGACTCTCAGAAATATTATTGGCGGAAAGAAAAGACAGCTTCTATACGGTTTTTTCACAAGCAAACGGCCTGTTTATCAGCGGAGTAGAAATTGCTGCGACTGCATTCTCGAACCTTCTGGAAGATACACCTTTAAAACCGATCAGCGCCCCTTCCCATATCCTTCTCCTTCTCATTTGGGGCCTCCTCGTGGGCACCGTTTGCCGGATATCCGGTATGGCAGTCGCTGCATCGGCGGCGGTCGGTTTGAGCATTCTTTATCTTGTCGCTGCAGCGTTTCAGTTTAAGACTGATGCCAGCTGGTACCCCATTGTCGTTCCGTTATTTTTGCAGACTCCGCTCGGATTTTTCGGAGCCGTCTTATGGAACTACGTCGAGACGAACAAGGAGCGCCAGAATGTAAGGAAAGCTCTTGGATACTATGTCCCCAATGACGTGGTCGATTTGTTAGCAAAGAACATTGTCGACATGAAAAGAGGGGGCCAAATGGTCTATGGGGCCTGCCTGTTCGCCGATGTTGCTGGGTACACCACCCTGTCAGAGAAGATGAGTCCGCAGCAACTGAGCGACCTCATGCACAAATACTTCGAAGCCACTTTTGAGCCGGTCAAGCAACATGGTGGGCTCGTCGTTAACCTGAAGGGCGATTCTTTCTTAGCGATATGGAAGGCTGTACGGGCGGAGCCCGATCTGCGGCGTCAAGCCTGCCTGGCTGCACTGGACGTGGCCAAAGCAGTTCATCGGTTCAATAAATCTTTTGACAATTTGAACCTACCCACTCGCGTCGGCGTGCACTCCGGCCAGATTTTCCTGGGCAACATTGGCGCTGGTGACCACTATGAGTATGGCCCTACGGGAGACACTGTCAACACAGCGTCAAGGATGGACGGGCTCAACAAATACCTGGGAACTGAGGTGTTGGCGTCTGAAGAGTTAGTGGACCAACTAGACGGTATCATGACGAGAGAAGTTGGAAAATTTAGGCTGAAAGGAAAGGCTCAGCCGGTCGTGGTTCATGAACTGTTGTGTCGGATGGAAGAGTCCGACGAAAAGCAGAAAAGGGCATGTGCCATCTTTGCCGAGGCCCTTGATGCTTTCAGAAGGCAGTCTTGGGATGAGGCGACAGCAAAATTCCACCAGATCACCGAGAACAACGGGGAAGATGGTCCTGCACATTTCTATATAAAACTTTGCGAACAATATAAGAAGAGTCCTCCTGAGGGACCATGGGAAGGGGTGATTCCTCTAGAGGAAAAATAGCTAAATATTTCCAATCTTGAACCTGACTACAGAAACCTATGAAAGCAGGTGAACCATGAACCGGATATCAGCATCCTTTATAACTTGTACAAGCCTCTTGGGAATATTGGCCTCCCCCCGTATTTCTTCGGCTGCGACGACGTGTGATCCATGGGTTGCAAAAGCGGTTTCAGTCCAGGGCGCTGTGGAGGTGCAAAGGGCGGGTCAAACGCAGCGCCAACCCGTTAAGTTAAACGACACGTTCTGTGCCGGCGATAGGATCCAGGTGCTGGAGAGGAGCCGGGCAGACCTTGCGTTGGTCAACCAACCCGTTCTCCGTCTTGATCAGAACAGCACGATCACTCTCGGAGGAGTGAGAGAGGAGCGGACCTCTCTGATAGAGCTGGTCAGAGGCGCTGTACATTTCTTCAGCCGCCTTCCGCGCAATTTGGAAGTGAACACGGCGTTCGTAAACGCAGGCGTGGAAGGAACTGAGGGATTGATCGAAGTCGAAGCCGATAGGGCCTTAATCACTATTTTTGAAGGCAGGGTGTTGGCTTCGAACCAGGCCGGGAGCCTGGCGCTCGCCAGCGGCCAGTCAGCAGTAGCTGAGAGAGGGCAGGCTCCCGTACTGCGCACCGTCGTGCGACCTCGGGATGCCGTTCAGTGGGCATTATACTATCCACCCGTCACTTATTTTCGCCCTGAGGACTTTCAGGGAGGAGAACCCTGGCAAGGGATGGTTCGAAATTCCGTTGATGCTTACACGAAAGGCGATTATCAAGGGGCCTTCGAGGCGATTAGAGGCGCACCGCCCGATATCCGCGAGCCACGCTTTTTCGCCTACCGTGCCCAATTGCTGCTCGGTGTGGGCCGCGTTGATGAGGCGAGTAAAGATATCGAACGGGCACTGAGTTTAAACCCAAATTACAGCGATGCCTTGGCCCTGCAATCGATCATCGCCGTTGTGCAAAACGATAAAGAAAGAGCGCTTGGTGTCGCACAGAAAGCCGTTGCCGCCGATTCAAAATCAGCCTCAGCGTTGATCGCTCAATCTTACGCCCAGCAGGCGAATTTCGATCTTGAAGGCGCTCGCACTAGCCTAGAGCAAGCCGTGCAAGTAAGTCCCAACGACGCGCTGGCCTGGGCGAGATTGGCGGAGCTCCATATGTCGTTCGGCCGTCTCGATGATGCCCTCGAAGCGGCGCAGAAGGCCGTGTCGTTAAATCCCAATTTATCCAGAACGCAGATGGTCCTGGGTTTTGCGCACCTACTGCGTGTGGACACGGGTGAGTCAAAGAACAGCTTCGAAAAAGCGATCGAACTCGATCAGGCTGACTCGCTCTCACGACTAGGTCTCGGTCTGGCAAAGATACGCGAGGGTGATTTGCCTGAGGGAAGACGGGATATCGAGATTGCCGCCAGCCTGGACCCTAATAACTCGATTGTCCGAAGCTACCTGGGCAAAGCCTATTATGAAGAGAAGCGCACAGGCCTGGACGAGCGTGAATATTCCATCGCCAAGGAATTGGACCCCAAAGATCCTACACCCTGGTTCTACGATGCGATCCAGAAGCAGACCACGAACCGGCCGGTTGAAGCGTTACATGACATACAAAAAGCGATCGAACTCAACGACAACCGGGCGGTCTACCGGTCGCAGCTGCAGCTTGATTCGGACCTGGCTGCGCGCAGCGCAAGCCTTGGCCGAATCTACAGTGATTTGGGCTTCCAGCAGCTTGCCTTGGTGGAAGGGTGGAAATCCGTCAACACCGATCCATCCAATTTTTCCGCTCACAGGTTTCTCGCCGATTCTTATTCAATTTTACCACGCCACGAGATCGCCAGGGTGAGCGAGCTGCTCCAGTCTCAACTTCTTCAACCACTCAACATGACGCCCATCCAACCCCGCCTCGCCGAGAGCAACTTGTTCCTCGTGAGCGCCGGAGGTCCCGGGGCTCTCTCGTTCAACGAGTTCAATCCGATCTTCAATCGGAATGGGATTACTTTCCAGACAACCGGCCTCGCCGGCGAAAATAGCACGTATGCTGGTGAAGGTGTTCTCGCCGGCATTTACAAAAACCTCTCCTTCAGCATTGGCGGATTCCACTATCAAACGAACGGTTTTCACAGACCAGGATTTACCCTTGACGCAAGTAATACTGACCAAAGGGATGCTATCGGCAACGCCTTTTTACAATTAGAACTCTCTCCCCAAACGAGTCTTCAAGCTGAATATCGGTACAGAAATTCAGAAAGAGGCGATCTTCGACTCAGGTTTTTCCCCGACGAATTTTTCCCCACCTTGCGGACGAATGAAGAGAGAAGCACAGTTCGCGTCGGTGGTCGGCACAGTTTTTCACCGGATTCCGTCTTACTAGGATCATTTGCCTACCAACATGCCGATACGAGTGACAAAACCGGACCGGCTGCGCCTGTCAACTTCCTGGACATTAAAACACCTGCAAGGGCTTTAAGCGGGGAGGTCCAACACCTGTTCCGTTCACGATACGTTAACCTGGTAAGTGGGGTCGGACACTTCAATGTCAATGCGCAATTTAAAACTATTTTAGATCTTCAAGACATCATCCTCCCTTTTCCGCCGTTCCTCATCCCAGCCCAAAGAATTACCACAGACGATGGTGATGATGTTCGTCACACCAATCTGTATCTTTATTCTTACATTAAGCCCTTGGATAATTTGACATTCACTCTTGGCGTCAGCGGCGACTTCTTGAGCACCGACGCGGGACTTACGGATAGACACCAGGCGAACCCGAAAGTCGGAATTACGTGGAATCCATTTCATGACACGACAGTTCGCGCTGCCGCATTCAGGACCTTGAAGAGAACACTGATTACGAACCAAACCCTCGAACCAACGCAGGTCGCGGGTTTTAATCAATTCTACGACGACTTTAACGGAACGCGCACATGGCGCTATGGAGGCGCTATCGATCAGAAATTTACAAAAGATATCTTCGGGGGCGTTGAATTTTCCAAGAGGAGTCTCAAAGTTCCATTTCTCGATGCCACGACCGATCCTGCAAATCCCACCGGTCGAATAGAGAAACAAGACGAGAAGCTAAGCCGTACCTACCTGTTTTGGACACCTCATCCATGGGTAGCACTCAGAGCGGAATATGCGTTTGAGCGCATTGAAAGTCAGGGGGTGACTGACCAACCGAAAAATGTGGACACACATCGTGTTCCTCTAGGGCTTAGTTTCTTCCACCCGTCCGGATTAGGTGCCTCCCTAAGGACAACGTACGTCAACCAAGATGGAAGGTTTGTTCTCTCGAACACCAGTGTCCAGTCTGGTCACGACAGCTTTTGGCTTCTCGATGCGGCCATTAACTATCGTCTGCCGAATCGGTATGGTTTCTTCACGTTTGGAGTGAGCAATCTTACCGATCAAAAGTTCAAGTTTTTTGACAGAGACTTTCGTAACCCTAGCATAACACCGGACAGAATGGTCTTTGGGAAAATCACACTGGCGCTGCCATAAGAGCCGGCGCGCCATGTTGGTTGAAAGCAAGGAGGTACTTGTATGACAGATTGAAAAATTTGGTAACGCTTTCGAGGTATGAAAAGGGCCTGCTAAGGGGACGGATAATGTTAAGAAGAAAATTTACAACTCTGCAGGCGTAAATCGCATTCACTAATGTGCAAAACTAAAGGAGGAGTTATGTTTAAGCGAGTCATGATCAGTGTGTTTGCCACGACTGGAGTCGCAATGTTAGTCGCAACGTTGGGGACTGAGGCCAATGCCGGATGCATACCCCTTTCTAACGGAGGACAATTTTGCGCCGCATGGCTTACAGGAAGCGAGATCTGTGCCGGGACGGTGGCGGGCTTCGGCAACTGCCTAAAAAACGGAACATGTCAGGTATTGTGTGCGGCTGGAGGCACGTTTCTATCGGATGGGACTACTCATTCCGGCGCCTGCAACAACAACGCCGACAACTTTCCACTGGCCACCGACAACTGCTTCCTCACAGGTACCGGCACTTGCACCACCCACGGGGGCAAATTCAACGACCCGGACAACACAGGACAACCATTCATAATTGAAGGTCCTATTTCTAGTACGGTCGAGGTGTTCAAGTGCGACAAGAACGGCCGCTGCCAGTTTTTCAATGAGCTACAACCTTCCTCCGAAGGAACCTGCCCAAACAGGAACTGGACGCTGGACTTTACCGCCAACGAGTTCAAGGGCCTGGCATGTGCCTGTGAGGGCGGGACGTATGGGCAGACAACATCTACGGGTCTACCTGAGTGTAGTGGGGTCGAGACTTGTCAGCTTCAGAGATGCACTTTATCTGGAAGCAATTATATCTGCACCGCTGCTGTCGCGTTGGACCCAACACCTTAACGAGTTGCGGCTCAGATTTTCGGGCCCTTAACGGCAGGGCGGGAAAACCTGCCCTGCCGCGTTTGTCTTGCGGATTTAAGCTTGACGTGCGAGACTCCGCTCAATTTGTAAAAGTAATGTGAAAGGAAGGGTTTCCTCCCATGACGACTCTTTGGAAGAAAAGGGGAGAAGAAAAGGTGTCAGGAACCTTTTTTTTCTTTGACTAGCGTACGACAATTGCGAGCCGCTGCGAGCCGGGTTGGGTGGTTTGGTGTACCACGTTTTGAATCGCTCCAACGCACGGATGCGTATCTTCGAGGACGATACTGAATACAGGACGTGGGGGAAAAGGGGTCGGGAGTCTTTTGGGCCTCTCGCCCCTTTCCTTTGCCCGTCTTTTGGAATCGGAGTCGACCTGTGAGCTGGGTAGCTGGGGTCACTCATGAAAAGATTGTCAAGTACACCTCGCCTCAGTCGGTTGGGTGGGGATGATCGCCCACATCTACTGTCGTTCGACCAGAGTCCAGTCGGTCTCAAGGACCAAATGGTCAGTCACTCATCCGTGCTCTTAGGCACATTATTAAATTCGTAGGCAAAAGGTGCCAGGAACCTTTTACCCCATTAATTAAGCGATTAATTAAGCGGTCGGGTGCAGTGCTACGCCGCCTGCCGTCTATAGCTGTGACGCGGACGGGTTGTTCATGCCCTAGAGGATCGAGCCACGCTCCAGGGACATAGGCGGCTGACATTCGAGGCCCTTTAAGCGGCAGGGCGGGGAAACCGCCCTGCCGCGTTTGTCTTGCGGATTTAAACTTGACGTGCGAGACTCCGCTCAATTTGTAAAAGTAAATGTGAAAGGAAGGGTTTCCTCCCATGACGACTCTTTGGATTTTACTCTCATTGCTGGGACTCGGCTTGCCGGCGGCGGCCCAGGCGGCGGGCGATGCGTTGGCCGAAGTGGACGGGGTTGCGATCACTTCGGAAGAAGTCGAAAAAAGTCTGGCCGGGCAATTGAGCAAGCTCGAAGAGCAGATCTATAGCTTGAAGCGCCAGCGAGTTGAGGCGCTAATTAACGAAAAGCTTTTGCAAAAAGAGGCGGTCAGACGCAACCTTTCGATTCCGGCGCTGCTTGACGCCGAGGTGACGGCAAAAGTCGGCCTGGTCACGGAGCAGGAGATCGAAAAATTTTACCGGGACAATAAAGCACAAATAAAGGGAGATGAGGCTCAGGTCCGGGAACAGATCCGTTCTTACCTGCAAAATCAAAAGATTCAAACCCGCCGGGAGGCATTCCTTCAATCCCTGCGCTCTCAGGCCAAGGTGGTCGTGAACCTCAAGCCTCCCCCCGTGTTGCGAGTGTATATTAAGAGCGACGGGGCGCCTTCCAAAGGGAAAGCGAACGCACCGGTGACGATCGTCGAGTTCTCGGACTTTCACTGCCCCTTCTGCAAGGGGGTGCTGCCGACGCTTACGCAGCTGGAGTCCCGGTACGGGGACAAAGTCAGGATCGTTTTCCGCGATTTCCCGATTGACAGCCTCCATCCGGCAGCACGCAAAGGCCACGAAGCGGCTCGCTGTGCCAATGAACAAGGAAAATTCTGGCCCTATCACGACAAGCTGTTTGCCAACGCGCCAAAGGCAAGTCCGGAAGATTTAAAAACCTATGCTAAAGATGTGGGGTTGGATGTCGACGCCTTCGAGCAATGCTTCAATAGCGGCAAGTACCAGGCTGCTGTCCAGCAAGATATTGATGCAGGGATACGCGCGGGCGTGACCGGCACCCCCGCGTTCTTCATCAACGGGCGGATGATTTCCGGCGCTCAGCCCCTCGATACCTTTGCGCGTCTGATCGAAGAAGAACTCGCGCGCGTGGCCCCTCTCCCACGAGAAGAAAACAAACAGAGAGAGTCTCTTGTTCACTAGCCTTAGCTCACCTCTCAGGCTTTTTCCTCACAGGCTTTCACTTTCCGACATCTAATGGTATAAAAGCTGCCCAGCCAAAGCTCTCGGACAGCTAATAATGACTTCTGGAGTGAGAGCCCTAGTCTTTTCGCTCGCGCCTAGGTTGCGATGTGCTTGGATGAATCGGCAATCTTACGGCCGAAGGCGGCCAAACGAGCGCATCTGTTCATGGGTTTTCATCCTGTCGGTCTCGCTCCTTTTCAATTCCGAACTCGCCGCTGCCGACAAGCTCGTGTTGATTTCGCCTCATTGGGAGGGGATCAGATATGAGTTCGGCAGAGCGTTCAAGGCCCATCACTACCATGAGACTGGCCGAGACGTAGAGGTCGAATGGATGGATGTCGGCGGCACATCAGAGACGCTTCGCTTTCTCCAATCGGAATTCAAAAAGAAACCAACGGGTATCGGCATTGATCTGTTCTTTGGGGGCGGACTCGATCCCTACCTCGTTCTGAAGTCAGCGAATCTCCTCGAGCCGTACACCTTACCCCAACAGCTCCTCGAAAAGATCCCTCCGCAGTTGGGAGGTGTTCCTTTGTATGATCCGGATTACAGCTGGTATGGCGCCACCTTGTCAGGGTTTGGCATCGTCTACAACAAGGTTGTTCTAAGGCTCACCAAGCTGCCGGTGATCACCACTTGGGAGGAGTTGGCATCGCCGATAGCGTTCGGCTGGGTCGGCTCATCAGATCCGCGCAAGAGCGGCAGCGTTCACATGGCTTATGAGATCATCCTGCAGGCGTACGGGTGGGAAAAAGGCTGGCGGATCATCACGGCGTTGGCCGCCAACGTGCGCAATTTCACAAATTCAGCGAGCCAAATCCCTAAGGATGTAACTATCGGCGAGGTCGCCTACGGTTTAGCGATCGACTTTTACGCCTGGGCCCAGGTCAAGGAAGCAGGGGCCGATAAGATCGGCTTTGTTATGCCCGCTAACTTAACAGTGATCAATCCCGATTGTATCGGGATCCTGAAGGGCGCTCCCAATCGAGAGGTCGCCAAGGCCTTCATCCGGTTTGTTATGTCCCCAGCGGGACAGAAGCTCTGGTTATTGAGCGCGGGCTCGACAGACGGCCCTCAGCGCTTTCAACTTAACCGGTTCAGTGTTCTCCCGGAGCTGTACGAACATTCGCCGCAGAGCACAGCGGTAAAGCTCAATCCCTTTTCTTGGCAATCGGACTTTACGTTTGACCCAAAGCTGGGTTCCGCCCGTTGGGCGATAGTCAATGATCTGATCGGCGCCTTGGTGATCGACCAAAAGCCGCTTCTCAACCGAGCCTGGAGGGCGGCTTTGACGGATGGTTTGACCGAAGCGGAATGGCAAAAGCTAGCGGCCATGCCCATCTCTGGGGACGAAGCTCTAGAACTCGCGAAAACAAAGTGGCGGGATGCCGCATTCCGTAATCAAAAGCTCAACGAGTGGATCGAGTTCGCCCAGACTAAATATCAGACGGGTCTTAAGCCACCGGTAATAAGCTCGGAGTGGTTTAGCCTACTTGCATTTGGTTTGATCGCGCTCGGCCTCGTTGTGTACAGCTGGAGAACAAAGCGTTGAGGGCTGGAGACTTAAAGTCGTGACGAGTGTGAAATTCGACGGTGTCACCAAGGTCCTCGGGGAGTCCAGGGCCGTCGACAAGTTGACTCTGGACATAAACCCCGGGGAACTGTTCTTTCTCCTCGGGCCATCCGGATGTGGCAAAACGACGGCGCTCCGTTTAGTGGCGGGGTTTTATATTCCAGACGAGGGGGGAATTTTCTTTGATGGCCGAGACCAGAGCCGGGTCCCACCGCACAAACGCAACACCGGAATGGTATTTCAAAACTATGCGCTCTGGCCTCATATGGATGTGTGGAATAACGTGGCCTACGGACTCAAAATGCGCCACGTCCCAGAGGACGAAAAGAGAAAACGGGTCTCACGCGCACTTGAGACGGTCCAGATGCTAACCTACGCAGACCGCTTGCCGAATCAACTTTCCGGCGGCCAGCAGCAACGGATTGCGCTCGCCCGGGCATTGGTCATCGAGCCGGACGTCGTCTTGCTCGACGAGCCCCTGTCCAATCTGGACGCTCAGCTTCGCCTGGAGATGCGGGCGCAGATCAAAGAGATACACCGTAAGATCGACCGCACGATGATCTACGTCACCCATGACCAAGCCGAGGCGTTGTCCATGGCTGATCGCATCGGTGTTATGCGGAGCGGTCAAATTGTTCAGGTGGGAACGCCCCGCCAGCTCTACATGCGCCCCGAATCGGCCTTTGTAGCCGAGTTCATCGGTGGGACCAATTTGTTACCCGGCAGGTTGGAAGAGATCGGCGATCTATTGACCGTCAAAACGCCGGCCGGGGTTGTGCACGCCTTAAACGGCGTAAAAGATATGGCGCGCGGCGATCCGGTTCTTTGCTCGGTACGGCCCGAATCGGTGCGATTGGAGCCCGCTGAGGAGTCGGGTGACGTCCCTCCGTCAGACCGGATTAATCAGCTCACGGGGGATGTGGAAAGCATCATGTATCTCGGCGATAGCGAACAGTACTCCGTGCGTCTCGCGGATGGCGCCTTGGTGCGCGCAGTAGAGTATAACCCAGCGGTAAAAAAAGCTGAGATCGGAGATCGTGTCGTCGTGAAAATCAATGCCCAAGACGTCGTCGTTTTGCCGCAGGAGGAGCCGGATGAGTAGTTGGCTGCACCGCCACGACTTGAGCCCCGCTAATGCAGCAGTGCTCCTCTTTCTCTGGTTCTTCTTTATCGCCTTCATGCTGTATCCCCTCTCTTATGTTTTTTCCGGCGCTTTTTTTACCGACGAAGGCTTTTCTCTGATTTTCTTTAAGCTCATGCTGTCTAGCTCGAACTACGTCGCCATCCTGGCCAACAGCGTCAATTTGGGATTGGCCGTGACCCTGTTTACGACCCTGCTCAGTCTTCCATTGGCGTTTTTGCTCGTGCGCTACGATTTTCCCGGCAAAGGGCTATTGAATGGGCTAATCTTGATTCCCATGGTGCTCCCACCTTTCGTCGGGGCTATTGGCATGCGTCAGTTACTTGCGCGTTTTGGTTCGATCAATCTGTTGCTGCTTGAGATGGGTGTCATCGATCAGCCCATCGACTGGTTGGGTGGGGGTTTTTGGGCTGTGGTATTACTTGAAGTGCTTCATCTTTACCCGATCATGTATTTGAATTTGGCAGCAGCCCTGGCAAACGTCGATCCCAACCTGGAGGAAGCGGCGAAGAACATGGGGGCGAGCGGCTTCAAACTTTTTAGAACGGTCACATTTCCGTTGATGCTCCCTGGCTATTTTGCCGGGGCTATCATCGTGTTTATCTGGGCGTTTACCGACCTAGGCACGCCGCTTATTTTTGAATATCGCGATGTCATCGCTGTCCAAATATTCAATATGGTGACCGACCTGCATCAAAACCCTATGGGGTATGCCTTCGTCGTGGCCGTTATAGTGCTCACACTTTTTTTCTTCTACTTGTCCAAACGCCTGCTCGGCAGCACACGTTATGAGATGCTGGGGCGAGGCCATGTGGCTTCCGCGGTGACCCCCGCTTCGCCGTCACTGACCGTATTGATTTACACCGTTGTCCTAGGCATTTCAGCGCTTGGCATCATCCCTCACCTCGGAGTTTTTCTAACGTCTATAACAGGCCGCTGGTTTTTGAGCGTCCTTCCGAGTGAATACACATTCAGGTTCTATAGTGAGGTATTTAGCCACGAGCTTGCGCTTCTCAGCATAAAGAACAGTCTCTTCCTTAGCACTCTCAGCACGCTCATAGATATCGTTCTTGGAGTTACCATCGCCTACCTGTTGGCGCGCAAGCGGGTGCCCGGTCGATCTGTTCTGGATATGCTCGCGATGCTTCCCCTGGCACTCCCAGGCCTCGTCATAGCCTTCGGTTATGTGGCGGCGTTCTCGGCCACGCCCCTCGACGCCAGAATCAATCCCGTCCCGTTGCTCGTTATTGCCTACGCTGTGCGCCGGCTGCCCTATATGGTGCGCGCGGCTTACGCGGGTTTTCAGCAAAGCAGCGTCGTGTTGGAGGAAGCGGCCATGAACCTCGGCGCTAGCCCGCTAAAGACCCTTTACCAGATTACTTTCCCACTGGTGTTTGCCAACCTGGTTGCCGGGGCGGTTCTATCCTTTTCGTTCGCAATGCTGGAGGTAAGCGACAGCCTCATCCTGGCGCTAAAAGAGCAGCACTACCCCATAACCAAAGCCATATACGCCCTTCTGGGGCGGATCGCAGATGGTCCCTATATCGCAAGCGCTATGGGCATGCTTGGGCTGCTTCTTCTAGCCGGCAGTCTCTTTCTAGCTGGCCGCTTTTTCAGTCGGCGCATGGGCGAGCTTTTTCGCGCGTGAAACTCAATGAGAAGAAATTCAGTAGATGGGTCGCGGGGCGAACTTCACTCAACGAATCACGAGTCACGAACTCTAATGCTGTATCGCTTGATTTTCTTGATCAACCCTTGGCGGCTCAGCCCCAACGCCCTGGCAGCGTGCTGTTGATTTTGCCGGTATTCTTGCAGTGCCTCGAGGATCATACGTTTTTCCAATTCAGACACGGTATCCTTCAGAGATCCCGACTTCGACACCGGAGCAGCTTTTCCGCTCCCACTTCCTCGGATAGCTTCAGAAAGATCCTCTTCTCTAATTGTTTTCCCAGATATTGAAATCACCAACCGCTTCATCTCATTTTCCAATTCTCTCGCGTTTCCGGGCCAGGCAAAATTCATGAAGGCATTGAGTGCTTGCGGTACCAAATCCATAGACTCCTTGTTCACTTCTCGGCAGTAATTAGCTAGGAAGTGCTTCGCCAAGATTGGGATGTCTTCCCTAATCTCACGTAGCGGCGGCATCTGGATGTGGATCACCTTCAAGCGATAGTAAAGATCTTCGCGAAAGGTTCCCTTTTTAATTTCTGCTTCCAGATTCTTATTCGTCGCCGATAAAATTCTGACATCGACGGGGATGGCTTTCCTCCCGCCCACGTGCTCGACGACGCGCTCTTGGACGACACGCAGCAGCTTGGCCTGCGCCGTAAGACTAAGGTCGCCAACCTCGTCGAGAAATAATGTCCCGCTATGCGCCGCCTCGAACTTCCCCAACCGTCGCTCCACACCGGTCGCCACCCCTCGTTCAATGCCAAAAAGCTCGCTCTCCACCAAACTCTCCGGTAGAGCGGCACAATTCAAGGCGACAAATGGCCTTCGGGTCCGCAGGCTCTTGTAATGGACCGCCTTGGCTGCCAGTTCCTTTCCCGTGCCACTCTCCCCCGTAATCAAGACATTCACCGAACTATTGCTGATCTGGTCGATCAGCCTTAGGACGGCTTGAATTTTTTCGCTGACCCCGATGATGTTTTGCGTCGAGAATCTTCCCTCAACCTCTTTCCATAGCTGCGCGTTCTCTGCCTGAAGTTGGTCCCGATGCCGCTTCATCTCCTCCACTAGTTGCGCGGTTTCAATGGCAATAGCTGCTTGCGCGGCTAGGGCTTTTAGAATCTCTTCGGCCTCTGCGCCGAAGGTACCGGTTTTTTTATTCAACACTTCGAACGTTCCGATAATCTCCCCTCCGTGGTTTCGGAGCGGCACGGCGAGCAGACTCCGGGTGCGATAGCCCGTGTGAAGATCGATCTCCTTATAAAAGCGCGGATCTTGATGGGCATCCTCTACATTGATGGTCTGACCCGTCATCGCCACGGCCCCCGCAATGCCAGCGCGGGCGTCAAATCGCAGGATCTCCTCGCTTCCCAGTGCAACCTTGGACCAAAGCTCGCCCTTTTCCCGATCGAGGAGAAAAAGACTAGCCCGATCCGCCTCAATTAGTTTAATCGCTTCCCTGGCAATCAAGTCCAACAGAGCCCCAAGGTCCCTTTCCGAACTCATCTTCTGGCAGATCTTGAGAAGCTCTTCTGCGAGATGATTTAGCCCCTTGTCTAATTGATTGGTTGGATCCATCGCCCTTGCTCACAGCAAGCCAAGCATTGCCGGTCCCCTATGGGGTAAAAGCTGTCGCTTGCTTAACACAGTAAACGGATCGCTGTCAACCAAGTTAACAACACGTGCACATAGTTTACAGTTGGTAAAAGGGCTTATTTTCTAGTGACTTAGGGTGGATTGGACATCGACAGTTTAAACGGTGTGAACGGAAGGGCACGCTATACCGTTTTTCCATTTACCGAAAGACACCAGCCGTAAGAAATCCACTCGGTATTTCAAGACCTTACCTTTGTAGAGTGTCCGATGTTCTCATTGGCATCGTACTTGCGTTGGTAATTGACGAACGGCGAAACAAGGAGGGACAGATGAAAAAGCAAATTTTGGTGGCGCTGAAAAATCAAGACCGGCTAGACCAAATGGTCCCTTACATCGAGGAGATTGCCCAGCCAGGCATGGAAGTCATCTTCCTTATTCGTTTCTCTCCCAATGGGGCTTCAAAGAGGTCGTGGGATAAATCGCTACCGTTGGATTCCCTCGAGGAAGTTGAGTTCACCGGAGACCTGCAACAGTCCAGATTGATGAATAGAAAAATAGGCCACACCTGTTCCTTGGAGAAACAAAGACTATTGGCAGAGCAGAAAGTTTTTCTCGCCCTTGAAGCTTTGCTTAGGAGGAACGTAAAAATAGGTGTGGATGTTTACACAGGCTCTCTCTCGAGAGTAGTAAAC
>DASYRN010000066.1:0-8120 GCA_036004365.1 Binatia bacterium
AGGGCTCAACAGCCTTCCCCTCATGGCCGAGAAGCGACTTGTAAGGTTCCATTTCGTATTCGATGCTGAGCGAGGAGAGAGCCTGCTCGACTTCATGTTGCACCGTTACAGGCCTGACCTGGGGTGGCGTGCGGATGTCTACGTACAGATGGCAAACGCCAGGGAAATAGTTGGGTCTATACGGCGCACCGCCTTCGATCGCACCGATGTTGACCTTGGGATAGATTGGCCCGGTCGGCGATTTGTAGATGTATTTTTCTTCAAACCCCTCCGCCCATTTTTCCAAGCCTTCAATGATCTTTGTCATTTTCACAATCGCGTTTAACTTCGCCATCGGATGTGTGGATCTCTTGGATCCCCAGGCGGCCTCGGCTTTGCCGAAGGTCGTGATCTTGATTTGGACGACGCCCGTCTGGGTCCAGACGATATTCATGTCGGAGCCATCGGCCACCACGGCATAGTCGGAGTGCATGCCGTGAGTCAGAAGATGTCTCGTGCCGACACCTTCTCCGCGGTATTCTTTCGTCTGCCATGGTCCAATCGGTGTGCGAGAGATCTCGCCCACGACCGCAGCGAGAATGACGTCTCCTTTCAGTTTGATACCACTTTTCTTAAGCGCGTTTCCCGCCATCATGAAGGCTGCGATTCCTCCCTTCATATTGGAGACGCCGAGCCCGCAGACTTTCCCGTCCCGGATCGAGCCTTTGAGTTCGGAATCGGGCTCGACATCGGCGACCATGCGGAGATCTTCTTGAGTTCCCGTGAAGCTCGTGTCCATGTGGCCATTGAAGCCGAGACTCAATCCGCTGCCATTGCCTTTCAGGATGCCAACAGCGTTGGGTCGGTCCACCTCCACGTCTTGGCGGATCGGTTTGATACCCTTGGCTTGATACCAACTCAAAATAAATTCCGCGATCGCCTTCTCCTGCCCCGTTGCGCTCGGGATGTTGACGAGATCGCATGCGAGCTGCGCTAGCTCATTGCTATCTATCTGCGCCACGACTTTCTTTGCTGCTTCTTGATCCATTAGCATCTCTCCTCGGACGGAAAAATATACTCAAGGCCTTGTTTGAGTCAAACCCATGCGCCGCAGAATGGACTTGAAAAATTCACGGCGCCTGTCTAAACAGGGTAGCAGTTTCCAGAGGGAGGCACGACATGCTTACAAAGGTTCGAATAGACAACCGGATGGATGGCTTTCTCGGCCGCCCCAGCGGCGGAGGTAAGCGGCCCGCGGTGATCCATCTTCACGAGCGCTATGGCATCGTCAATCACACCACGGACCTCGCGGAGAAGCTGGTTGAAGCCGGCTATGTTGCCATCGTCCCGGATTTTTTCTCCCGTTTCACAGGCGACCGCGAGGCGCTGGCGCGTGGTGACGCCCGCGCTGAGCTTAGCGACGAGCAAGTGCTCCAGGACGTAGACGCGACGGTGGCCTATTTGCGGGGCCTGCCGGATGTAGACGCCAGACGGATCGGCATGATCGGCGTTTGCCAGACTGGACGGCAACCGCTTTTGGTGTCGGCCTATCGTGACTATCTCTCCGCAGTCGTGGTGTTGTATGGCGCGGTCTACAATGCTGACTGGGAATCCCACCCGCTCCGTCGGGAGCCGATCGACAGACTGATGGAGAAAATCTCCTGCCCGGTACAAGGGATTTTTGGCGAACTCGATAACCTCATCCCCTTGCATAATATCGTTCGGATGTGCAGCGTCCTGGCCCAGGCGAAGAAGAGCTTCGACGTCCGAGTCTATGCCGATGCGCCCCATGGCTTTCTCAATGACACGATGCCGGGGCGCTATCGCGCGGCCCAGGCCGAAGCCGCCTGGGGACAGATAGTTTCTTTCCTGGACGCAACCCTCAACGGGAGATGGAACAAAGAGCGGATCATCTGGCGCTTTGAGAGCGATAGTTCGATCCACTATGATTTTACCAAGAACAAGCGTTGGGAGTAGGTAGACCGAGGCTTGACACGTAGGGTGGCTGCTGCATAGAGTCGGTTCCCACCAAGAGAAGAGGTCAGTACGGCGCAACAGCAGGATACATCCTTGCCCCCCGACGTTTTGCCTGTCGGTGAAGTACCGCCACGTCTTGCCGGCAGTTGGATGGCAAGGCTCCGAGCGATCGCAAGCAAAGGGCTTGGCCTCTTTGGGATCCTCGCCTTTTTTCTCGCGTGGGAGGTTGCTAGCCAGACCCACCTTCTGAATCCTTTTTACTTCCCGCCCGTTAGCCAGATCATCGCCAAGGGTATTGAAATGTTTACCAGTGGGTTGATCTGGGAGCACATGATATTTAGTCTCACCAATTTTTCTGTTGGTCTCATTACAGCCACGATTGTCGGAGTGCTGCTTGGAATCCCCATGGGTTGGTACAAAGGGATCAGCAGGACTTTGGACCCCCTTCTGTCGGGTATCTATGCGACGCCGCTCATTGCCCTCCTTCCCCTGATCATCATGCTTTTTGGTCTCGGGGCCGTCTCCAAAATTGTTATGACTTTTCTCGCCGCGGTTTTTCCGGTTCTCATCAATACCATGATCGGTATCGCCAATACGGACGTTAATCTCGTCAAAATGTCGCGTTCCTTCGGAGCCAGCGATGCAACTATCTTCCGAAAAGTTTCCCTGCCGGGCTCGCTCCCTTACATCGTGGCGGGAGTGAGGGTGGCTTTGGGCAGAGCCTTGGTCTATATCGTGGTGGCCGAGCAGTACGGCGCAGCCATGGGTTTGGGATATCTCAGCTCGGTAGCCGCGCAGCGCTTTCAGATTGCAGCAATGTTTGCTCCTATTGTGATTATAGCGTGTCTGGGCGCAGGTTTGACGGAGTTGTTCAAGGCCGTCGAGAGGAGGCTGGACAATTGGAAGCCATCCAAATGATTTTCGCCTACTCGGTTCTGGTATATTCGTTAATCGAAATCCGTCGTTGTCGCAACTGAGCCATAATGAGTAAATAACAACAGCGGAGGTAGCTCATGGAATCTAGGACGATTTTCCGATCCGATCCTTTCCGGCTGGTTGGTTTGTTGCTCGGGATAATTTTGCCTATCCTCACGCTGTCCAAAGTTAGCGCTCAGACGGTCAAAATGACCGTAGGTCAAACCGGGATGAATCCCGGGACAAGCCTCTATTTCATCGCACAAAAAGAGAATCTCTTTGCCAAGCATGGCCTTGATGTGAACATCGTTCAGACGAGCACGGCCAATGCGGTCCAGGCCATGCTCAGCGGGACCATGCAGATCTCCACCGGATCCGGGGCTGCCGCATTCGTCACGGCAACCCTGGAAGGTGCGCCACCCTTCATGGTGGTCTCTTCGTGGATGAACGTGTTCCCTTATAAGGTGATGGTGCACAAGGATATAAAAAAGCCAGAGGATCTCAAAGGAAAAACGGGCCATATCGGTGCTCCCTTCGGAACGATTCCCGATACGGCACTCAGATTCGCATTGACCAAGTTGGGTCTGAACCCCGAGAAAGATGTCAAACTGATCCAGCTCCCTCGACCGGATACGCCGACGATCTTGGCCCATATGGAAAGGGGAGATGCCCAGTTTGGACCTCTAGCCCCTCCCTTTGACCGCATGGCCGAGAAGCGCGGGTTTCGCGCGCTGATTTCCCTCCCGGACTTGGGAATTGCTTGGCAGCAAAATGGAGAATGGCTGCAGAGATCCTATGCGCAAAAAAATCGTGACACCGTGTTGCGTTTCGTGCGAGTCATCGCCGATGCTATGAGGGTTTACTACGACCAGAAGGAAAAGACGATTACCTATCTCATGGAGTTCTTAGGGAGCGATCGTGAGGACACGGAGTACGCCTATGAGGCCTTTAAAAAGTGGGCAGACCGTACTCCGAGGCCTAACGCGGAGAGCATCCGCACTACTCTCGACGCGATCAAGCAAAAAACCCCTAAGGCGGCATCGGCCGATCCTGCGTCTTTTATCGACACAAGCTTGGTGGAGCAGTTGGTGAAGGAAGGGTATTTCAAATAGTTCTGAGCCGGGGAAAAGACGCGACAACAAAGATTCAGCCGTGAACCGTTGTGTGACATTGGTCACGCGCCTTGCGGGGAGGTACGGAGGGCGAAAAATGAAGAAAGCCGTTTTGACGTTCATCATAGCCACTTCAATGTCTCTTATACTGCCTTGCATGTCCTCGGCCCAGCAAGCGGATGCGCCTGTTTACAAAGACGGAGACTGGTGGCGAGTCAAGGTAGACGTGGCGCGGCCCGTTGGAGTCTCAGTGAGTGGGCCTCAGTTGGGAGGGTTCCCGGAATACATCGTGAGAGCAGAAAAGGGTACTTTCAAAGTCTTCGGTGTTAGAGACGATCAACAGAAAGAGCTGGATGGAGCTACCCTCGTTTCGCTTCTCTTCGGTAAACCAGGATGGAGGGGTGAACTCCTCAGATTCCCTATTCGTGTAGGTCTTTCTTGGTCGGGCCACTTCCCGTTACAGATGCCGGGTGTCCAACGCCAGGAGTCGGCACAGTATGAAGTCCAATCGTGGGAGAAAGTTAAGACCCTAAAGAGTGAGTTCGAGGCGTTCAAGATTGTGATGACAGTTCCCGAAAGAAAGGGGAAGGTGGGGACATTACCGGGAAGGATGACGACCTATTACTATGCGCCGCAAGTGAAAGCTATCGTCTACCTGCGCGAGGAATCACTTCCTAAAGCCCAAGACGCTCTGACGACGTCTACGCTTGTCGATTTCCAGGTGAGTTCATAACGCGTGGGCGCCATGACGTAGCCCATAAAAGCCCAGGAGAATCTATGAACCATAACCAACGTTACAGACATCGCAGCCTAGCTTGTGCCGCTACACTTTTTCTTCTTGTCATCCGATGGGTAGGTGTCGAGGCGCAGGAAAGAGTCAAGGTTCTCTACAGCTCTACAGATACACTGAACGCGATTTGGACCGTCGCCCAGGACGCGGGCTTCTACAAAAAGCACGGTCTGGATGCTGAGGTCGTCTACATCGGGAGCACCACAATCGCCGTTTCTGCGATCATGTCTCAGGACATTCATGTGGGCAACGCCGCGGGCAGCGGGGTCGCGAACGCGGCGGTCCGGGGAGCGGACGTGGTGAGCGTCGCCTGCATGATCAATACCCTAGCCTACGAGCTCGTTGTCCTGGATAGCATCAAGTCTGCCGAAGATCTAAAAGGGAAGGCCATCGGAATCAGCCGCTTTGGCAGCGTGTCGGATGTGGCAGCGCGGGAGCTGTTGAAGGGGCTCGGGTTGAGACCGATGGAAGACGTCAAGATCTTGCAGGTTGGAGGCGCTTCGGAGCGCGCGGCGGGACTCAGCCGCGGAGTCATCGCCGGATTTCCTTCTCCTCCGGGAAATGTCCATCTCATCCCCGGAGGGCTGCCGCATCGGATCCTGGCCAATATGGGCGACTTACCACAGCCGTATCCCTTGCCCTTCATATGCGCGGTGACGACAAAGAGCTACTTGGCGAAGAAACGAGACACTGTGAAAAGAACCGTCATGGCTCTGATCGAGGCGTCGCATTACTTCAAGACCAACAAAGAGGGAACGCAAAAAATCGTTGCTAAATATCTCCGCGGTGCAAACAAGCCCTACCTGGAAAGTTCGTACCAGTCCACGATGAAGATGCTGGAGCGCGTGCCCTATACCACGCGAGAGGGGATGAAAATCCAGCTCGATGAAGCCCTAAAGCAGACTCCCGGGAGCAAGGTAACGGTTGACAATCTGATCGACGACAGTATCGTGCGCGAGCTCGAGAAGGAAGGCTTCATCGATAAAGTGTACGGGAAAAGCCGCTGAGCCCTTGTAAGGGGTCGGAACACGGTTGTTTCACGCCAGATCCATCAACGCTTCCTCCTCTGCAAGGCCTCAGGGTTCACAGCTCGGGTGAGCTTCCCATCCATGTAGTTCAATATATTCACCGCGTTTTCCGCAAAGCCGTGAAAAGCCGGCGTCTGTCGGCCAACCGAGATTGAGAGCGGTGATCTCGTCGTGGGGAGATCCTTCTCGCTGGTAGGTGGTGTACCGACAGATGGGGGCTTAAAGACAGAAATAAGGAGAAGTCCTATGGGTACTCGAGGGCAGATTGCCTTTAAGGTTCACTGTTTGTTGCCGGTGCTTCTCCTATGGGGACTTATCGGTAGTTGCGCCCCTACATTGTCATCTTTAACGCCGCCCGAGAATTATAAGGGGCCAATTACTGACCACCCGACACACCAAGGGGGAGATTACTGGGTCTACGAGCGCGACAACAGGACAAGGGTAAAAGTCGGGACTGCAACACTCACCAACTTGAGATTTCCCCTCTGGATAGGCAAAACGTGGAGCTACCAAGGTGGGGCTCGTCTATTAGGACAACCTCAAGAAAGTAAGGCTTTTCGTATCCCTACGCAGATAGATTGCGAGGTAACTGGTTTTGGACAAATAACAGTAACGGCCGGTACATTTGGAGCATTTGAGTGTAGATGCCTGTGTACAGTTCTTTCACCCCACTATAATCCATATTGTGGTGAATCCACAATTTGGTATGCCTCGGAGGTCAAGAGTATTGTAAGGATCAAAACTCAGAGTACAGATACCTCCATGCAGTTAGCGGAATACAAGGTCTCGCCTACAATTCCTAGGACGCAAGTCACTCAAGAAAAACTAGCCCAAGGTGAGACCAAACCGATAGCCCAAACGGGTGTCAAGGCCGAAAAGCCCGAGTGGAAAGTTGGCTACGAGTGGAGATATGCCTGGAAACGACCTGGCGGAAGCGGAACTTTTACGAGAGTGCTGATTAGGGAAGATAAGTTCGAAAATGTTCCAGCGTATGTGGTTAGAGTAGGGAAGAATGAACACTTTTACGTTAAGGAGAACTTGGGTGAACTTGCGACCCTATCTGGGGGAAAAATAGCCTCCAAAAGAAGCGCACCGTATCAGCCTGTCTCTTGGCCGCTCGAAGTAGGAAAAGAGTGGAGAAATTCTTATACCCGAGAAAATATAGAGGAAAAGTCGTCCGAAACATTCGATTACCGTTGGTCGGTCTCTAGTGTGGAGGAACTGAAAGTACCTGCAGGCATCTTCGAGGCCTTTAAAATTGAGGGCTATAACTTTTACACTGGAAACCTCATGGCAGAGTGTTGGTATTCTCCCAAGGTGAAATGGTTTGTTAAGGAAAGAATCTACCAAAAGAAGGGCGTATTAGAGAGAGAGTTGATCAATTTCAAAGCTGATTAACAAGTAGCTCGGCTAACTCGTCTACTTCCTGCATGACCTCAACACGATCGTGAGGCTATAAGAGATCCGACTAGCTGCTTTGAGACATATCGCTACTTATCTCACCACCAAGCCGGCAGTTTCCTTTCATCTCGATGCGTCGATCTTGGCGGCGAGGATGAAATCGTTCTCCGAAAGGCCGTCGATGGCGTGGGTCCAGTATCGGCGCGGACAAGCTTGTAGTGTATATGAATGTCCGGGTGGTGGCCTTCCTGCTCGGCGAGTTCAGCCACCCGGTTCGCGAACTTCATCGCCTCAGCAAACCTCGGGTTTATCTCCAGAGCCTTATTGTAATCAGAGATGGCCTGATCAAACTGCTTTTTGCCCTTATAGGCATTCCCACGTCCGAGATAACCCCTAGCATCTTTTGGATCGATCTCTAAGACACGGTTAAATTCGGCGATGGCCAAGTCATACTGGCCTCTGTTTATATACGTATCTCCCCGTCTGCCGTGGACCTCGATATCGATTGTGGCGCAACCAGCAGCAAGTAACAGCACTTGCACCACGAACAACCATGCAATGGAGAATGGAGCTCTTTCCATTTAGGAGTTCCTCAGCTTTCAACTGGAATCTCTGCTAAACCTTCGAAGCCTGGTAGTCATCGAGGACGGTAACTTTCATTCCTTTAGTCAGAAAAAAAGGTAGTCACTCCCGCGGAAAGCGGAGTCCAGGGATAAAAAACACTCTGGATTCCCGATAAAAACATTCGGGAATCACCGAGCAGGAGAGAGATCCGGTCTGTAGTGCAACGAAGCACGCGATTTATGACTTGCGGGATTCCGAAAGGCCGTCGCCCCCGAATGTCTTAATCGGGGGCCCAGTCGTGGTTTTTCGGGATTCCCACTTTCGTGGGAGCGACACGGAAGCGGTGCAAAGCCG
>DASYRN010000067.1:0-5170 GCA_036004365.1 Binatia bacterium
GTCCTTGCTAGCGCCTATTGGATTTCATCACAAATTCTGCCAGCTCGCGGTTAAATCGAGCTGGATCCTCCCAGAACGGCATGTGTCCGACACTCTCGTAAAAAGAAGATTGAGCGTTCGGTACAACACTCGCGGTATAACGCGCCATGGTGATGAGCGCCACCTGGTCTTCCATGCCATGGGTAACAAGGACCGGCACCTTTATTTTTCTAAGCGGGTCCTCATAGAGAGCTGGCCGCGCCAGCAGATGGAAACGCACCTTAGATGGGACGAGCATATTATAGGCAACCATTGTTTCAAACTCGTCCGGCGCTACCCCTTTAGCCGTCGAAAGCTTCAGAAATGAGAGGGTGTTCTCAATATTTTCCGCCAGATTGTCCGACGCCATCTTTCTTACAGCGAGGATCGCAGGACCGAGGAATTCCGGAACAATCTTGGTGAACGCCGCGATAAAGTTGATGGCCGCGATATTCTTATCGCCGTATTCCATCAGATACTCCGCGATAATCCGTGCTCCATAAGACCAACCGACCAACACGGGTTTCTGGAGCTTGGTTCGTTCGATCACGGCTTTGACTTCATTAGCCCAACGCTTGTGATCCTTATAGTATGCCGGATCGAGCGGTTTGTCTGACCCGCCATGACCGCGGATGTCATAGGTAACCATGCGAAAGCTGTTCGCCAACTCGCTCCTGACTTGGCGTAACCACGAGAGATGGCTTTGCGAAAACCCGTGAATAAAAAGAATCTCGGGTCCATTATGATGACCCCATTCTTGGGCAGAAATCATCACGCCATCCGGCGTTTGAACTGTGAATGTTTTCGATTCTCGTGAGGCCGCCTGCGATTGGGCTATTGCAGAGCCCGATCCCAAAGCCAAGCATGAAAAGATCACCCAGGCATGGACAGCCCGCGGCCCGCTCCGCACTCGGGATTTTGGGACTAAGCAAGGCAAGAGTTTCCCGTCCTTTGTTGTTTGTCCTTGCTCCATTTTCAAAGGAGACCGGCCCCTCGTGCCGCTATTAGTTCTTCCTATGGTACATCAGAAGTCTGTTCACACCACACTACTTGGCCTTCGCCGCCTTCCGCTGTCTGTACATACGTAGGCAGAGATCGTAGAGGCTAGAGGCGAGGTGCTTTTCTTCTTTGTGGTGTTCTCCGCTGTCGTATTGGATGGTGAACGATGTCACAGCTCCGAGCTGCTTCGAAATCGCTAGCAGGCGACCCTCTTTGCTTTCGAGATAGCTACCAGCCGCACGCAAGAGTTGAGACAAATTCCTGAAGTCAGGCATTCTGAACGGGTCGCTGCGCATGGCCCGACGCTTCCGATCCATATGTTGTATATCTGCATTTGTGTACCGCAGCTCTACGGGCTCGCTCTCTTCAGCGTAGCCCTGGATGAGGTATCCCTTTCCTTCGCTCTTTATGCTGAAAGCTATCAAATGCAGTTCCTCCAGGGTCTGCCCGATAACGCGCAACGCTTGGCCGTATTTGGGAGCATGGACCATCATGGTTTATTCCCCCTTCCGAGATGTGGAGCCAAACCAAGATGTAGCCTGATCTGGGATGGACTGGTGCCTCTTAGCACTGCTGCGGAATAGCTGTCAACAGGAAACAAAGAGAGGCGGGTTCGATCATCTACTAGCCGTCGAAGCCGAAATCGCGGATTCGAAACAGCACCGTACAAACATATGGCCGGCTGACGAAATCCAGTCTGGGCTCTTAACAAGCTACGCCGGCGAGACCTTGGGCTCTTTCTCTCCTATCTTCCGTTAATCCCCAGCTCTTTTTGAGCGTGCGTGAGAATCGAGAGATCCGCCACTTCCGCAGGAGACACTTCGCGCTCTACTTTGGCCTGCTTCTTTGCCTCTTCAATCAACAGGCGGATCCCGTTCTCGGGTAGACTTCCGTCCTCGTTAAAGACCTTCAAGACGGACTCATAGGTGGCCGTAGCTATTTCCTTATCGACTTTCAGCCACTCTACCATTACGGTAATTGTGCCATCGCGATTCTGACGGATATAATTATTGGCCTTGATTCCTGCCTTGATGACTCGTTTCATTTCATCAGGTCTTTCCTTAATCTTCTTTACGCTTGCCACTAGGCCGCTCACAGGATAACTGAAGAGTTCATGGGCTCTCGCAAGGACAACAAACCCCATTTTCTTCCCTAGAAAATCCGATGGTGGGGAACCCAAGGTGGCCGCGGTCAACCCCTTACTGACGGCGGCAAATCTAGACTCGAGCGGGCCATTCGCCAGGAACTTTATCTCCTTATCGGGGTCAAGACCAAAATGCTTGAATATCAATCTTGCTGTGACCTCAAGAGCGCCGCCCAAGATGTTCAGCCCAATGGTCTTACCTCGAAGTTCCTGAACCGATTTGAACTCGGGTCGGGCGATGAGCGCAATGGGCGCGCTAGGCATGTAACAGGCCACGACCTTAACCGGCAATCCCCGGATCGCTGCGGCGACCGCAGGGCCGATCACCGTATAGTAGTCGATTTCCCCGCTGGCTAACGCCGCCAGCGCAATGGTGGGGTTTATCCGGATGAACTCCGCTTGAAGCCCTTCTTCTTGAATGAAGCCCCTCTTCTGTCCCAGAGGCAGAGAGAGAAATGTGGCGGCGAGGTCCGGGAATCCGATTCTTATCTTATCTGCCGCATGGACTGAGGCATGGAGAATCAGAGTAATGAGTAAACCCCAGATAATTTTCATAGACGACCTCCCGTCGTCTTAGCTCTCGCGATCTCCTCCTCACTGTATCTGTAGGCGCGGAACACCCGATTGTTCGGCCCGTTTGGCCCTTCTCCAAAATAAGGATTCACGAACTCCCAGACCAGTTCGCCGCCAGCCGTCACCTCAAAGATGCGACCGAAATCGCCCTCGCAGATCAACGTGTTGCCATTGGGTAACCGCTGTGCGTTTGAAATCCTGGGGCTAAAGAAATCAACCTCTCTCCTCTCCTGGTACTTCCAAACGATCTCTTTTGTTGCCGGCTCGACCTCGATGACGCGAGAAAATGGCAATGGGTGATCCAAGCGGTGCGGGCCGTTGTCGAAGATCAGTAGGTTGCCATTGGGCAGGGGGGTCGGGGCATGTTGACCGGATAGAGGCGGGGCACCGAGTTTCCAGATAATTTTGCCGGTCTTTCGATGGATAATGACAATCGTTGAGATCGTGCGGAAACTCACAACGATGTCGCCATTTGGCAACTCGGCCACGCCATTTCCATGGGTCCACTCTTCCCGTCGCTCTTGGACCTCCGTGATGCAATCTATCTCCGGATCAAGATGCTCCCAGCTGCGCCACTCCCAAACAATCCGTCCATCAGTTGTCATCTCGACCAGATAATCTCCGTACATTTCACCGTTGTGTTCTGTGCCTGGCATTCCCCCCTTGACCTTCGGCACCAGATCCCGTGGAAGCTGGGCCAAGCAAAGAAGCAGCACATTACCGTTCCGTAATCGTATGCCATCATGATGGTGGTCCGCATGGCGCACCTCCCAGAGGACACACCCGTGCCAGTCAACTTCAAGAGCGGCACCGCCTTGCCAAGGTCTCTGACTAATCAAGCGCGTGGAATCCCCGATAATCTTGCCGTTGTAGAAGAGAGTCCCACGGTGGGCGCGACCTCCGACGTCGCAGCGCGGATGATGATCCGCCATTTCGGCGTCGATCCCGACAAGGAGATCAAAATAGTCGCCCTGGGCTCCGATCGGGCGCGCTTTGCTGCGCTCAGAGAGGGCATCGTGGATGTGGCCGTAATCTCGCCGCCGGCGGACGCCGAGGGGAAGAAAATCGGCATGAATGTCTTGGCCCGGGCTTATGAGCTGTTCAATTTCCCCTTCGTCGGCTTGGGTGTCCAGTCAAAAAAACTCAAGGAAACGCCGGATGAAGTGAAGAAGGTCTTGAAGGCTCTGATCCGGTCGAACCGCTTCATTCGGGAGAACCGGGAAGGAACGATTCAGGTCTTGGCGGAATGGTCCAAGACCACAAAGGAAGCGGCAGCGGCCTCGTATGACTCGACGTTCAAGGTTTATAATATGGATGGCAGCCTGCCGGAAGATGGCCTGCGCCTGGTTATAGATCAAGCGAAAAAGGATATGAAGATTGCTCGTGAGGTTCCCTCGAGCGAAGTCTCGGATACCGGCCTCCTTCGCGAAGTGCAAAAGGAGCTGGGGATCCAGGGGCGTTAAGACGAATTCTGAAAGCGGAAACGCGGAAAGCTGAAGGAACTCTATGAAAGCCGAAGACGAAAGCATTCGAGAGCTGGACGGTTTGCTTCATCAAAGGTTTCTCTCCGGTCTTTGGAGGATTCCGGCGGGCGAGCGGCCGCTCGATCCCAAGACGGATGTGAAGCCGCATCTTTGGAAATGGGCCGACGTCTACGACAGCCTGCTTAAGGCCCGGGACCGCATCGGCATCCACGCGGCGGTCAACGAGCGCAGGACAATCCGGTTGGTGAATCCCGGCCTCGAGCAGACCGAGATGACGAGCCATACGATGTTGTTTGCTTTTCAGCTCATCCAGCCGGGCGAGTTTGCTCCCGCGCACCGCCACACGATGGCCGCGATCCGATTCATCCTGCAAGGGCAGGGTGCCTATACGGCGGTCGAAGGAGAGAAAGTCACGATGGGGCAGGGGGATTTAATTCTCACTCCGCAGTGGACCTGGCACGAGCACGGCCACGAGGGAGCGGAGCCGATGGTCTGGATCGATGGGCTGGACGTGCCGCTGGTCAAAGCTCTCCAGGTGATCTCTTTCGAGCCTTATCCTGACAAGAGCGGGCCAGCGAAGAGGAGCTACAATCAAGCCGCCTATTCCGGACTGACGCGGCCCGTCGGTTCCGGGGAACAAACCGCCAAGGCGCCGATTCACTACCGCTGGGAAGAGACTTACCGCTCGCTCA
This sequence comes from Binatia bacterium, assembly GCA_036004365.1. Classification (GTDB taxonomy): domain Bacteria; phylum Desulfobacterota; class Binatia; order UBA9968; family UBA9968; genus DP-36. Next base: position 4,911 of record DASYRN010000067.1, read on the forward strand.
AGCTTCTGGCTCAAACCGATGGCCATCCCTATGACGGCGTCGCGCTGGAGTATGTCAATCCGGCAACCGGCGGTTCGACCCTGCCGACGCTTTCGTGCTGGATGCAGATGCTCCGTCCTGGCGAGCGCACCAAGGTCCACCGCCACACGAGCACGTCGATATACCACGTCTTCCGCGGCAGCGGCACCAGCGTGATCAACGGCGAGCCGTTTCACTGGGAAAAGGGGGATAGCTTCATCGCACCGCTGTGGAGCTGGCAC
>DASYRN010000068.1:0-5500 GCA_036004365.1 Binatia bacterium
GTTTGTCCTTGATTCACAGCTACTCTCCTCGAAGAAGGTTTTGAGGAGAATAGGCGATGAGTAAGCAGGAACAAATTTCAAATCGTAGAAACTCATTTTTGCCTATTTATGATTTGTTTTCTTAAAGTTACAGCATTTTAACAAAAGTTGAACCGGACACTAGTGACTCAAAACCCAAAATTCAAAACTTAAACTCTGAAGCAACGTGATCACAACCGATGGGCGGTACCGTCCGCCTCGACCACCACGCCATAGTCCTCACGCGCGCTCTCCGAAGAGACGTAGCCTCGTACCACGTCGCGCTGAATCAGCTCGATGGGCCGTTTGGCCGGAGGACCATAGCCTCCGCCTCCGCCGACCGCGACCCGGACACGGTCGCCAGGGTTCAACACATAGTTCTCGGTCTTGTAGAGAAGCTCGGGCTCAGTTACCCCTTTCTTCAAGATCAGCACTTGACCGGGCTTGGCCGCCTTCCCACCTTGCACGCCCCAAGGTGGACAGCCGACGCGATCGAAATTCACCCAGAGCTTGCACGGCGCAAGAATGATGTACTGCTTCTCAAACCCCAGCCCGCCCCTCCACATTCCCGGGCCGCCTGAATCCTGACGCAAGCAAAATTCCTCGATGCGATAAGGATACATCGATTCCTGCAGCTCGACGGGGATGATGCGCGTGTCGCCGTGCGCCATGGTGCGGAACGGACCCGCCCCGTCGTGGGTCGCGCAGGCACCCCAGCCCCCATGACCGCTGTCGTTGCAGTTGAACGGCGCGCCGTTATCGGAGCGGTTACCAAAGAATCGCACCGATGAAAATGTGCCAAAATGCGCGCCGGTCACGCGTTCGGGTAAAGCAGGCTCGAGCGCTTTGATGACGCAGTCGATGACTGTGGGAAAAGGAATGCTGTAAAGCCCCATGGCAGCCGTGGGCTCCGCACTCAGGAGCTTTCCCTCGGGTAGAATCAGCTTGAGCGGTCGAAAGGTTCCCTCGTTGGCCGGCTCGTCCGGCGCGATCAGGTACTTGAACGCGACCCGAGCCGTTGTCCGGCCGCCGCCGTAGTAACCGGAGTTGATGCACCCCGCCACCTGAAGCGCCATGTCGGTGTAATCGACGGTCATCTGATCGCCTGCGATGATGACCTTCACTTTGATTGCGATCCGACCCTCGTGCATGCCGTCGTCATCGAGAAAGGCCTCGGCTTCGTACGTGCCGTCTGGAATCGCCTCGATTTTTTCTCGCGTGGACGCCTCGCATTGATCGAGGATTATGTCGATCGCTTCGAGAAAATAACGCGCGCCGTACTTGCCAGCCATCGCCGCAATCAGATCGCGGCCCAGCAAGCAGCCGCCGAGCTGCGCCTCGATATCGCCGAGCAGCTCGTCGGGAAACCGCGTGTTGTTCTCTATGATGCGGTACACCTCCTGGATCGGCTCGCCCTTCGACCACAGCTTGATCGACCGGAGCTGCAAACCCTCTACGAAGATCTCGGTCGCCGAATACGATACGGATCCAATAGCCGAGCCGCCGATATCGATCCAGTGACAGTTGATCGCGAAGAAACCGATCAGTTCATCGCCCTCAGGACCGGCAAAGACAGGCGTGTACATCACCGTGTTATTCAGATGTTGTCCTTGCACAGCCGCGTGGTTGCATACCACCACATCGCCTTTGTGAAAATTCTGACGGCCATAGATTTCCAGCCCGTCGCGCACCGCCATCCCAACGGAATCGGCGACGAACACAGGCATGCCACCGGTGCATTGAGCCAGCAACTGCCCATCGGAACCCACAAAGCCTACCGCGTAGTCTTTGTATTCGTAGATGTAAGGGCTGAACGCCGTGCGGGTCATGTTGGCGTCGATCTGGTCGCAAATAGAAATGATGCCGTGGCGAATCACTTCCAAGGTGATCGGATCGGCCGAAACCTGCCCTGCCGCCCTGCGGGCCGTCATCACGCTCATCTGGGACACCTCTCGAGCTTCAAAACAGTGTATACCGACCTAGCGAGGAGAAATCAAAGAACAATGGCGAGATTAGGCATACCGGTTGAGTCTGCTGGAAAACGGCCCGTTTCATGCTTCGAGAGCCTCAGCATGAACGAAAAATCGTCGACCCTACGAATGCGACTCCCGTTCGCCCTGAGCATTGTCGAAGGGTGAATGAGGGTTTTTCAGCGGAATCGGAGTTAAAACTTCATTGGTGAACTCCGTAAATTCGAGCTGCCGGCCGTTGCGCTCTATCTTGAGATTAGGAATAATCAGCGGTCCTGATCTAGCAGGGACGGGTCTGACGAGGCGGAAAAGAGAACAAAGGTATCGAAACACTGGTCGCCAGCGGCAAGCCTACTAAACATCCTCTCCCTTGATGGGAGAGGAAAGAGGTGAGGGTGATCATGGTTTGCAGCGCCCCCTCACCCTAGCTCTCTCCCACGAGGGGAGAGGGAACTCTCGTTTAATGCTTCGCATCGAAGAACAGAAATTTTTGCCGGCTCAAGGTTAGTTCTGCATTGATCGGCCTCTTGGAACAAGAGAACACAATGAGAAAATTTCAAGTGATCGCTGCTATCGGACTCCTGCTGACATTTGCAGCATCCGGCGATGCTCAGGAGCGGCGTGCAAAGACAAGAATTTCCAACGCAGCCTTCACGATCACGGCCTTGCCGCTCATAGCCGCCAAGGAATGGGGGATTTTTACCGCCAACGGATTGGACATGGAGATTATTTTCATGGCCTCTTCGATCGTGCCTGCGGCTCTGATCCAGGGGGACATCGATTACCAGGCCGGAGTGGGGCCCGCATCGGTCAACGCGACCCTGAGCGGCATACCTTCGAGAGCCATCTGGTTTTCATCCGATCGAATCTCTTACTGGCTGATGTCCAGACCACAATACAAAACGCTCGAGAGTTTGAAGGGAAAAAAGATCGCGATTAGCGGTCTGGGCGGTACGATCCATGTGGCCATGTCCATGGCTCTCGAAAAAATGGGCGCCAGCCCAAAAGACTATGTACTGGTATCGATCCCTGGACAACAGATACAGCTTCTCTATTCGCTGGAATCGGGTTTCGTTGATGGCGCCATGCTGTCGCCGCCGGTGACATTCGGCGCGCAAAAGAAAGGTCTCAATAAGATCTTGGACGTCGGGGCCATGGTGGAGATGCCTGGCGGCGGCTTGACCACGCTGGCGAAGACAGTGCAAGAGCGGCCCGCGGAAGTCAAGAGAGTCATTCGTTCTCTACAGTTTGCAAAAGACGAGATTCAAAAATCGAAGGCCAAGACCCTCGACCTCATCGTGCGCATTTTAAAAATGGACAAAGAAGCGGCGGCCGAAACCTACGATCAGTTTCTGACCACCTTAAGCCCGACCGGAATTCCGAGTCGAACGGGCATGGAGACCCTGGTCAAGGCAATTCAATCTCAAGGTCGCTTCGTCGATCGCAAGGTGTCTTTCAGCGACATCGCGGATGATCGACTCGCAACTGAGGTGGCAAAAGAGATGGGATACAAGCTTCAATGACAACTCGTCGCCGGCAGCATACTGATGCACGCAAAAGTAACAGGACTCTTTGCAAAAGCCCCCTCTCCTTTATCCTCTCCCCCGGCAGCCCGCGGGCGCGCTCACCCTTACCCTTCCCTCTCCCTAGAAGGGCGAGGGTTCCGAAAACGAAACCTCCTCTCCCTCGAAGGGAGAGGATAGAGGTGAGGATTTATAGGGCGAGAAAGCAGGATGGGGGGAAGGGTGAGGGGAGGTCGATGACAAAGGCACAACCGGAAAGGAAAGTATATGATCCGGAGAAATCAACCGAGATCGCTCTGTTTGTTAATCGTACAAGTCTTTATCGCTGTGGGACTGATCGGAACGTGGTCAACTCCTAGTGACGGCCAAGAGCGACGCACAAAGGTCCGAATATCCAACGCCGGTTTTACCATCACGGCGTTGCCGCTTCTGGCCGCGAGGGACTGGGGTATTTTTACCGCTAATGGAATCGATGTTGAGTTGATCGTCATGGCCGCTTCCCTTGCGCCAGCGGCTCTGTCCCAAGGCGACATCGATTACATCGCCGGAGTCGGACCGGCCTCGGTCAGCGCAACTTTGAGCGGTCTGCCTTCGAGAGCGATCTGGTTTTCATCGGACAGAATCACCTACTGGCTTATGTCCCGCCCTCAATTCAAGAATCTTGAAGAGCTGAAGGGTAAGAAAATCGCCATCTCAGGGGGATTGGGTGGTACGAATCATGTCGCCTTGCTGATTGCGCTTGAAAAGTCGGGCGCCGGTCCAAAAGACTATGTGATGGTGGCGATACCCGGACAACAGAACCAACTACTCTACTCGCTGGAATCAGGATTCGTCGAAGGCGCACTCGTCTCTCCACCCGTAACGTTCAACGCCTACAACAAGGGCTTCAATAAACTGCTCGATGTTGGATCCATGGTGGAGATGCCGGGAGGTGGGTTGACGGCGCTCGTGAAAACCATTCAGACCAAGCCTGCGGAGGCCAAAAGAGTCATCCACTCCCTCCAGTTCGCCAAGGACGAGATAAGAAAGTCGAAGGCGAAGACGGTCGATCTGATCGTCCGCATTCTAAAGATGGACAAGGAAGCCGCCGGCGAGACGTACGATGTGTTTTTGACCACATTGAACCCGACGGGAATCCCCAATCGAGCAGGAATAGAAAATCTGGTCAAAGCCATCCAATCGCAAGGCCGCTTTGTAGATCGCAAAGTATCTTTCACTGACCTTGCGGATGACCGACTGGCAACTGAGGTTGCGCGAGAAATAGGATACAAGATTCCATGACGGGTCGGCGTTCTCACCCTCACCCTTCCCTCTCCCTAGAAGGGCGAGGGTTCCAAAAAGAAAATTTCCTCTCCCTCGAAGGGAGAGGATAGAGGTGAGGGATTTACAAGGCGAGAAAGTAGGGATGGAGGCAGGGTGAGATGGAGATCGATGACAAAGACGCCAACCAGAAGGAGATGATAATGACCGGGGGCAATCAACCAAGACGCCGCGTTTCTCAGTGTGTCAGGACGAGACGATGCGGTTTGCAAGCTTGCCGATCTGCGGCGACGAGACTTCGACGACATCGCCGATTTTTAGGAAAAGATTCGGCGACTGAGCACCCTCGGCTTGCCTTCGCGACATGTCGGCGGCGGTTCCCGCCGAAGTTCCTCCAGCGATCACGTCGCCCGGAACGAACGTGAAATCGCGCGAGAGGTATTCAAGGACCTCGCCAAACGACCAGATCATTTCTTTAGTATTATAACTCTGACGCACTTCGCCGTTGATCCGTGTTTCCACATCGACGTTGCGATGATCGAGCTCGCCGACGACGATACAAGGACCCATGGAAGCCGATCCATCGAAATTCTTCGCCAGATTGTAACTGATGGGCCTACCTTGGGGCCCGCTCGATCCTCCGTCGCGGATACTCCAGTCATGGAATAGAGTGACGCCCCACACGTACTCGTTTATCCGGTGAGCCGAAATGTCCTTGCCACGTTTACC
>DASYRN010000069.1:0-10753 GCA_036004365.1 Binatia bacterium
GCTAACTACGCTGTAAGAGGAGCTCCCGTGAAGTATTGTCCTTCATGCGACGAACAATACTCTGATGCCAGTATGTTCTGCGGCAATGACGGAACCCGGCTTGAAACATCTGGAGTTCATTCTACTAAAGGGCCTGTTCTAGGACGCTGCACGGCTTGCGGGGAAACGCTCGAGCCGGATGCAAACTTCTGCCAGGAATGCGGTGCGCCATTCGGCGAGGAGAGTACTGCAAGCGCATCTCAGCCGGCTAAAACGCAAGAACTGAAACCGACAGCGCCGGTCGGCGAGAAGCCCGGAGAAAGCAAAGGCGAGACATTCGAAGACAAAGTTGCCGCGGCGTTAAGAAGTTCATTCCCCGACGCAGTCGTACGGCAACAGGTTTCCATAGCGTCAAAGGACGGGAGAGAGTTAAAAACAGATATCCTCGTCAGCAGCCGGGTCGGCATTTTCCTGATCCAGTGTAAAAATTATTTGGGCAAAATACGTGGTTCGATGGCCTCCGATTATCGAAAGGGGGAGCTATGGACGTGCCAGACTCCTTCGGATCAGATCGTAGGAATCCCAAGCGGGGGAAAAAATCCCGCCCAAGAAGCCGTAGATAGTATTTCTCTACTGCGCGAACTGGCGTCCCCCACCTGGTTCAGAAGAGAGACGTCTCGAATTCGTTCTCTTCTCGTCTTTCCCGATGGCACCGATTTATCGGACGTCGCAGGTCTCCCGGTCTCTCCTGCAAAACCTTCACCGGATCATATTATCGCCGCATTGAATTTTTCAGAGCTTTCCCCGTACATAGCCAATGGAGAAGGGGATATAAGTGAGGAAAAAGCGCTCAGGTTGATCGATGCGCTACCGATCTCGACGGGAAACCTCCCCGGCAAATCAGCGGATTCTTCTGCGACGGAATTAAAACCAGAGGGAGCTTTCGAGCGCAGCTCGAATAACCTGGAGGAGCATCAAGACTTCCCGGCAAATGTCGAGAGGGGGCCATCTAAAAAAGCCGTCAAGCCAATCTATATGATAGGGGGAGCCATCGTCGTGGGTTTAGTTCTCCTGTTTGTGTTCGCGCCGCGCCTCATGCCCCTACTTATTTCTTCCAGAACCCCGGATCCGCCCCCGATGCCCCCAACTTCGAAACCCGATGTTCCAGACCCTTCTGCTCCGGTTGGAACCGGTTCCGCTGAGCTTAGCCCGCCGGGCTCCCCTGCGGAGAGAACAGCGCCGCCCTCCCCTTCTAAAGTTCAACCGAGCAAGCCAGAGTCTTCTCCGCCGCAAGGCCCGGACACCGTCGTAACAAAAGCAACGCGCCCACCACCCGAGCCTGAAAGGCAAACTGCAGCTAGACGAGCGGAACCGACCGTGAAAAGACCCGATCAACCAAGTACTGTGGGTTCAGCAGATAAGGCGGGACAACCAGCATCATCAAAAGAGCCCGCGATTTCCGGCAGGCCAGCCGAGCCAGGAACTTATGAGACAACTAAAATTACAGTGGCGCGCACTAACCCGAGTGACTCTGCTGATGTCGTTGATCAGATCAAGCCTGGGACTCGCCTCAATGTCACCGGCTCTCAGGGTGATTGGCTCGTTGTTTACTCCAAGACCAGAAATAAGACAGTATATGTTAAACGAGACGATGCCATGTTGACTGCGGAGAGAAGCGCTCCAGGCTCATCCGGGGGCGATCCGGAGCTCAAATGGAAGGAAGTGGAGCGTCAAATACTGGAAGCGATGTCCAAACGAGGAGTAACAGGTGTTACCGTTTCCTTTGTTGCAGATACCGCCTATTTGAGGGGATCTGTACAAACCGAAGATCAAAGATATTATGCCGAACTGGCCGCGCGAACCGTCCCCGAGGTTATTCATGTCCACAACGGCATATGGCTAAACCGTTGAAAATCCGCGGTCATATTTCCTGACTCTCCAAGAACTTCTCCGCGTCCATGGCCGCCATGCAACCCGTGCCCGCGGCGGTGACGGCTTGGCGGTAGATCCGGTCCTGAACGTCGCCGCAGGCAAACACTCCCGGAATCTTTGTCTTTGTCCCGTCATGCGTAATCAGATATCCCAGCTCGTCGGTTTCGAGCTGGCCGGCGAAGATCTTGGTATTGGGCTCGTGGCCGATAGCAATAAAAACTCCGTCGCACTTTAAATCGTGAGTGACACCCGTCTTCACGTTCTTAAGCCTCACTCCGTTAACTCCTCCTTCTTTGGGATCTCCGTAGATTTCCTCGACGACGGAATCCCAGATGAAGGAGATCTTAGGATTGTGGATAGCCCGGTCTTTCATGATCTTTGAGGCTCGAAGCTCGTTGCGGCGGTGCACGACGGCAACAACGGTTGCGAATTTGGTCAGAAACAGAGCCTCCTCCATCGCGGTATCGCCGCCGCCAACGACGAGCACCTCTTTATCTTTGAAAAAAAAGCCATCGCAGGTGGCGCAAGCGGAAACCCCATAGCCCATAAGTTTCTTTTCCGAATCCAATCCCAGAAGCTTGGCTGATGCGCCGGTCGCGATAATGAGGGCGTCACAGGTGCAAGTCTGTTTTCCCACCGCGATCTTGAAAGGTCTTTGCTTGAGATCAACGGACGTGACATCTCCCCAAACCATCTTGGTGCCGAAGCGCTCCGCCTGCTTTTTGAATTCCTCCATGAGTTCCGGCCCGAGGATCGCGTTGGAAAATCCTGGATAGTTTTCAACGTCGGTCGTAATCGTCAACTGACCGCCGGGCTGCGAGCCTTCGATGACCAAGGGCTCGAGGTTGGCGCGCGCCGCATAGATGGCCGCTGTGAGACCGGCGGCTCCGGATCCGAGGATAATGACGCGATGGTGACTTTTGTTCTCCATGGAATTTATGTAGCATAAAAAGACTATAGGCTAAAGGTTGTGTTTCTGGACGCGGAGGCGATCATGGCCAAGCTGACTCATTTGGATTCCGAAGGGCGGGCGCGAATGGTCGATGTTAGCGAGAAGGACGTAACGACGCGGATCGCTGCGGCGCGCGGGGCCGTATTCATGCGCGCTGAAACTCTAGATCTCATCAGAGAAAATAAGATCGAGAAAGGAGATGTCTTTTCGGTCGCGCGCGTAGCCGGCGTCATGGCCGCCAAGAGAACGCCGGATCTTATCCCCATGTGCCATCCCCTCAACATCACTTCAGTGGAGATTTTCCTCACCCCGCAGCAAAACCCGAGCCGAGTGGAGATCGAAGCCGTTGTCAAAGTGGACGGGAAAACCGGAGTGGAGATGGAGGCGATGACCGCGGTTTCGGTCTGCGGCCTGACTATTTACGATATGTGCAAGGCCGTAGACCGAGAGATGTCGATCGGCGAGGTCCGCTTGGTCAAAAAAAGCGGCGGCAAGAGCGGGACCTTTATCCGTAAAGAATGATTTTAGATTTTGGATTTGCGCCAAAAAGCATTGGCGCATTCGTCCAAAGTCCTGTGGCGGAGCCGATTTTAGATTTAATCCAAAATCGAAAATCTAAAATCCAAAATTGTTAGCCGTCACCTCCCACTGCCACATGCCCAGGGTATTTCTCAAAAAAGGCAGAGAGGGTCCCTTCCTGAAAGGCCATCCCTGGATCTTCTCCGGCGCGATCGAGCGAACCGAAGATGGCTCGGACGCCCCCGGCGTTACCGATGTTATCGACAGCCAGGGCTCTTGGATCGCCCGCGGCCTTTACAATCCCAAATCACAGATACGAGTGCGCATCTTCACTTGGGAAAAAGAGGAAATCGACAAGGCCTTCTTTATTCGCAGGATCTCCCAGGCGGCTGCTTTAAGAGAAAGTCATCTCTCCTCTGCAACGGATGCTTATCGCCTCGTTAACGGCGAGGGTGATTTTCTTCCCGGCCTCGTCGTCGACCGATACGCCGATTTCCTCGTGTGCCAGTTTTTTACGGCGGGTATGGACTTTCTAAAAGCGACTGTCATCGAAGCGCTTTTCGAAATTTTCCCGGCTATGGGGATTTATGAACGCAGCGAAGGAGGCGTAAGAGAGGAAGAAGGGCTTCCTGCTGCAACAGGGGTGCTCAAAGGAGAGGAGCCTCCGGATCTTATCGAAATCAAAGAGAACGATCTCAAGTTTCTCGTCGACGTTCAAGGCGGGCAAAAGACGGGGTTCTTTCTCGATCAAAGAGATCACCGCCTTCTCCTCTCCTGTTTGGCGCGCGACAAGATGATTCTTAACTGCTTTGCTTACACCGGCGGTTTCACTATCTATGCGCTGGCCGGTAAAGCCCGGGAAGTCATCTCTGTAGAGTCTTCAAGGCCGGCATTGGAACTGGCTGAGCGAAACGTCCGTTTGAACGGTTTCTCCTCGCCCCAGAATCATTGGATCAAGGCGGATGCCTTTTCCTATCTCAAGGGGAGCCGAACCGAATTTGACATCGTGGTTCTCGATCCCCCTTCACTGGCCCACCGGCGTACCGATGTTGAGCCGGCCGCCGGAAGCTACAAGTTTCTAAATCTCCATTCTTTCCGTGTTCTTAAACCTGGCGGTCTTCTTCTGACCTTCAGCTGTTCTCCACATGTAACTTCAGACCTCTTTCAGAAAATCGTCTTCGGCGCGGCCGTCGATGCCCGCCGCAAAGTCCAAGTCTTAAAGAGACTCGGCCATCCTATCGATCATCCCGTAAGTCTCCATCACCCAGAAGGAGAATATCTCAAAGGCCTGCTGCTTCGGGTGTTGGAGTAACCGATGGCCTGTGGTATAAGAACCGCGCCTTTTGGCAAGATGCCCTATGGCGACCCATCAGAGGATCAAGGACTGGCCCGAAGAAGACCGTCCTAGAGAAAAGCTTCTCGACAAGGGAGCCGAGGCGCTGACCGATGCTGAGCTTCTGGCGATTATACTCCGGACCGGGAACTCAAGCACTCGAGAAAGCGCTCTCGACCATGCCCGGCTCCTGCTCAATCAGTTCGGGGGCCTTAGAGGCATCGATGTGACCTCTCTCGCCGAATTGAGATCCTTGAAGGGAATCGGTCCCGCCAAAACCGCTCAGCTCAAGGCCTGCTTGGAAATCGGCCGTCGCATGGGGCGAAACAAATGGGAGGTTGGCAAAGCCCTTCGCTCCTCCGAGGATGTCTTTCGCGACTTCCGCGACCGCTTGGAAAAAGAGAAGCGGGAAATCTTTTATGTCGTGCTGCTGACGAACAAGAACCGCAAGATGCGCGAAGTGAGGATATCCGAGGGATCCCTCACGTCGGCTCTGGTTCACCCGCGAGAAGTTTACAACCCTGTGATCCGCGAATCCGCCGCAGCCGTCATCTTCGTCCACAACCATCCGAGCGGCGATCCGGCACCCAGCCCCGAAGACTTGGAGATCACGCGCAGGCTAAAGGAGGTCGGCGAGGTGATGGGAATTAGAGTTTTAGATCACGTCGTGATCGGCCGCGACCGCTACTATAGCTTCAGCGACCGCGGAGTACTGTGAGTCCAATTTTCGTAGTACTTAAGAAAGATCGCGAGCTCTTATGTTAATCATTTACTTTGATTGGTAGGGTTTATAAAGAGGGGTCAACAATGAAAACAAAGATGATATTGACGGTATCGTTCATTTTTGTGTTGCTGATTTGGACTCAGCAGTCAACGAGCACAGACAAGCAACTGATAAAGATAAGCCAGTCCTTTCTGCCTGTAGACAACAATGATTTAGACAGTGTGTCATTTACTGTTCAAAACTTAATGAATCGGCCCTTGGAGTGGATAAAGATACGAGCTATTTTCAAAAATCGCGCTGGTGAAGTTATGCAGACAGAGACCTTCGAGAAGGATTTAACTAAGAAGCCATTGGAACCTAGAGGGGCAAGACAGATGACGCACTATGTAAGTAACAACAGAGGTATTAATATCTTCAGAACCGGAGTACAGAGCGGTCAAGTAGATATTAGAATACTAGATTTTAGGCTGGTAAACGTTGACGACGGTAAAAAGGTTAGGTGAGGTAGATATGAAGCTTCAGCGACCGCGGAGTACTGTGAGTCCATCAATGACGCGCTCGGACTAAAGGGCTTAGCGCAGCGAGGCATGCCAAGAACGGGAAGGCGCCAACAAATGCAACCGCCGTCCCAAGACCGTAGCGATCCGCAACTATCCCGGTAAGAATTGGGGCGATAAAAGAAAGGCCCATATTTCCGGTAAAAATAAAACCCACCAGGCTTCCGGCCAACTCGGGCGGCGTGACTTCCATCGAAGCGGCAAAGATAATCGGTCTCAACGCCCAAAGAAGCGTTCCAACCAGCGCACAGCCGACAGCCAAAGGTATTCCAGGAGAAAGATAAGGCAAAGCCATGACGGATAGCGCGCTCAGCGCGCTGCCGAACACGATGATCCGACCTCGGCCGATTCGGTCCGCTATCCACCCCGAGCATGTGGGCGCAATCCCGGCGAAAAGAAAAACAGTTGAAATGTACGCCCCCACCGTTCCCACGGAGAGCCCGAGCTGAAGAGTCATGTAGAGCGGAAGAAACGTCATCAGAGCCGCCTGTCCCATAGAGCGAAAAACGGATATGACGAACATGCCAAAAACCGCCCGGTTGGTAATGATGTCTTCCCACAAAGATCGTTGAAGCCTGGCCCGGCTGATGGTCAAGCCATTGGCCTCCGAGGAGAACAGGGCATACAGCACACCCACCGCCAACCCCGGCAGCGCCCAGATTTGCAGCGTCCCGCGCCAATCCGTCTGGCTCAGGAGAATTCCGAGCGTCAACGGCGCGAGAACCTCGCCGAGGTTGCCGGCGCTGTCGTGCACGCCGAGAGAAAGAGCGCGCCGCTCTCTGTACGCTGAAGAAAGAATGGCGAGAGATTGGGGATGAAAGCCACCCGAGCCGATCCCGCCGATAGCCATTAGAACCAGCAACATCCAAAAGTCCGAAGCGAGGCTCATCAGGAAGCTCGAAAGGCCAAGAACGACAAGAGAAAGGCCAAGCAAGAGGCTGCGCCGATCGATCAAGTCCGCCAAGAGTCCGGACGGTATATTGGAAAGTCCCGCGACAAGATATCGTGCTGAGACAAGAAGACCCACCTGCGACATGCTTAATCCGAGTGCGCTTGCGATGGCAGGAAGAACAATCGTGGTGACACCGACATAGAGGTGCTCAGTCATATGCGCCACTGACGTTGCGGCCAGACGGCCCCATGTCGATACGTGGATGGTGATGCTCTGCGAAATGTCCGTACGATCCATTGGATGTAACGAGAATTAAATCAACGCTAACATTGATCCATCAAATGACGCAAACCACGGCCGACCCACTGCTCGACTCATGGATTGAGCTGCGCAAAAGGCCCTACACGTGAATAGAGTTTCAATGTTGCCTTTGGCAACGAGTTGTGGCAGTTCAGCTCAGTCATGAGCGCACCCAAGTGGTACAGCGGGATTACACCCTATCAATGGCGCGTTTTTGTTTGCGTCTTGCTGGGATGGGGCCTGGACATCATGGACGGCTATCTCTTTGCCATCATCCTCTTCCCGGCCATGAGTCAGCTCCTGGGAACCACCGACAGCGGGGTCATCGGATGGTATGGCGGTATCATCCTAGGCATATTCATGGTCGGCTGGGCCTTGGGCGGCATCGTTTTCGGGGTGATCGCCGATCGCTACGGCCGGGCGAAAACGATGGCCCTGACCATTCTTGTCTATGCTGCTTTTACAGCACTTTCAGGCATAGCGCAGAACTGGACGCAGCTTGCGCTCTTTCGCTTTCTAACCGGATTGGGTGTGGGAGGCGAATGGGCGGCTGGAGCCGCGCTCCTCGCGGAGAGCTGGCCGGAACGCTCCAGAACCAAAGCGGCCGGAATCATGCAATCTGTCGGAGGCCTAGGCTTTTTTCTCGCCTCTCTTTTATACTTGTTCCTGGGTCCTCTGGGTTGGAGGTGGGTCTTTGCCGGCGGCATCCTGCCGGCCTTTGTCGCCTTTTACATCCGAAGATCTCTCCACGAACCCGAGCGCTGGGAAAAAGCTCGAAAGGCCACCACTCCCGTTGCTAGGATGATCACACCCGCAGTGCGCCGGGACCTCGTTGTGGGAACCGTTTTGGCTGTGGTCGCAACCTTCGGCTATCAAGGAGCCATCCAGTGGGTGCCGACCTGGACTACCGCCATGCTCCACTCGCAGGGGATAGAAAACGTCGCGCCTCAAGTAAGCCTGATTACGATCATCTTGAATACTGGCGGCATGGTGGGTTGTCTCTGCTATCCGCTCTTGGCTGATCATTGGGGAAGAAAGAGCGCTTTCCTGATCTATTTTTTGGGAGCTCTCATCTCAGTCCAGTCAACTTTCTTCTTGGTTCAGGAATTCACGAGGGCTCTGCTAGCAGCGCCCGTTATGGGATTTTTTTCTGCCGGGTTGTTCGCTGGCTTTGCCGTTTACTTCCCCGAGCTCTTTCCAACCGCGATACGCGCTACGGCTCAGGGATTCTGCTACAACTTCGCACGCTTCTTCTCGGCTGTTGCCCCTTTTATAACCGGGTGGCTTGTTTCAGCCCGCGGCTCCTTCGCTCCCGCTATCACGATCATCGGTCTAGTCTATTCTCTGGGACTTTTGATTCTGATCTTCGCGCGAGAGACGAAGGGACAGGCGCTTCCTGACTGATTTTTAACTTCCGGCGCGCTTCTTTTCATCAAAATTCTCGCCGTCTCATGGAAACAATTTTTTCGATACCTTTTTTCCTTGACAATCGTGATAGGCTTAAGATATTCACAGTGCACGATTCGTATTCAGACTATCCGCAATGCAAATTTCGCCATCACAGAGTGATAAAAAACAAGGAGGAAAGTCGTGGACGATTTCAATTTCAACGGACATGTTGAAGGAGTAAGCCGCCTATATCAGCAATTGGACGAGAAAATTGCCGAAAGAGGCGGCTTAGGAAACCTGTTCGGTCTGCGCAGCAAGCTGCGGGAAGGCCTCGATGCGATCAATTCCAGCGAACTCGACACCTTGCTCAATGAAATTCATCGCACAAGAGAAGCTCTCAATCAGCTGCAGGAAGAAGTGATCGAGCTTCGCTTCCTTAAAGAAGTCTTCAGCTCGGCAGCCGCGTCACGGATGAACGCGGGTCTTAAGAGCTAGCGCAAGGCTATGGTGAAAAGGAGCCGGCCAGGGCTCGGTTGCATATACTTGCCTCGGCTACCTTCGTTTGATAGCGATCGCTAGAGAGCGAAGAATGCGATCAAACTCCCGCTGAGCCGCAATCATCTGCTCCCGCATGTGCAGAGCCACCTCGATACCTTCCAGGTTCACGCCCATTTCATGGAAAAGAATATGGGCCACCCGCACGCGGTCCACCTGCTCGAGTGGGTAGACTTTTCGCCTCCTGCGCAAAACGGGCTGGATAAGTTGCTCTCGCTCTAGACGCGCGACAAATCTCACATCCACACGGCAGACCTTAACGACTTCCGAAACTCTTAGATATTTCCTTCGCGCCATAAGTCGCTTAGAGCCTCATCCCTTTGCGAACGTCCTCCGTATACGCTCGGTCGATTTGCTCCGCGATCTCTTGCGGAACTCCGTCCTTCGGGACACGAACCATGAGCCGCAAATAGAGATCTCCGGCGGGAGTCTTCCCGTGCGCCTGCACCCCTTTTCCCCTAATTCGCAGAAGCTGGCCGCTTTGAGAACCGGGTGGAATTTTGACACTCACTGTCCCCATAGGCGTCGGCACCTCGACCGTGGCTCCCCGCAATGCCTCTCCCACCGTGAGCGGCAGCTCCATGGTAAGATCCCTGCCGGAGCGGGTGACAATCGGGTGAGGACGAACCCGGGGAACAATAAAAAGATCTCCGGGCGGGCCACCCCGTATCCCTGCCTCCCCTTTTCCGGGCACGCGAATCGTCTTGCCCGTCTCAGCACCAGGTGGGATATTAACCCTGATCGTGTCCGACCGCGTGACTCGACCCGATCCGCCACAGGATGCGCAGGGACTTCCAGGCAAACGTCCTGTGCCGCCGCACCTAGGACAGGTCTGCCGAAATTGAAGCGTCCCTTGGCTCACGGATTGGGTGCCCTTCCCACCGCAATCGGGGCAAGTTTGGGGCGAGCTTTCCGGTTTCGTGCCGGAGCCGTTGCAAGTCTCACACGAGACCGACCGGCGCAAGGTAAGTGCGGTTTGAAAGCCGCGGACCGCGTCTAGAAAGTCGATATCCAGGCCCGCCTCGATATCCTCACCGCGCATCGGCCCGGCCCTCTGAGCACGCTGGCCCCCCCGAAACAAGCCGCCGAACTCGCCGAACAGATCGCCTAAGTCGCCCAGATCGAACTGTGGCGAACCACCCGTGGACGCAGACTGGTCCTGCCATTGGCGATAGGCACGGGCCTTGTCCGGATCAAAACCCGAAGCCAGACCCGCCTCGCCGAACTCATCGTAGAGCTTCCGCTTCGCCGAATCGCTGAGTACCTCGTGCGCGGCGGATATCTCTTTGAACTTATTCTCTGCTTCCTTATTTCCCGGGTTGATGTCCGGATGGTACTTTCGTGCCAGCTTTCGATAAGCCTTGCGAATCTCGTCTTGCGACGCGTTCCGCTTCACGCCCAGGATGCTGTAAAAATCCTGATCGGCCATATTCTCAGTAGGATACTAGCGCTTCGCTGAGTTGCAAGAGAAACGGGTAGTGTCAAGAGTTGTGTGTAAATTTGTTTAGGGTGTTTTGACTCCAGTTTTGATTCAAGTGATGAAAGACTGCAAAAACGATTCTTTGTAAGCTTTGGGTGTTAGCCATCACTCCCATAGGCCGAGTTCTTCGTCTGACTTCAC
>DASYRN010000070.1:0-56509 GCA_036004365.1 Binatia bacterium
CATCCCAAGGGAGTGTGACGGCCTCATGCCGTGCCACGCATGGCAGCAAGTCTCTCTTCGGTCGGGAACTACGAGAGTCATAAGAATAAGAGGACTCGCGTGTCCAGGGCTTGACATCCACATAGCAGCCTAGTCGAAGCATTCATAGGGTTTTTCAGCAGAATCAAATGATCGTGCTCACCTCGTTGTGGCTATGGTGGTAAATTTGGCGCGACCGTTAAGGAGATCAATTCGCTGATCTGCTCGACTTCGTCCAACCGGCGCAAGCAGGCCAGGAGATCGTCAATTTGCCTCTTTGGAAGCAGCGGCTCCGCCAGCGGACGAAATTTACGCTCCTGTTCCTCGTCGGTCATCCACCGTTTGAAATGGCCGAGGTGGTAGGCCACTTTTGTCGAGAGAACCTTTCCTGACTTCATCTCGACATCGACGATGTTCAAGGGAACGTCCGGCCATGCGGCAACGGGTTCTTCACCGATACGCACCTTGATTTTTTGCATGAGCGCTCGCACATCGGAGCGCTTGTAGTACATCTGGTCATAGTGGCGGATCTCCAGGTTGCCTTCCATCAGCGCAACGGCCATCACGAAGGGCAGACTGTGATCGGCACTCTCCCTCGTTTCCGGTTTCCAATTCGCTTCCCCTGAACCCATGACCTCGTACCCGGAGGGAAAAGTCTGCAGGCGAATCTCTTTGATGTCGTCGAGAGCGGGGATTTGGGAGCGCATGTTGAGAATCGCCTCGATCGCGCTTTGTGAAAAATAGCCTGAAGGAAATGCTTTCAAGCGTGCTTTCATGATGCGGTAGGTATCGGCGGAGTCCGCGAAGGGCCCGATCTCGAAGCGGATCCCCGTGCTACTCAGGAATCCGGCCTTACCCTCGAATGCTTCCTCCGGTCCTGTCATCCCTTTGGCGGCGAGCATGGCGCAAAAGACGGCGTTCCTCGAGGCGTTGGCTAATGCGCATCCTTTCCAATGGGAAATCTGACCTCTTCTGATTTGCTCCAGGCTGATGTGAGACGAGACCGCCAAGCTGATCGCATTAGCCATCTGCTCTTTCGTAAGGCCGAACAATTTAGCCGCTACTACGGCAGCCGCGATGACGCCGTAGGTCGACTGATCCCAACCACGCCCGGGCTCTTTCGATCCGGCCTCGATGAGTCCACACAACACCTCATAACCCAAAACCGTTCCGAGGATTACGTCTTTGCCGTTGCCGTTTCTTGCGTCCACGACGGCCAACACCGGGGCAAGGAGGTCGCTTGGGTGGCAGGTAGGTGAACCCGCGTAGGTATCATTAAAATCGAGGTATCGGATCATCACACCGTTGGCGAAAGCTGCGAGGTCGGGCGAGGTTTTCCGGCCGCTAATCAAAACGGTGGACGGGATGGCCGACGTGATCTCGGATGCGGCGGCTCTAGCGATCTTCGCCGGGGGACTTTCAGCCCCACCGAGCGCGCACCCCACGGTATCCATGACAATGTGCTTGGTCCGGCGTATCACTTCCTGCGGCAGGTCGCGATACGACAACTTCAGCGCATAGTCGCAAAGATGATTGAGGATTCGGTCGGCCATTTTTAATCTCTAAGGTTTACTTCCCTGCACCTCGCTGGGGTGAACACTTCCCAGATCCCGCAGAGACTGTCATTCCCGAATGCTTCTATCGGGAATCCAGAGAAACTAGGACTGGACCCCCGATTAAAACATTCGGGGGTGACGGTCTTTGGGATAGATACGCATCTCGACCGATGTCGATACTTCGCTAGCTTACTTAACTGCCATTACATAACTCGAACTAACAAGCCGACGCAAATGCGCCAAGACTCATCGGTGGGGTGACTGCCATAACGCCTCAGTAAATAGACGCAGCCCCATGGCCCATGATATAGGAGAAGATCATCCTCACCCACGGGCTCGAGGACATCGAGAGAGATGGTCGCCTTCGGCCAGTTGTGGAGTCTACGCTGCGTTCGCCGACCACCGACAAAGAAGAGGCCGAAGCGCCGAATACCGAAGCCGCCCAGCCTGTTGCTTCACGGCAGCCCTGGCATCCTTTTAGGGCATTGCTTGGCCTGCGGGCCGTCGAGGCCCTGCGCCATCGCGAGTTCCGTTTGCTTTGGTTCGGGCAAGCGTCCACGTCCATGGCGACGTGGATGGATCAGGTAGCCCGCGGTTGGCTCATCTACGAACTGACAAACTCAACGGTTCATCTTGGCCTGGTGCGAGGAGTTCAGGCCATACCGATTCTCTTCTTATCACCGTTGGCGGGGAGCTTCGCCGACCGCTATTCCCGCAAGATGCAGGTATTGGTTGCCCAAGTGCTTGACGGGCTGATGTATGCGATATTGGCCGTGCTCATTATTACGGGCGAGATCCAGCCCTGGCACGTGTACGCGACCGCCTTCGGGATGGCCATGGTACAGGCGTTTCAACTCCCGGCTCGGGCTGCGATGGTGGCCGACGCCGTCCCGCCCAGCCACCTGACCAACGCTATCGGCCTCAACTCGATCGTTTTTAACGTGGGCCGAAGCACCGGCCCGGCCCTGGCGGGGTTACTCATCGCCACGTTCGGCACTGCCGGCTCGTATACCGTCCAGGCCATTTTTTACCTCTTGGCGACAGTTTGGACGGTGCTGCTTCCCCCCGCACGGCGCTCTTCTGCTAGCTCTGCCGGTCACTCTGCTCATGGGAGTTCCTTCGGCCAGAGCATTATTGAAGGGTGGAAGTTCAGTTGGAGGAACGAGACCGTCCGCAGCGGTCTCCTCATCAGCGCGTTTGCTTCGTTGTTTATCGTCCCTTTCACAACGCTCTTGCCGGTGTTTGCGCGAGATCTCCTCGGAATAGGAGCTGCCGGGCAGGGAGTGCTCCTCACCGCTATGGGTGTCGGTGCGCTATGCAGCGCTGTCCTGATCGCGTCCCTCGGTGACGAGCTACCGAGGGGCATTCTCATGTTGGGGGGTGTGGTGTTGTACGGGCTCAGCGTCGTGGCCTTTGCGGCATCACCCTGGTTTCAGCTTTCAACGGCGCTGATGGCGATCGTAGGGCTAGCTCACGTGAGTTCCCACGCCCTCGTGCAAACCGTGATCCAAGCCTACTCTCCTTCCGAATTCCGCGGCCGGACGATGGCGGTCTTTAACATGAGCCACGTCATGCTGACCTTGGGAAGCCTGGCGATAGGGACTTTGGCTTCTCTCGTAGGGGCTAGGTGGGCCGTGGCGTCGATGGGCGCAGCGGGTGCCCTGACGATGGTCGCGATCTATATGGCGCTGCCGCGCGCCCGGCTTATCCGTTAAGGAGTCGGCGCGGTTGAGATCAGATTTTCTGAGGTGGTTTATCCTTTGCGGCTAGCCTTCCAATTGCTGCTGTTTCCCCCGGATTTGACAGTTCCCTCAATGGCGTTGCCGTTCACGCGGCCGGTGTACTGGGCGCCGCCGGCGCTGAAACTGATCTGATCCCCGCGCAGCCTGCCATTCGTGATCGGGGTGCTATTACTGCCGGACCTGAGCGTGCCGGAAATCATCTGGAAGTTTTGCTTGAGCGTGAGTTCTCCTTGCGGAAGTTGCCAAGTGCCTCCCGCTTTTACCGGCACGATCCAGAGGAGAGCCGTGCACCATCCGCCGCAGCCCTCGTTGACCGTGACCGTCTCGTCAGCCGTCCATTCTCCCATCGTGAACGTGTTCGACACGATGCGAGTGCCGGGCTTGAGATCGAGGATCTGCGGGCGCAGCCGGAGATTTATTTCAGGCAGCAGAAACATGGTAATCACCGTCGCCTGGGAGAAATCGCTCTCGAACAGATCGGCTTTAACAAACGTGGCTTTATCGCTGACGCCTTCCTTGGCCGCATTGCGCTTCGACAGCTCAACCATATCCGGATTGTATTCGATGCCGAGCGCGCGGGCGCCGCGCTTCGCGGCAGTGATCACGGTGCGCCCGTCACCCGAGCCAAGGTCAATCACGTAATCTTTAGGCGTCACTTTCGCCATGTCGAGCATTTTCTCTGCCATCACCTGCGGCGTCGGCACCCAAACCACATCCTTGCCTTCCTGGCCAACCTGCGGCTGGTATTCCTGTTTCGCTGGCTGCGCCTGTGCGAAAACGGTGGCGGCGATCACGGACAGACATAGCCCCAATAATGACTGACGGACCAAGTGGAGTGCTTTCATGTTTGTTCTCCGATGATTGGATTAAACACCTGGGTAACCAGGTGATTTAACTTTTCATATCCCGAGGCCAACAAAATGTCCAGCCCCCCTCGTCACGGCCGACGTCGAAGTTTTCCATTGCAACCGGAAGGTGGGTGAGAAGAGATCAAGCCGGGACCTAAAAATAGCCCGATATCAACGCATCGCGATTTTCTCTGCCGTCAAAGCGGCGCTGACCGCGATCGCAAGCTCGCTGCGGATCTGCATCCATTCCTCGCTGCGATCGGTCCAGGCGCGCAGCTCAAACGTTAGTGAATCGGGCCCGAGCTTGACCACAAGCGCCTTCGGGGGCGGATCGGCGGTGACGAGCGGGTGTTCGGCAGCAATTCGCTCCAGCAGGGTAATGACGCGACTCGGATCGGTGCCGAGCGCGATCGCGACGGGTAATTCGATGCCGTGTTGCCGATTGGAAAGCGTCCAATTGATCAAGCGCTCGGAGATCAGCTTTCCATTGGGGACGATGACTTCGGAGCCATTCATGGTGCGGATGATGCTGGCGCGAATCCCGATGCGTTCCACCACTCCTGAGGCGTCCTCAATCTGCACCACGTCCCCAATGTTGACCGGCCGCTCGAAGAGTAAGATAAGGCCGGACACGAAATTGTTGAAGATGTTCTGCAATCCGAAGCCCACGCCGACGCTGAAGGCACCGGCCAGTATCGTGACCTTGGTCATGTCGAGTCCGAGCGCCGCGACGGCGGCGAAGAATCCGACCAGGAGGATAACGTAGTGCAGGGTCGTTGAGATGGCGTACGGCAGCCCGCGTGTGAGACGAACGCGCGGGTAGACATCCTCCTCCAGCAGGAAACGCACGAAGCGGGATACGAGAAACGCGGCCCAGACGGTGATGCCGAAAGCGAGCACGTCGCCGAGTGAAACATGGAGCGAGCCCACGCTGAGCTCCGCCGTCAGTATCTCTCGAATCGCTCCGAACAGGCGTTCACGCAGTAAGAGACGCTCAAGCACGAAAAGGACCCAAAGGAAAACCGCCAGCCACTGCATCCCTTTGCGTATCCGATGGCGCAGCAGCGGACCGTGCTGACGGACTATGCTGAGCAGCGCCAGCGGGCGTAGCCCCAAAGCAATCATGACGAGCCCGTCCAGCACTTCGACCAGCGCATACAGGATGAGCGCGAGATAAGCGCTGGAGAGAAGGGCATTCCCCAGTAGATTGGCAAGCGTGACGTAACCCACGGCGTTCGCCGTGAAAGCCACTGCGCAGAAGGCCAATGCGACATAGGCAGCGGCTTGCGCCGTTTTTCGCAACGGTTCTGCTTGGGCGGCCGATCGCGGCGATCGCCTTATGGATACGATGAGCCAAAGCAGGAACAGCATGGCGCCCAGCATCTCCGTGAGGAACAGCACGCGCGGTAAAACTTGTATCGCGGCCGCCACCGTGCGAACCTGGTCAACGAAATAAAACACTACGAGCGCGTACAGCATCGGATATAAATCACGGCCGATCAGCCGACGCAGAATGATAACGCTTGGGATGAGGGTGAACGCGCCCAAAATCGCCGACAGAAGGCGCGGCGCCTGAGGATAGATCCAGCGGCTCAAGAGAAAGGACAGCAGGAGAGCTGCCGCAAGCGGCCTTTCGAATACCAGCGCTGTGCCCCCGAGGGAACCTTCCGGGAGCAACAGGCGGCGGGCATGATAAAAGCCGCTCACCAATGCGACGAAGATCCCGGCATGAATAAAAAATTGGAGCGCCTGCCGCTCAACGTAGCTGCGCAGCGCCGACCATTGGGTGAAAAAAGAATTACGGCTTTCTTCGGGCAAGTCGCGTGCCGCACGCGACCGCACGTCCGTGCTCCAGATCGGCGCGCTATCCTTCACGAAGAGACGATTCAACACGTCGTCGCGCGCCTCTGCGATCGACGCCAGCACGTCGGCAAGTCGAGCGTCCTGAACGGCAACGCGGTTTTGCATAGTCAATGCCCGTGTTCGGTGTCTTTCGACCACTTCGCGTGCCTGTCGGATCGCCGCAATCACCGCTTCGATGCGCCGAAGGACTTCAGCGGGCGCCTTTGAATCCTTAGCT
This sequence comes from Binatia bacterium, assembly GCA_036004365.1. Classification (GTDB taxonomy): domain Bacteria; phylum Desulfobacterota; class Binatia; order UBA9968; family UBA9968; genus DP-36. The sequence continues at coordinate 6,245 of DASYRN010000070.1, forward strand.
TCATCGAGCGTCTGATCCCAGACCTTCTCGAGCTCGTCGAGCTCGGCCATGTCCCGCTCGAGTCGGGTCACGCGGCTCGTTAAATCCCTTGTCCAGTTGGCCAGATGATTCCGAAGGCGACGCCAGTCGCGCTCAAGGCTTTCAAGGATCTCGAGCGATGGTCTCTGAGCAAGGATCTTCCGGCTCTCACGCAGGCGCGCGTCGATCTCCCGTGTGAGCGCGGGAAGTTGTTTCGCGACTTCTTCCGTGATTCGGTCGGACGACAACTCGGCCTGCAGGTCCCGCAGGCGTGCAAATGCCGATTCCGCCTGCGGCGCCATCTCTGCAAGCGGAATGGCTGCCGGCGCGGCCACATTCGGTGGGGTCGTCTCTGGACTAGCGGTGGATGCAGCGGGAGATGCCGGCTCAGGTTGAGCGTGCGCCACTCCGGTAGCGGCGATCGCCGCGGCAAAGAAGTAGCGCAGAACCCGATGCCTTCGATGTAGCGGCCCCCGTGCTGATGGATGCGTGGGCTGACAGGTCGACATGGGCTAAATGACTGCCTTCTTCAAAGAACCGCGACTCTTGCGAGCGATTCAAGTCACATGTTCTCTTCCTTAGAGTAGCTCTATAGTAACATCGAGGCGACAGGTCTTAAAGATTGGATGGGAAAATTCGAATGATGGCAAGATTCGATCCCATTTCCAATTCAGCCTGGACGCCGTTGAATGCTATCCGGAGATCCAATACGATTCCTATAAGTCATCAGAATGGGAAGAGTGCAATGACCCCCGACTACATTCAGGCGCGCGAACGGATGGTGCAGGAACAGCTCGTGAAAAGGGGGATAAAAGATCCTCGGGTACTTGGGGCGATGGCCAAAGTGCCGCGTCACCTGTTCCTTGAAGGCGAGTTGTGGGACCGTGCGTATGACGATCATCCGCTGCCTATCGGGGCGGATCAGACGATTTCGCAGCCTTACATTGTGGCGCTCATCGCGGAGGCGCTCGGACTCAAAGGAGCGGAGAAGGTGCTCGAAGTAGGAACCGGTTCAGGTTATCTGGCGGCCGTCCTGGCTGAGCTATGTGCAGAGGTTTTTTCTGTCGAGGCGGTGGAAGACCTGGCCATGAAAGCCCGTGTTATCCTGCCCAGCCTAGGCTACATGAACGTCTCTGTCCTCGTGGGTGACGGAACCCTTGGCTGGGAAGAGCATGCCCCTTACGACGCGGTTGTGGTCTCCGCCGCTGCCCCCTGTATTCCTCGCCCGCTTCTTGAGCAATTGAAGATACCCGGCCACGTGGTACTCCCGATGGGTGAAAAAGCGCTTCAAAGCCTGGTGCGCATTCGCAAAGACAGTGAAGGAATTCGAGAGGAATATCTGGGAGAGTGTCGCTTCGTGAAACTACGGGGAAAATACGGATGGAAAGATTAGGTTCATGGGTTGATGAAAGCCCATACTCACCCGCTTTTGCCGAGAAGTATTTCGAATGGATCAAACGGTTGTTTTTCGCCAAGCTGATTTTCCTGATGCTGCATCTGCGCATTCAAACTCTCTCTAACTTCTCTGATTCTAATAGCGGCGTCTTTCACCTGTAACATCTCCTCCCTTGTCCTAAGCTCATCCCGCAGCAGGCTCTCCACCCGCTCCTTAGCGGACGTCATCTCGGACAGCTGCGCCGCAAGCGCATGGACTTCAGACCTGAGTCCTTCCAGTTGCTCATCGCGGTCCTTCAAAAGCGCATCTTTTTGACTTAGCCGGCCTGTTAAATCTTGGATGTCGGCACTCAAACTATTTTCCAGCTCTCTGACCGCCGAGTCCTTTGTCTCGAGCATCTTCTCCCTTCTCCCATGCTCATCCTGCAGCAAACTCTCCGCCCGCTCCTTAGCGGACGTCATCTCGGACAGCTGCGCCGTAAGTGCATGCACAAGCCCATCTTTTTGACTTAGCTGCGCCGTTAAATCTTGGATATTGGCACTCAAATTATTTTCCAGCTCTCTGACCGCGTAGACCTTTGTCTCGAGCATCTCCTCCCTTCTTCTATGCTCATCCTGCAGCAAACTCTCCGCCTGCTCCTTAGCTGACGTCATGTGGGACAGCTGCGCCGTAAGCGCATGGATTTCAGACCTGAGTCCGTCCAGTTGCTCATCACGCTCCTTCAAAAGCGCATCTTTTTGACTTAGCTGCCCTGTTAAATCTTGGATGTCGGCAGTCAAACTATTTTCCAGCTCTTTGGCCGCGGAGTCCTTTGTCTCTAGCATCTCGTCCCTTCTCCTGTACTCATCCTGCAACAAACTCTCCACCTGCTCCCTAGCCGATTCCGCTTTGGCGATCCGCCTCGTAAGCGCGCTCACTTCAAATGTAAGTTCCTCCACCAGCCTGTCGCGATCCTTTAAACGCTGCTCATTCTCACTTAGTTGACTTGCTAAATCTTGGACCTTCGCACTTAAGTTCTCTTTAAGCTGTCTCGTGGCGGAGTCCCTCGCCTGGAGCATCTCGACCTTTGCTTTGATCTCGTCCTGCAGCAAATTCTCCGCCCGTTCCTTAGCAGATTCGGTTTCGGCGATCCGCCCCATAAGCGCGCTCACTTCAAACTTAAGTCCTTCGAAATCCTTATCTCGATCCTTTAGACGCTCCTTTTCTGCGCTTAACTGATTTCCTAGTTCCTGGATCTTGGTACTAAAGTTCTCTCTCAGCTGTGCAATCGCCGAGTCCTTAGCGTCGAGCAGCTCTTCTCTTCTCCTCATTTCATCCCGTAGCGAAGTCTCCACCCGTTCTTTCGCAGATACCGTTTCGGCCAGCCGTCCCGCGAGTACATTAACTTCAGACTTGAGTCCTTCCAGTTGGCCCTCGCGAGTCCGCAGAAGCTCCTCTTTTTGATTTAACTCGCTTCCCAAATTCTGAATGTTTCCGTTTAAACTCTCCTCCAGCTGTTTGACACCAGACTCTTTGGACTCCAATGTCTCCTCTTTTTTTCTGAGTTCCCTCAGAAGCAAGCTCTCTGCGCACTGGTGAGCGGATTCCATCTCGGTCATCAAGTTGTTGAGGACATCGATGCCAGTCCTGAAATCGTCTAACTGCTTCACAAACTTCTCTCTGCCGTTAATTGGAGCCTCAGGAACCTCATTCTTTGCAGCTGTGGGCACGGCGTCGTCCCCTTTCGGTTGTCTCAATGAGTGTAACTTCTTTTTAAATGGTGAATGGTTAAACATAGGTCGACCGATTCAGCTAAAATCATGCCAAGTAGGCAAATCTAAGAAAATGTACTGGTTTACAATGCTTGCAGGAATATCCTGCACTTCAATAAGGCGACGCACGGTACAAGATGGTACAAGACGCTCCAATTTCCGCCGGTTTTGGCCGGCCCGCGCCTAATAATGATCTGGAGTGGCTTAAGCTCGTCGATCGGAGCACGTACACTCTTTTGAGGAAAAAAGCGTCTATTCGTTCAGGAGCCTCTATGAAGGACACTTCAGCCACGATTTTGGCGATTGTCTTCGTCCTCATCTCATTGATTTCACTGCTTTCCGCAGATCCATTTTGGAAGGCAAAAGATCAACGTTGGTCAATACCCGGCGGAACAGTCTCCGGCTCGGATTTCGGTTCGCCTTTAAAAGGAGTGAGCTCGGAAAAAATGTCGGTTGAAGGTTTTGGGGAATCCAAACCGCTTATCGATCAGAGAAAACGATTGGGCACGAGCGGTCAATCGACAGTAGAGATCAATATCAAGGAAGGTCAGTAAATCGGGTTTCCAATCGTTGCCGCGTTATCTGTTAACGCTTCACATCTCCTGGGCTGTTCCGGCGCAATAAACCATTGGGCGACTCGTTTTAAAGAGAGGCTGAAACGACGCTGTCGCCTCTTGTTCATTTTAGCCACTTGCGAATCCCGTGGTCCACAATCCGATAAATCGCCAAAACGATCACTGCGACCGCCACAGCAAAAAACACGAATACCAAATCCCCAAAGTCGATCATGGCTTCATAGTTTCGCTCTTTGTTTTTCGACTCCTTACAATCGCCTGCCGTTCATTCCCAGCTTCTCAAAGGAGGAGCGAAAGGCATCCTTCTCGGTTTAAACTACGCCTCGGACGAAATAAAAAACTGACAAGGACAGTTGATGATTTCACCACTTGCTCTGACACCGGTGGTGACCCAATGCGATGATCAGTTCAGGCGTCAGCGTGAGTCGACATCACGTAGCGCAACAGTTGTGCCGCATGCAGGAACGATCTCCTGTCGAATTTTGTCCCTTTTTTTCGTGAGATGTCGCCGGGATGGGAAGGCGGTCCTGACATATGTTAGGTCTTCGGATTTACGATCGGGCAACACTGCCATTGGCGGTTTTCGCTGGCACGAGGCGACCACGAAAATTATGCGCAGTCACTCATGTACGGTGCGGACAATGGCGAGTTCTTCCCCTGCGAATTTCTTGTTGATAGGATTGTGCGGGAATACCGAGCTTAATCAGGAGACCCGTACCATGGTGAAGAAATCTCGTTCACAACCGCTCGATCCCAACCGGTTCGGCAGGCTTGCCGAATACAACCAGAAACGCCGCTTCGGTGTGACGCCGGAGCCTACGGGCAAGACGGGGCGGGTGAGAAAAAAAGAATTGGAGTTTGTGGTGCAGAAACACCGCGCGAGCCGACTGCATTATGATTTTCGCCTGGAACACGACGGCGTCATGCTTTCCTGGGCAGTTCCGAAAGGCCCGTCGCTCGATCCCTCAATCAAGCGCTTCGCAATGCAGACCGAGGACCACCCGATCGAATATAACCGGTTCGAAGGGGTGATCCCCGAAGGAGAGTATGGAGGGGGAACCGTGATGATCTGGGACCGAGGCACGTGGGAGCCCGAGGTCGAGGATGTTGGGCGCGCGCTGGAAAAAGGGGAACTCAAGTTCCGGCTTTACGGCAGAAAGCTGCGCGGATCGTGGGTGCTCGTGAGGATGCGGGACCGTCAATGGCTCTTGATCAAGCACCGCGATGAGGCTGCTTCGACACAGGAGATCACCGCCGCCAAGCCCCGCTCGATAGTTTCCCGGCGTACCTTGGCGGGTATCGCTCGTGCCGCCGGGGCAAGTTCTCGGCAGCTCGCCCAGGCCAAGGAGGCCGATACTGCTCCGGCTGGCTCGGCGCGCTGACCCACCTCACCTGCTTCCCTCTTGTCTCCGGTTCGAGCGCAAGGAGCGCGGGAAACGCGCAGAGGGGTAATCGAGGAGAGTTTCGGGTATCGAGTTTAAGGTTTCTCGAAATTCAGAACTCGAAACTCGCAACTTGAGGTGGGTCTTTTTCGGCGGTCTGGCAAGAACCCCGGCCCGGTTTGATGAACCTTACCGGATTTTGCCGAAGACCAATTCGAATGGATCGACTTTGTCTTTCTCACTGGGCTGGTTTTCCAAACTCTGGATCTTCGCGCCTATACTCTCGTTTAGCTCTCTGACTCTGTTCGCGGAGTCTTTGACTTGCAGTAGCTCCTTGTTTCGTCTGAGCTCGTCCTCCAGCAAACTCTCCGCCTGTTTCTTAGCAGAGGTCGCCTCCGCTAGCCGTTCCTTAGAGATGTTCAGTTCGTGACTGAGCGACTCTACCAGCTGATCGCGTCTCTTCAGAAGCTCCTCTTTCTCGCTTAGTTGATGTCCTAACTCGTGGATCCTGGCGTTCAACTTCTCTTCCAGTTCCTTAACGCCGGAGTCATTCGCCTGGAGCTGTTGATCCTTTTTCTTAAGTTGATCAAGCAGCAGACTTTGTCCCCGCTTTTTGGCGGATTCCATCTCGCCGAGTTGCTCCGTAAGATCATTGACTTGAGACCTCAGTTCCTCCAGCTCCCCATCGCGTCTCTTCAGAAGCTCCTCTTTCTCACCCAGCTGATCTCGCATTTCCCCGATCTTCGTGTCGCGATTGTGTTCCAGCTCCACGAGGGCAGAGTTGTTTGCCGCCAGTAGTTCGTCCTTTTTTCTAAGCTCCTCATGCAAGAAACTCTCTTCCCGCTCTTTGGCAGATTTCATCTCCGCCAGCCGTCCTCTAAAGTTATTCACTTCGGAATCGAGTGATCCTATTTGTTCATCTCGGCTCTGCAAAAATGTTTCTTTCTCACTCAGCTGATTCTCCACGGTATGGAGCTTTGCATTTAAACTCTCCTTCAGTTCTTCGATGGCGGAATCTTTTGCCTGCAGCGCCTCCTTGTTTCTTTTAACCTCATCCTGCAGCGAACTCTCCGTCCGCTCCTTAGCAGAGGTCGCCTCCTCTAGCCGCTCCGAAAGGACTTTCACTTCAGAACTGCGTATTTCTATCTGTTCAGCTTGCCTCTCCAGAAGTGTTTCTTTTTCACTCAGCTGGTTCTCCACGGTATGGAGCTTCGCGTTTAAGCTATCTGTCAGTTCTTTGATCGCGGAATCCTTCGCTTGCAGCATGTCCTCACGTTTCTTAAGCTCATCCTGCAGTACATTCTCCGCTTGCTTCTTAGCAGACTCCATCTCCGCCAGGTGCCTCTTAGAGGCGTTTACTTCGGAATTGAGTGACTCTAACTGTTTATCACGGCTCTTTAGGAGCTTTTCTTTCTCGCTTAGCTGGTTCTCCACAGCATGGAGCTTTGCGTTTAAGCTATCTTTCAAATCTTTAATTACGGAGTCTTTTGCCCGCAGCGTCTCCTTGTTTTTTTTAACCTCGTCCTGCAGCAAACCCTCCGCCCGCTCCTTAGCAGAGGTCACATCTGTCAGCCGCGGCGTAAGGGCATTCACTTCAGAGCTCAGTTTATCAAGCTCCCCAATGCGTCTCTTCAGAAGCTCCTCTTTCTCACTTAGCTGATCTCGCATTTCCCGGATCTTCGCATCCCGACTGTGTTCCAGCTCTCTGATGGCGGACTCTTTTGTCTCCAGCAACTCTTCCTTTTTCCTAAGCTCATCCCGCAGCAGATCTTCCGCCTCCTTGTAGGCAGCCTTCGTCTCGGCTATGAGGCTCTTGAGCAGCTCGGCGCCAGTATCCTGGAGCTGCTTCCAAAACTCTTCTTTGTTGATTATGAGACTCTCTAAATTATTGGTTAGATTATCGCTGTTTGCCGCCATTAGCGTGGGTTCCTCCTCTTCGCTTGCGTGCCGAGGATTGAGCTAAAATCGTGCCAGGATATCAGAATCTCAAGAAAATGACTAGTTACAAAGCCGGCCAGCAGACTCCGGCAGTAGTAAGGCAACAAGGTATGTCCAAAATGCGCCAATTCACGTCGGGGCCGGCCAAATAGCGATTTTTCTAAATGGCAAAGCGGCGGCGTCTCAGATCGTTCAGTCCCCGGCCTTTGCGCGAGTTCGACTGGATTGCATCATTCACCTCTGAATATGGTTTTGTTGTTTCCGGCAATTACCGTAGCCGGGTTAACGGAGAGTTAAGCAAATGTCAACTTGCGGTGACAGAGAGTTGGAGACGGAATGAGAAGCCAGTGGGTGCCGCGTAAACTAGGGCGTGTCTCTAAAGGCTGTCAAGCGAAAATAAAGCAAGGATCCATAGGCAGAGGAGGAATGCGTAAAATATCAAACATGCGTTATCCGAGTCTGCTAACTTAACGGGGGAAGGTAACCTGTCGCCTTTTTCCTCTCTTTCATGTCCTCTTTTCCCCCCTCCCCCTAATTTTCCTCTTTGGCCAAGCGTACTTAGCTAGGGTATGATTCTTGCAACTACTACTGATAACTGCTGACATTCCTAGAAAAAAGGCACACTTCGAGGCATAATTAACGGCGCTGTGGTCTTAGGCTGTAGCGAGTGCCAGCTAGGGGGTGCATCATGACCAAACGGAAACGGCGCGCTCTGATATGGGTGAGTTCTATTTTCGGCCTTATTGCCGTTGCGGTGGCGATCTTTATTTTGACTCTGGATTTGAACAAAGCTAAGGGATACATATCGGCGGGAGTCAGCAAGGCCACGGGACGCCAGCTGAGCATCAATGGGGACCTCGAAGTAGATCTCGGCTGGATCTCCAGAGTGCGCGCGAGCGAGATACAATTCGAGAATGCTTCATGGAGCAAGCACCCACAGATGGTCGAGGTAGGACTCGTCGACGTTCAGATAGACCTCTGGCAGCTGCTTAAGATGCGTTTTGTCCTTCCTTCCGTAACTGTTTCTCAAGCCAAAGTGATTCTCGAAAAAAATCCTGAGGGCTCGGCAAACTGGGAGTTTCGCGCGGCTCCTGTGGTAACGGAACCCGCGGTACCCGACAAGCGTACCGAATTCCCCATCATCCAAAAACTTATCATAGAGGACAGTACACTCCTGTTTGCCAATCAGGAAACCAATACCCAGCTTGATTTGAAGCTCACGCAGGCAGAAGCTGGAGGGTTTTTGGAGGAGCCGGTCAAACTGAAGGCGGAAGGCTATTATCAGAAGCAACCGCTGACTTTGTCCTTGGAAGGAGGTTCTTACCAAAACCTGACGAGTCCCAAGGAGCCTTATCCTCTGCAGATCAATCTCCGCCTCGGAAAGGTCAAGGCAAATGTCGATGGTAAATTGACTGAGCCATTGGAGATGAAAGGGGAAGACGTAACGCTTGATATCCAAGGAGACGACATGGCGAATCTCTTCCCGCTGATTCGCCTCGTGTTCCCATCCACGCCGCCTTACAGGCTTAAAGGCCATTTGAAGCACGAGGGGAAGGTCTGGTCATTTTCCGAATTTTCCGGACGGGTAGGCGATAGCGACCTATCGGGCACCATCCGTGTTGACCTGGGACCGAAGCGCCCTGTCATGAAGGCCGATCTGGTCTCCAACCGGCTCGACTTTGACGACCTGGCGGGGTTCATCGGAGGGACGCCGGGAACGAATGCAGGCGAGACAGTTTCCGAGGAGCAGAAAAAGGAAGCTACCGAAAAGCAAAACGGCCGGATATTTCCTGATCAACGCTACGATCTTGAGCGTCTAAGAGCTATGGATGCGGATGTTCAGATGCGCGCCAAGCAGATTCTCGCGCCAAATCTTCCAATAGACAACCTGAACGCGAAATTAACCTTGAATGATGGCGTTTTGAAGTTCGAGCCGGCGGCGTTCGGGGTTGCCAACGGCCGCATCGAACTCTACAGTACCTTTGACGGATCAAGACAGCCCCCGAAGGTCAAGATCGATGCTCGGGCGCGGAAGCTGGACCTAAAGCGATTCCTCGGCGATAGCTCATTCGCCCAAAAAAGTCTCGGCCCTATTGGAGGACGAGTCGCCATTTCGGGGACTGGACAGTCCTTTAGTGAACTTATGGCGACCGCCTCCGGCGACACCTTCGTGGTGATGTCGGGCGGGCAGATCAGTGGGCTGCTCGTTGAGCTGGCCGGGCTCGATGTCGCGGAAGCGCTGGGGTACCTCATCCGAGGCGACGAGTCCATCCCCATCCACTGTGCGTTGGTGGATATCAAAGGAACGGACGGACAGATGGGCGTTCAAACTCTTGTCTTCGACACGGCCGATACGGTCGTTTACGGCGAGGGGAAAATCGACCTCCGAGACGAGAAGCTCAACATTGTTCTGACGCCGGTTCCAAAAGATTTTAGCCTGTTCAGCCTCCGTTCGTTTATCCGTGTAACGGGAGGTTTCAAGAATGTCTCTGTCTTTCCAGATCCGCTCAAGACCGGGACTGAATCCTTGCTTGCCAAAATTTTTAATGTAATCGTCATGCTCGCTTCCAGTGTCGTTCAACCCAGGGACCTCTGGTGGGGGTCGGACGTCGACTGCGATACGCTGCTCGCCGGGCTCCAGAAGAAGGACCCGCGCGGGCTGGTCCTCCGCGACTTTTATGAAACAGCGGAACCAAAAGGAGTTACGGCGAAACAGCCAGCCGCACAACGAGGCGCGGGGGAAGGGGATGAGCCCAAGGTGCGGGATAAGGCCAAGATAACGAGGTAAGGTGGCTTTGAAAACGAGCTAAAGGAGCGAAAGGAGGAAAGACATATGTTGGTTTTACTCATTGCAGTCATTTTTGGACTAGCGGTCAGCTACTTTGCGACTCAAAATACTACTCCCGTTACGATCAGGGTCGCTGAATATGCGTTGGAAGACGTCCCATTGTATCTGGTCGCAATCGGGTCGCTGCTTGTCGGACTCTTCATTGCTTGGATTCTTTATTTTGCTAAGTCCGTTTCGTCAACGGTGACTATCTACGGAAAAAATCACGCGGTGAAAAGAGCGCAACAAACGGCAGCGGGTCTCGAGCAGCGGGTCCACGAACTCGAAACCGAAAATGAGCGGCTAAAGACGAAGCCCCTCTCCTTCTGAACCCTCTAATCCTAAAGGGGGACAGCTCAACCTGTCCCCTTTGTTCTCTTCTATCCGTTTCTTACTATCACCCTATAATTACGAGAGCAATTCATGAATCCAACTCAAGTCATCAAGCTCAGGCCGATCGCAGAAATTCAGTCCCAGGCGTTATAGGAACTGGAAGCGGAGATCGCAGGTGCAAGTCGCGCTGGGGGAACGGAATTTCCACGCCGTTCTGTTGGAACTTTCGCACAATCGCGCAATTAATATCTGAGCGCGCCTGGACGTGCCTGCGCGGATGTTCGAGCCAAACGCTAAGCCGCATGTTCCATGCTGAGTCCCCAAAGCCCCTATGCAACACATCGGGAGCGGGACTCTTAAGGACCTCGGGGTGTTCTTCGGCCACCTCCCTTAAGGAACGCATGACGGTTTCGAGGTCGGATCCGTACGACACGCCCACGTCGATGTCCAGCAAGACCCGCTGGTCGCCATAAGACCAGTTCTCCAGCTTCGAAGAAACAAAGTCTGAATTCGGTACGATCACGGCAATGTTGTTCAAGGTGCGGATCGTCGTCGAGCGCATTTTAATTTCGACGACGTCTCCCTCCTGATCCCCTACCATGACTCGGTCCCCAACTTTGATCGGCCGTTCGAGAAGTAGGATAAGACCGGCAACGAAGTTGGAAGTGATGTTCTGCAATCCAAAGCCGATACCGACGGATAAAAAGCCGAGAATGATCGCCAGGCCGGTGAGATCAATTCCGATGAACTGAAAAGCCACTACAGCGCCGATGATCATGATGACGTAGTGGCTGATGCGGGTCAGCGTATACTGGATGCCCTCGTCGATCCTCGTTCGAGAAAAAATCTGCGTCCTCAGCACCCGTTGTAGCAGGCGAGAGGTCACAGCAAAGGCCGCTATGACGATGAGAAACATGAGAATCGAGGAAGGCGTGATCGTTGTTTTGTTGATCTCAACGAGTTTAAGGTTCATGAAGTGTTCAATAAACCCGATAACGTCGGATAGATTCATGGGTTCATCCTCCTTTTGTTATGACTCAGAAGCAGCGGGATTGTACCCTGAGACGCGGAAAAACTGGAAGGAAAACTTCTGGTTGGCAGATGATTCGGGGCTAATCCACTAGGCAAGTCCGACACCCAAGCCCTCCTTCACCAAAGGTACTTGACATCCTTTTTGTGAGTGACATGCTTCTTTATGGAGACATCGGATCTATGAGCCCCAGATCTCCTCCACCGACAGAGGTCACATGCCAGAATCCACGCTTAGCCATTTACAAAGTTAGTACTCAGCTGACGCGATCATGCTTTCAATTTTGTAAGGTTTCACGTCTTTCTTTTAATAAAACAAGAGAAAGGAGAGGTCGATGGAACAGAGAAAGGGAGTTTTTGAATCCGTAAAAGACGGAGTCGTTGGGACGATTAGAGGAACAGGTGACGTGGCCAAAGCCGTAGTTGATACCGTAAGCGGAACGCTGTCTCATACTATTAAGGGAACGGGTGCAGTAGGCACGTCATTGATCGAAGCTGTTTCAGATGTGGGACGCGCTGCGATCCGTGGAGTAGTCGATGTGGGCGGTGATGTGGGGTCGGCTGCGAAGGGAGCGATAGTCGGGGCTCTGCGCGGGACTAAAGAGACCAGTGTGGAAGCATTGGATGCCATCACGGCAGCGGCCAGTGGCGTAGTCAAGGGGACGTCGGAGCTGGCCGGCGACATTGGAAAAGCAGCAAAAGGTGCCATGCAAGGAGCGATAATCGGTGCAAAGGAAGTCGGGCTGGATGTAACCGAGGCAACTGCTGCGGCGGCAAACGGTGTCCTAAAATCGACCAGTGAAGTTCTGTCCGGCACCGGCAAGACGGGGGCGGCCTTTATTGAGGCCTCTTCCGGCGTGGTCCGTTCTGCCATTCAGGCCGTCGTTGAGGTTGGCGGCGACGTGGGTTCGGCTGCCCAGGGAGTGGTTTTGGGAGTTTTACAAGGAACTAAGGTCGGCGGCAAAGAGGCATTGGAGACAATAAGCGCGACTAGCAGTAATGTCGTCAAAGGAACGTCGGAGGTTGCTGGCGATATCGCAAAAGCGGCGAAAGGCGCGGTGCAAGGTGCGATAGCCGGAGCAAAAGAAATCAGCTTGGATACCACTGAAGCGGCCTCCGCTGCTGCCAACGGCGCATTAAAGGCGGCTGGAGAAATCAGTTCACAAGCGACGCAACAGGTGCGCAACGCCGTGACAGGAACGATCGAGGGCGTGAAAGTTGTCTTGAAAGAACCTTTTAAATAGGGCCTGCTATCACGACGATTAACGTCAGGCGGTGTTGGACGGTAGGAGGTTCTGCCGAAGTGGCGCTAGGGCGGAGCGGCCAACCAGGGTTTGCGTCTTCTCGAAGTAACGCTTGAAGTGCGGGTCTGCCGGCCTCTAGCGCCGCCTCGTCCCGGTAGATCTCGTGGAACAAAGGGGAGGGGAGGGTTACTCTATCCTCATCTCCCCCTGGCTCGGGCCAACCATGGTTTTAGCTCATCGGCCAACGCAGGCTTTATCTCCAGGGCCTTATTGAAATCAACCACAGCGAGCTTGTTTTCACGCTTGTCTAGCCGGACTTTTCCCCGGTTGGCGTAAGCATCTGCAACGTCCGAGTTAATTTCTATCGCCTTTGTGAAATCCGCGATGGCGAGGTCGAGCCTTCCAATCTTGTGATACGAAACCCCACGATGGTAGTACACAAGATACAAGAGCGAACGTGTTTCCAGGACTCCGGCATCCACGGCTAACGCGCGCGTGTAATCGCTGACCGCCATTTCATGCACACCTTTGCGTGAGTAGGCCAGCCCTCGATGATAGTAAGCAAGCGCAGACTTCGGGTTGACCTCGAGCGCCTTATCAAATTCGGCGATGGCCGCATCATATTTGCCTTCTTCCAAATAGCTGTTTCCCCGGCTGTAAGGTATCGCGCCATGGATCGTGCATGATCCCACCAAAGGCAGCAGCGCCATGAATGTTAGCAACATCATCCTGTCTATCCGCATTTCGATCAAAGGTTTCATTGTTTACCTCTATTAACTTCGACAGGGAGCAAGTTCCGTGCCCTGGTTTATAAGTCAATTGAAGCCGAAAAATGGGATAATCTCACATTGTCTAAACGCATATTTGGTCGAACCGGGGCATAGACGGGACAATTTTGTGCTCGTTACGAGAGACCGTTAGTTTTCGCAAGACGCGAGCCACAGTTCTCCAAACTTGGCGATAGACCGATTACAATTCAAAGTGGCCGGACAGTTTGACGCTCGCGAGCACTTCCTCGGCGGCGCGTAGGCCGCTCTCCACCGCTCCGTTCATGTAGCCCTGCCACTTCGTGCTCGTGTGCTCGCCGGCAAAAAACACGCGTCTCCACGGCAGCGCGAGCAAGCCGCGCGCCGAGGGCGGGAAGGAGGAGTCGAAGAACGCGTACGCGCCGCGCGCCCAAGGATCGTCCTCCCACGTGACGCTCCGCGAAGCGATCAGGCGTGCGCGGCCGATCCCAAAGAAGCTCAGTTGTTCCACGAGCCGTTCGGCGCCCCCGGCTGCCAGTATCGCTTTCGTCGTAGCGCTCGCGCTGCCGCCGGCGAGCAAAGTGAGCATGCCGCGCCGCATGCGCTGGTCCTCGCTGGCGTCCCACACTGCGCCAACGTCGAGGTCGGTCGCGCACGCGCGCGGGCGTCCTGGCCGACGCCAGGAATGACGGTCGAACTGAAGCAGGGTTTTTGTGGCGCGTCCGTATCGAAGCCGCTCGAATGCGTCGCGCTGTGCATGGGGCAAAGCCGGCGCGAATTCGATCTCGGCCGCAAGCGGCGCTGGGACCGTCACGACCACGTAGTCGCCGTCGATCTCCGTCCGCCGTCCGCGGCTGTTCTCGACAGTGGCGTGCACGCCCGTTTCCGTCTGGACGATGCGGCGGACGATCTGGTGGAATCGAACGGGACCATGCAGCGCGGCCGCCATGCGGTCCGGCAGGCGATCGTTTCCGCCGCGCAGCCGGTACATGGTGCGCTTGGCTGGGTCGCTCCCGGCAGCGAACTGCTCCACATAAACGAGCAACGAAAGCTCGTCCGGATCGGCGAGGAAGAAGCCGCGCATGCTGGTCGCGGTGGCGCGCAGGTCCGCCGTCGCGTGAATAGTTGTCCGGCGGCGGCCGACTGTCGGGCGTTGATTTTCAATCTCGTCCAGCCAGTCGGCGACCGAGCGCCCCGCGATCGCGGCGGCGATCGGTCCTTGCCACTCTTCTCCATTGAGTTTATAGGCGCGAACGAGCGACTTAAGCGCCCGCGCTGTCTGCCGCCATCCGCTCGACGATGAGCGCATGCGACGCCGCCCATCGTTGCCGAAGCGGTAGTGTGAAAAGCCGGAGCGAAGGATCCGCGCCTCACGGAGGCCAAGCTTCCTGGCGAGTTTTCGGATGGCCTGCTGCTCGTCGTCGATCAGGTCGCCGCCGGCCTCCGCGTGCATGCGACCGAAGCCGTCCCGCAAGGTCCACACGCGGCCGCCGACGCGGGCGCGTGCCTCGAGGACGATGACACCACAGCCACGCCGCTCGAGCTCGCGGGCAGCGGCGAGCCCAGCGAGCCCGGCGCCGACAATCAGCACGGATGGTTTTGGCAAGGAGTTATCTCCTTCGGTGTTGCTGTGGATCGGAGCCAGGACACCCCGCCCTATTGCGCCAGCTCGCGCATCACGCGGATCAAGTCGGACTTCCCCTCAAAGCCGATGCCAGGTAGCTCCGGCATCACAATGTGACCGTTCTCGACCCTCACGCCGTCCGGGAAGCCGCCATAGGGCTGGAACAGGTCGGGATAGCTCTCGTTGCCGCCCAGGCCGAAGCCAGCTGCGATATTGAGCGACATCTGGTGCCCGCCGTGTGGAATCAGGCGGCGCCAAGACCAGCCCGCCGCCTTTAACACTTCCAGAGTGCGTTGATATTCGCAGAGGCCATAGGACAATACAGGGTCGAACTGCAGCCAGTCACGATCCGGGCGCATGCCGCCGTAGCGGAGCAGGTTGCGGGCATCCTGGTGGCTGAACAGATTTTCGCCCGTCGCCATGGGGCCCGGATAGAATTCGGCCAGCGCCGCCTGCAATGCATAATCGAGCGGATCGCCCGGCTCCTCGAACCAGAAGAGCGGGTACTGGCGCAGCATCTTGGCATAGGCGATGGCAGCCTCGAGGTCGAAGCGGCCGTTCGCGTCCACCGCGAGCTGCGCGTCATGGCCGATCTCGGCTAGCACCGCTTCGATACGCCGCTGGTCCTCGCCGATATCGACTCCGCCGATCTTCATCTTCACTAAAGTATAACCGCGGTCGACGTAACTTCGCATCTCTGCGCGGAGCGCCTCCAGACCTTTGCCGGGATAATAGTATCCGCCGGCGGCATAGACAAAGACGCGCCGGCCGGCCTCCGCGCCATGGCGCTCCGCCAGCAGGCGAAATAACGGCTTGCCGGCGATTTTTGCCATTGCGTCCCAGACCGCCATGTCGATCGTGCCCACGGCGACAGAGCGCTCGCCATGCCCACCCGGCTTCTCGTTAGCCATCATCGTGCTCCAGATCCGGTCGGGGTCGAGATTGTCGCCTGCGCCGTTGAGGAGGCTTTTCGGATCGGCTTCGAGCAGGCGCGGCGCGAAGCGTTCACGGATGAGCCCGCCCTGCCCGTAGCGGCCGTTTGAATTGAATCCGTAACCCACCACGCGCCGGCCGTCACGCACTACATCGGTGACCACGGCAACCAGGCTGATCGTCATCTTGCTGAAGTCGATGTAGGCGTTACGGATCTGCGAGGAGATCGGCTGCGTGATCTCGCGAATATCAACGATGCGCATATTTTATCTCTTCGATTGTCGTGCCGCTAAAAGGACTTGTCAAGATTATTCTCATTTGTCGCGCAGGAAGTGCGAGTTAAGTCTTGAATTGAATTTGTGCTCACGTGTTGGCAAAAGAAGGCAGGAGTTGTAGGTTTCTGGTTTGCATGCGGCGTGCTTAGACCATAAGCAAAGGTTCCCCTATCTTCGTGTGGGCAGGTACAGTACCGGGTCGGGAACTGGGGCCGAAGAATGGCTGCTTCAACTGGACGAAGCTTTGTAGTGCACCCGCCCGCTCCACCGTCTTCAGAATACCGAGCCTCTTCATTCGCCATCTGGTTGGCACTGATCAGTGTCTATCTGATTTGGGGTTCGACCTATCTCGCGATCCGTTACGCCGTCGAGACCACGCCACCCTTTTTGATGGCCGCAGCGCGCTTCATCATTTCCGGAGGATTCTTGTATATCTTGCGCCGCGCTCGCGGCGACCCGGCCCCACATTGGGTGGAATGGCGCAGCGCGGCCATCATCGGAGTCTTTCTCTTGGTCGGCGGTAACGGCGGTGTGGTCTGGGCCGAGCAGTTTGTGCCATCGAGTCTTGTGGCACTTCTGGTCGCCACTGTTCCCCTATGGATGGTGCTCATGGATTGGCTTCTTCCGAGTGGCCATAGGCCGAGCTTCCGGGCGTCCGCCGGCATTCTCGTCGGCTTCGGTGGTGTGGCTTTGCTTATCGGGGCCGTCGCGAGTGACGCAGGTGCGTTTCACTTCCTGGGTACGGCGGTGGTAGTTCTTGCCTCTTTTTCGTGGGCCGTGGGCTCCCTCTTTGGACGGAGCGCCAAGCTTCCAATTTCGCAGCTGCTCGGGACGGGCATGGAGATGCTTTCAGGAGGTATCGTCTTGGTTGTGTTGGCATCCGCGGTTGGAGAATGGGCTCGATTGGATATCGCTGCTGTTTCAGAGCGCTCGCTCTTTGCCCTGCTTTATCTGATCGTCTTTGGCTCGGGTGGTTTCGCCGCCTACGTTTGGCTCTTGCGCGTAGCACCTACACCCCTTGTCGCAACCTATGCGTATGTCAATCCTCTGGTTGCGGTCTTGCTCGGGTACTTCCTCGCCCAGGAGCCCATGACGCTGCGGACTCTCCTGGCAGCCGCGCTCATCATCGGCTCAGTGGCATTGGTGAGTGCGCGAGAAGCAAGATAGCGTGCTCGTGTTCGCGAATCTACGCTTTAAGCTTACTATCCAGGTAGGTAGTCGCTCAGAACTACGTCGATTACGGCTAACCGTCCAGCCTCGGCATGTTTCAGGGCTTGAGCAATCGCCGGTTGAATCTCTTTAGGATCTGTCACTTTAACCCCGTAACCTCCATGGATGTCGGCATACAGGCGATAGTCGGGACTAGGCATAATCGGCCCGCCGAGGTGAAGGCCCGTCTTTTTCGCAGCGCCGTCCGGATAATATCTGAGGAGGCCTCTTTCCATAGAGAGATAGCGCTGATTGTTGAATACGACCACGATGATCGGCAGTTGATATTCCTGAGCCAACCCTAAACATGACGGCACCGGATTGTAGTGAAAGCCGCCGTCGCCGATGAGTACGAAGACGGGCCGTTCTTCCAAGGCAAGCTTCGCGCCCAGCGCGTAGCCCAAGCTGACCCCCAACCCTCCAGTCACACGCGCGATATAAGACATCGGCTGCGTGCGGGGGATCATATTCTGAATCAAGGTACGATGCACGGTTGTCTCTTCGACGATCACGGCGTTCGACGGAATACCTTCGTTGAGCGCCTGGCAGAGCCAACGTGGATCCACCGGGACATCATTTTTATGTTCCGTGGCGTCACGCTGCAGAGCCGCCACCTGCTTGTCATGTTCTTCACGGATGCGACGGAATCGTTCCTCGTAAGCAGTTCGGTTCCCGACGAATGCTTCTGATGCCTTGATGTGGCTGAGCAGGCTGGCCAATGTCGCGGCCGGCGATGCAATCAACGCGAGATCTACTTTGTACCCCCAGAAGGGAAGCCGCGAGTAGGGATATTCATCACCCAGGAAAACGATTTTTGCGTCGGCCTTCGGCCCTTTAGTTATGGGATACCAGGGAGTGACTGCGTCGGCGACCAGCACCAAGTCGGCAGACTCGATGCGTCGAGGATCATAAGGAAGGTCAAAGGGTGAGTGCGCGGAAAATTCAGAAACGCAGGCCGGAAGGATTCCATCACCGGAATCGCCAGCGACTCGCAAAGCTCGACGAGAAGATTTACGGTCGACGCATCTCGGCCTAGATGCTCGGTCACGAGAACAGGCCGCTCAGCACGTAATAGATAATCCGCAGTCTCTTGGATCGCCAATTCGTCAACAGCAAAAGCGCGCGCCACCCGGTTCAGTTTGTTGTTCTCGGGCAGAGAGACTTCGTCCAACATGCACTCGAACGGGACGCCGAGCAGCACTGGTCCCGCCGGAGGCTCCAGTGCAATTTGCATCGCCCGTTCCACGCTTGGGACGAGGATCGTCGAGGAAGTGACTCGCTCGCTCCATTTGACGCAACGCCGCAGCAGCTCGGCCGGGCCGCCGATGTCGGTAAGGTCATGAATCCACTGGTTCCCCGGGTCCGGCAGCCGCCGCTCTTCTCCAAAGGCGGAGGTTTCGCCGCAGCAAACAACCATGGGTACCCGCTCTTGATAGGCAGCGCGCAGATACATGGCCGCGTTCAGAGGCCCCGCCGTAGCGTGCAGCAAGACCGCCTGCGGTTTGCCGGTTACCTTGGTGTAGCCCGATGCCATGGCGACGGCCAGCGCTTCATGACGACAGTTGATATAGCGGGGCCGATTCTGACCCCGCTCCTGTGCTTCGGCGAGCGCCTCCCATACCGGCGGCCATTCGGTTCCAGGGGAGGAGAAGATGTAATTAACCCCGGCCCGCTCGAAAATTTTAACCAGCGCCTTGCCACCATGCATTTTCATCCTTTATCCTTTCGCCTTCATCCTTTCTGATTAAAGTCCCAGCTTTCTTCTCGCCTCGGGCAAGAATCCGGTTTCTTCAAGATTCTTCACGAAACTGCCGTTGATGATTTGATGGATCTCTAACTCTTTGACCTTGGGAGTCACTCGAGAGACAACTCTTTGAATATTTCTCCACGCTTCCGGATCGGGGGCCACATCAAGGGTCGACACCAAGCGCAACGAGTTGTAGGACATCTCGCTGTCCTCATCGGTACGCAGGCGAAGATTTTTCTTTAGGACCGCCATCACCTCCCGCTTGTTGCGCGGTTCCTGAATGAAGACCACTCCTTCAATCATCCCTTTCACCAGGCGCATGATGAGATCCGGAGAATTGGCGATCCGGTCGCTCCGCGTGCAGATGCCGGCTCCCTGGTAGGGCACCCGAAGCTCCGACGTGTTCACTAAAGAGCGAAGGCCGGCCCTCTTCGCCATCGCGGCGGAAGCGAATGTAATAACCCCTGCGTCGATATTCGAGGCGAGGAGGGCCTGGAGAATCGTCGGCTCGTCTCCGATAACTCGCATCTTGACCCCATATTTGTCCGGATCCAAACCGATCTGATCCAAGACAATCATCGTCTGCAGCCAGAATCCTCCGCCAATACTCTGCACGCCAAAAACTTTGTCCCGAAGGCCCGCGAGCGACTCGATCTCCTTCCGGACGACCAGCTCGCGCGCTATCCTATTAAAAGGAGACGCGACGCAGCCGATCTTTGCCCCTCCCGAGACCCCGCTGAGGACCGAGGAAATGGCGGGCCAAAAGGCCTGGACATCTCCGGACATTAAAGCGGATAAACTGACCGGGCCGCTGCGGACCTGAAGCATGCTGACGTCGAGGCCGTATTTCTTGAAAAGACTCTTTTCCACCGCAACCCACATGGGTCCGACGGTCTCATTAAATCCGCCATAGGAGATAAGGATTCTCTCTTGAGCCTGTGGCGCAGAGGGCGCCGCAAGATGGACGAGCAAAGATAGGATGCCAAAAAGAGTCCGGTGCTTGCTGGAGAAACCCATGAATGACCTCCCAACAGGCCCGCTTTCGAGTTAGCACGAAACTCGAAATGGATAGCGCGATACTATTGAATAGCGACAGAGCATGTCAATCTAGCCTGCTAAAGACAGCTTTCTCAACAGCTTATGAGGGATTGACTGATTGGGTGTGGGCTATGAAGGATGGCTCGCGACTGAGGTTTTCAGCAGTGGAGCAGACTCAGATAACACCGAAGCCGCTTACTTACTGAGTCCCAATACTTGTCGCCCGTATTCTTGGACCAGCTGTTCGCGCGTTTCAGATGGTGGCAAGGATTTGAGGCGTTCTTCTATGCGACTGCGCTCCTCCAGGTTGCGCTCACTCCAGCTCTCTAGTTCCTGGAGAAGCCTATCCCGCTCTTCGGCCGTCACCTGCTGTGCGGTCGTGTCGGGGCTCTTCGATGACTCGCTGGAACCAGTTGCCAAATTGGCAACGTTGTCTACTCCCGTCCCGAGCACAACAACGCGGTGAGGACGGCTCTCGCTGTCGTACATCAAAACGAAGCTCTTGAAACCAATATAATAAAGTAGGGAACGCACAGCAGGCTCTAGCGGAAGTCTGCTCATTTGGAGGTTAAGAAATTCGTGCTGCACTGCAGGGGGAAGAACGATGTCGACTCCCGTCTTCGCGCGGATTGTCTCGAGGGCGACATACACAGGAACCTGATCGAAGTCGAGCGAGATCCTGCCGTTTCGAAATTCTACCCACCGCTCGGATGTTGCCTCTTCCGCCGATTGTGGGAACGCCGATGGAACGCCACCAAGGGTCAGCAGAGCGAGGACGAAGGCCATCTTCAACGCCCGGTTCACCTATTTAACCTCCAGGGGATTCATTTTCTTGGATCAGCAAGTTCTGTGCCCCGGCATTATAAAAGTCAATTTGGGCCGAAAAAATTGGATAATTCCGAAATCCTCGGCTATTTAGACGCACAATCTGGTCCAATAAGGACATAGATGGCGCAATTTTGTCCTGGGAGTGATTCGACTCTGTAATAGGCCGATCGACGAGGCTCGCTACAAAGGCTCCGCTGACAAAGTTAGAACATCAAGTCTAAAGAGCTATAGGAAACTCCACCGAATACTTTTCCTTGCTCATTCGTATCAAGGGTTGGAAGCAATGGAGAAAAGGCGTCCGGCGGTTCTGACGAGTAACCCTGGAGCTTTTGCTCCAAATCGGTATGGTTGTATGATGAGCACGCTGAATCCAAAACAAAACTATGAAAATACAACGGTATGGTGGCGGGCTGGCCTGAAAAGGACGATCACGAACTGCTCGCACTCATTCAGGATGGCAGCCACGACGCCTTCGCTGTGCTCGTGCGTCGGCATACCGAGCGTTTCTACCGGCTGGCTTATCGCTATGTGCAAACCAAGGAAACCTCGGAGGACATTGTTCAGGACGCGTTCCTGAAATTGTGGGAGGATCCGAGGAAATGGCACCCGGAGCGGAAAAGCAAGTTCACGACCTGGTTTTACCGAATCGTGGTGAACCTATCTCTCGACTGGCAGAAAAAGAAACGCCCGATGGCGCTGGATGAAGAACTGCCGTTGCCTGATGAGCGAGAAATGCCGGATGCAGCCATGATACGCGCGCAAGAGGAGAAAATGCTGGAGAAAGAGATTTCGGCCTTACCCGAACGTCAGCGCATGGCGCTGAATCTATGTTTCGATGAGGGATTGAGCAATCAGGAGGCGGCAGATGTGATGGGGCTCCATTTAAAAGCGCTGCAATCGCTGATCATGCGTGCAAAAGCAACCCTAAAAGAACGCATGAAGGCATACTGGTGAAGAGACTATGACCGATATCCATGATGAAAAACTCGACGCGATGCTAAAGTCGCGCCGGCTCGAATCTGCCAGTCCAGGTCTGGCAGACCACATTATTCTAAAGGCACAGCGTATCCCGCAAAATCAGACGATGACTCTGGCGCAGTGGGTGAAACAGGTCTTCGCCGAATTCCACTTGCCGAGGCCCGCCTATGTGCTCGCTTGCACACTGGTCTTTGGGCTCGTCGTCGGCTTTTACACACCTCTGGATACTACGCCCGCAGACGACGCAGACCCTGTCTATGTCCAGAGCTTTTTGTACGCTGACGAGGGTATCTTATGAATAAGAAGCTGAAGTTCGTATTCCTTGCGTCCATCCTTTTAAACGTCCTTTTGGGTGGCGTGCTTCTGGGCGAGCTGCCGCGGCGGCTCGATAGAAGCTTGTCGCGCCAAGAGCAGATGGACAAGGCGATCAAGGAATTGTCGGAACCCATGCGCTCGCGGTTTCGCAACAAAATGGAGCAAGCACGCAAAGACGTCGAGCCGATACGCGATCAGATTCAAGAAGCAAGAAACGAAACTATCCGCGTTTTTATCGCGGAACCGTTCGATGAAGTCGCGTATGATCGACAGGTGAGCAAAATCACCGATTTGCGGGTGCAATTGGCTAAACGCATGGCGGCAAGCATGAAGGAAGCTGCCAAAGAATTGCCTTCGGAGCAACGGCAAGCGCTGGCCGAAGCATTCAAACGCCCGCCGACCCCATCTGACTAGGCCCACCTTCACTCAGAAAACAGCGCTTTTATTCAGAGTCAAATACCGTGAAAAAGCAGGGTTTTTTCCCGTTTTCGCGGGCGGAGACTTTTGCCATTTCATTCGTATTAAAAAGGTAAGAACGATAGGGGAAAGGCAAACCCGCTATGAAATGGAACATTAGCCTACCGAGAACAAGACGGAGCAAGGTCATTGGCCTTTTAGCCGCGCTGAGCTTTGTCGCCGGAGGCTGTTACTGGTACGCCAGCGCGGCACGAAGCCCGCAGAGAGATTCCCTTCGTCCCGTGCCGATTACACGCGGCACGATTGAGGAGATTGTTACATCGCAGGGCAAGCTAGAGGCAAAGCAATATGTGGATGTCGGCACTCAGGTTTCCGGCCAGCTCAAGGCAATCCACGTCGAAATCGGCGATGCGGTAAAGAAAGGCCAATTGCTGGCCGAGATCGATCCGCGCGTTTACCAGGCTCAGGTGGAGGCAAACGAAGCGCGCATCAATAGTCTCAAGGCTCAGCTTAACCAACAGAAGGCGGAGTTGACCTTGGCGGAACAAAACCTCAAGCGCAACCAGAACCTGATCGCCGTCAACGCCGTCAGCCAACAGGTATTGCAGGAAAGCGAATCGCAAGCGGCTGTGGCCAAAGCTCAGGTGGACTCGATCGCCGCACAGATCCAGGAGACTGAATCGAATTTGCGAGGCAATCGCACGAACTTAGGATTTACCAAGATTTACGCGCCGATGGCGGGGACCGTGACGACGATGCCCGCCCGCGAAGGCCAGACTTTGAACGCCAACCAAAGCGCCCCCATCATTCTTCAGGTCGCCAACCTCGATACGATGACCGTGCGCGCGCAAGTGGCCGAGGCGGACGTAACACGTCTGAAAGAGGGGATGGCGGTGTACTTCGCGACCCTGGGCAATTCCGAGCGCCGCTGGCAGGGCAAGGTCCGACAAATCTTGCCTTCGCCGCAGATTGTCAACGACGTCGTGCTCTACGATGTTTTGATCGATGTAACAAACGAAGGCCGCCACCTTATGACCGGCATGACGACGCAGGTGTTTTTCATCTTCGGTAAGGCCGAAAACGCAACAATTATTCCAGCGGAGGTGCTGACCCGCCCAGTGCCGGAGCAGAATAACGAGAAAGGGAAAGCGTATCGCGTGTCGGTAGCGACCGAATCCGGCCAGGAACAGCGGGTCATCCATGTCGGCCTGCAGACGCGCACACAGGCGCAGGTCATGGACGGGCTTGAGCCCGGAGAACACATCCTGCTCAGTCGCCCGCAGGTTTCTACCGCCGCCCAAAGCAACACGGCACGCAACAATGCGGCTCGCTTCAACAGAGGGCCGCAGTTATGAGCGCAACCCTCCTAGAACTGAGCAACGTTCATAAACACTACCAGAACGGCGACAGCACGGTGCGCGCGCTGGACGGTGTTTCACTCACCGTGCAGCGCGGCGAATTCATCGCAATCATGGGGCAGTCCGGCTCCGGCAAGTCGACCCTCATGAATATCATCGGCTGTCTCGATCGCCCGACGTCAGGAAGCTACCGGGTATTGGGCAAGGAGGCGGCGCATCTTTCCCCGGACGAACTGGCTCGACTGCGGCGTGAAACTTTTGGCTTCGTCTTCCAGCGCTACAATCTATTGGCTACCGCTACGGCGGGGGAAAACGTGGAGATACCGTCCGTTTATGCCGGCCTGCCCAAACACAAGCGGGCGGCCCACGCCAAAGGACTGTTGCAACGGCTCGGGCTCGGCGACCGCACCGATCATCGTCCGGCGGAACTCTCCGGCGGTCAGCAACAGCGGGTGGCGATCGCGCGGGCTCTGGTGAACGACCCGCCGGTGATCCTTGCCGACGAGCCCACCGGCGCGCTCGACAGCAAGAGCGGCGAGGAGGTGCTTACCTTGCTCAAGGAGCTGCATGCCGAAGGCCGGACCATTATCCTTATCACCCATGCTGAAAACGTCGCCAAAAACGCGAGCCGCATCGTCCAGATCCAAGACGGGCGCATCATTGAAGATAGCGGGTCTTTAGAGGAAGGGACTGGGTCACAGAGCCGGTACGATGATAACGATTACCTAAACGGCGCGCGCCTTACTGCCAGCGTGCAGGAAGCTTTAGTGACGGCCTGGCGGTCGCTGCGCGTCAACCTTTTCCGCACGGTTCTGACCTTGCTTGGCATCATCATCGGTGTGGCGGCGGTCGTCGCCATGCTCGCGGTGGGCGAAGGCAGCCGTCAGAAGGTGCTCGATCAAATTAGCGCCTTCGGTACCAACCTGATGCTGGTGCGCCCTGGCGCGGCAGGCATTCGCAACGCCGGCGATATCATTACTTTGGTGCCCGAGGATGCTGCCGCGATCAAAGCGCTGCCCAATATCGAAACCGCTTTGCCGGAGCGCAGCAGCCGAATGACCGCGCGCTACGGCAGCATCGACTATCAAACCTCAGTGCAGGGAACGGGTGAGGATTTCCCGGCCGCTCGAGACTGGAAGGTGGCCGAAGGTCAATTCTTCAATGTGGATGACATGAAAGCCTATGCTCCGGTCGTCGTGCTGGGTCGCACGGTGGCCAAGACGCTCTTTCCTGACGGAGGCAGCCCAGTCGGCAAATATGTTCTGCTCAAGAACGTGCCGTTTCTGGTCATCGGCGTCATGACCGAGAAAGGCGCATCGCCCAACGGCAACGATCAGGACGACGTGATTTTTGTGCCGATTAACACGGGTATGATCCGGCTGTTTGGAAAGAATTATCTGAGCAGCATTACCATAAAAGTCAGGGATGCTTCGGATATCGACACCACGCAGGAACGAGTCGAGACATTGATCAAGGCCCGCCATCGGACCGAGGATTTCAGCGTTCGCAACATGGCCTCTATTCTCCAGGCGGCCATGGAGACGCAGGATACGTTCACTTTGCTTTTGGGCACGGTGGCGGCGATTTCTTTGCTGGTGGGAGGCATCGGAGTGATGAACATCATGCTGGTGAGCGTCGTGGAGCGCACGCGCGAGATCGGCATCCGCATGGCCACGGGCGCGCGCATGCGCGACATCCTCCTGCAGTTCAACATCGAGGCGGCCGTGGTGTGCGCTGCGGGCGGAGTTCTGGGCATTCTCGTAGGCATCATGGCCGGAATGAGTTTGCGTTACAGCGGCATGACGGTGATTTTCTCGGTCACGCCGGCCGTGCTGGCCTTTGTGTGTGCCTCCGCCACGGGGTTGATCTTCGGTTATCTGCCGGCACGCAAGGCGGCGCAATTGGATCCGGTCATTGCTTTGGCTTCGGAGTGAGGTCATATGCGCAAATATATTCGCAGCAGCACACTTCTTATCTCACTAGCCTTGTCGGCCTGTAGTCTCGCGCCCAATTACCAAAGGCCGCCAATGGCGATACCCGGGGGCTGGAGCACCATTCCCGGGGTCGGTCTCGCGTCAGAACCGAAGCCGCTGCCCTTTTGGCAGGAATTGGGAAGTGACGAGCTTAATCGCGTGATGGACGTGGCGCTCGCGCAGAATCTCGATTTGGAAGCCGCCTTGCACCGCATCGAGCAAGCGCGCGCTCAGGTCAAGGTGGCAGGGTCGGCGCTGTATCCATCTCTCAACGCCAGCAGCAGCACAGCGCGAACTTATCAGGACCCGATCAATACGGAATCCGCGCGCGGTATTGTATCGCTCAGTTACGAAGTCGACCTCTGGGGCAAGAACCGCAACCAAAAGGCCGCGGCGAACCACCGCGCCGATGCGAGTGAATATGACCGCGACGCACTCCGGCTCGTTGTCGCCTCCGATAGCGCCATTTTTTACATGCAGACTCTCAGCCTTAACGAGCGCATTCGCATTGCCGAAAGCAATCTCAAAAACGCCGAAGAAATTCTGCGCATCATCGAAGCGCGCTTCCGCGAAGGCAGCGTCTCAGGCCTCGAAGTGTCACAGCAGAGAGTGGCAGTTAATAATTTTCGCGCCTCGCTCACCTTGCTCACGGAACAGCGAACGACGACCCTGAATGCCCTCGCCATCCTGCTCGGACAGGCGCCGCAAAATCTGCAGGCGCCGAAAGCAGATTTTTCTTCATTAAGCATGCCGGAAGTTAACCTGACGCCGCCCGCTTCTCTCTTGACGGCGAGGCCGGATATCGAGAGCGCCGAAGCTGGCCTCCGGGCAGCCAATGCGGACATTGGCGTTGCCCGAGCGGCTTTCTTCCCTTCGCTCACGTTGGGTACCGATACCAGCATCGCGGCGGGATTCGGCAACCCGGCGGCCGCGGCGACGTCTCTTGCCGCGAATCTTCTGGCGCCGATCTTCACGGGGGGTCGGCTCACGGGGAATCTTGAGAACGTCACCGCGCGGCAGAAAGAATTGGCGACGCAGTACCAGAAAACCGTGCTCACCGCGTTTCAGGAAGTGGAAGACGCGCTCGCCGCGCTTAAGAGCAACAACGAGCAAGCGGTGCTGTCTCTTGAATCAGTAAGAGAATCGCAGAATGCATACGACATCGCCAAGGCCCGTTTCGACGCCGGCGCTATTGACTATCTTACCCTGCTCGAAACCCAGCGTAGCCTCTATCAGGCCCAGGATAATCAAGTCTCAGTCGGCCAAGGACAGCTCGGAGCCTTTGTCGATCTCCGCAAGGCCCTGGGGGCTTAGTAGTCCTTGGCCTCACCGCACTAAGCAGCCGTGCTGGTTGGCGTCTTACGATCATGAGTCGCCTGCCTGTGTGAGTGGCCTAGCTGGAGGTCGAGACTCATTGTCGGCACCTCCGGTATCACAATGTGCTGTTGAAAGGGCTTGTAAGTCTTCTAAGCACCCATCCCGGCAACGCTAGCCTAACAAATTACCTTGTCTCCTGTTGCTTTATGCCCGCGGCCTGGGCTACATAATCAAAACGATGAAAGAGGTACATGAAAGTAGAAATGAAGGGAAACGGTCCAGAAGATGAAGGATGAAAGCATAGCGATAAGCCTTAGTGTCAACGGAGTAAAGCATGAGGCAGTAGTCGAACCGCGGACGCTGCTCGTTTATTTTTTGCGCGAGCATCTCGGCCTTACCGGGACGCACGTGGGTTGCGATACAAGTCAGTGCGGGGCCTGCACGATTCATTTTAACGGCCGGGCGGTCAAGTCCTGCACGATTCTGGCGGTCCAAGCCAACGGGGCGGCAATCACCACGATCGAAGGTCTCGGCCGCGAGGGAGTGTTGCATCCGGTGCAGGAGGGGTTTCGCGAGAAACACGGCTTACAGTGCGGGTACTGCACGCCGGGGATGATCATGAGCGGTGTCTCTCTGCTGCAGACGAATCCGAACCCGACTGACGAAGAGATCAAACACGCGCTGGAAGGCAACCTCTGTCGCTGCACCGGCTACGTCAACATCGTCGAAGCGGTTAAATGGGCGGCGGAAAAGATGGGAGGCAAACCGCAAGGTAAAGGTAAAAATTAAGATTTTCGAGGCTTGCATGGGAGGTTCCCTCTGAAATTAAGTAAACTCCGTTCGCCCTGGGCATACCGATAATCTTGAAGAACGCATAGCAAAACATCAGGCCGGTGAAATTGAGGGCTATACCTCGACTAGACTTCCGGTAAGATTAGTATTCTCGGAGGAATTCCGGACTCGGGAGGAAGCTTTAGCGTGTGAGCGGCAGATCAAGGGTTGGAGTCGGAGGAAGAAGGAAGCACTGATGCGGCGAGATTGGACCGAGGTGTCTCGGTTAGCCCGCCGGAGTCACCCTTCGAGAGCCTCAGGGTGACCGGGACGGTACTACTCACGCTAAAGCAGGAAGATCTAAAATCAGAGACTGAGAAATGAAGGAAAGAAAACGATCGAGATAAGGAGAGCAGGAATGAGGAGGCATCATGTTTCCCGCTAGCTTCGGATACTTCGCGGCGCGCTCGGTCGAGGAAGCGCTCGAGCTCCTAACCAAGCACGGCGAGGACGCCAAATTGTTGGCCGGCGGCCATAGCCTGATCCCGGCCATGAAATTGCGCTTGGCCTCGCCCCGCTACCTGATCGACCTTGGCCAGGTGCCCGGTCTCAGCGGCATCCGCGTCGATGGCGCGACCCTGGCGATCGGCGCCCTCACGCTGCACGCCGATATCGCCTCGTCGGATCTCGTTCACCAGCGGCTGTCCGGGTTGGCGGAAGCGGCCTCAGTGATCGGAGACGTGCAGGTGCGCAATCGCGGCACCATCGGCGGCAGCGCCGCCCACGCCGATCCGGCGGCCGACTTTCCCGTCATTCTCACCGCGCTGAACGCCTCGTTCGTGTTACAATCGCCGTCCGGAAAACGAACGGTTCCCTCGAACGATTTCTTCGTTGATTTTTTCACCACGGCCTTGGCACCTAACGAGGTCCTGACGGAAATTCGCGTCCCGCTGCCGCCCTCAGGGGCCGGCACGGCCTACGCCAAGCTGGGACACCCAGCTTCAGGTTACGTGGTCGTGAGCGCGGGCGTCCTGGTCGTCCGCCAGTCCTCCGGACAATGCACATCGGCTCGGGTCGCGATCGGCGGGTTAGGCGGTAGTCCATTCCGCGCCGCGGCCACGGAAGCAGCCCTGCAGGGGCAATCGCTCACTCCAGAAGTTATCGCTGCAGCCGCAGCCAAAGCGGTCGAAGGAGCGAGTCCGGACGGAGACTTGTACGCGAGCGTGGACTACAAGCGTCACATGGCGACGGTTTACGCCCGGCGGGCGATTGCGGCTGCGACGCAAAGGGCCACGGGTTAGTTCTGTAACCCTCTCCTTTTTGGGAGAGGGAAAGGGTGAGGAATGAGGTTAGAAATTTCACCCTCACCTCGATCCTCTCCCTGCTTAGGGAGAGGAAGTTTTTAGGGGAAACCTGACTTGATGTTTCACAGAGAGGTCATGACATGACAACAGAGCACACTCCAAGCGGACTCATCGGTGCATCCATTCGCCGGGTCGAAGATCCCGTCCTGGTTGCCGGTAAAGGATGCTATACGGACGACATCCAATTACCGCGAATGCTCCATCTAGCATTTCTGCGTAGCCCCTACCCGCATGCGAAAGTAATTTCCATCAATACGACTGCGGCGAAGGCGATGCCCGGCGTCGAAGCCGTTTTGACTGGCGCTGAACTTGGCGAGCGCTTGAGCGTCCCGGCGATCCCGATGGTGCCCGGGATGAAGATACCGCCGCATCCCCTGCTCGCGCGCGGAGCCGTACACGCGGCCGGCACTCCCGTGGCAGCGGTCGTCGCTGAAAGTCGGGCCGTCGCCCAGGATGCCGCGAGCGCCATCGATGTGGAATATGAAGCGCTGCCGGCGGTAACGAATGCCGAAAAAGCGCTCGAGCCCGGCGCGCCGCTGGCTCGGGAGGAGCTGGACACCAACATCTGCTACATCGCGACCAAAAAAGGCGGCGATGTGGAAAAGGCGTTCGCGCAGGCCGATCATATAGTTCGGATGCATATCGCTAGCCCGCGGCTGGTCGCGATGGCAATCGAGCCGAGAGGCGTCGTGGCGAAGCCGGAACCGACCGGGGATTTGACGGTCTGGATTTCCACCCAGAGCCCGCACCGAGTGCGCGCGGACCTGGCGACCGCAATCAGCTTTCCGGAGCACAGGATTCGCGTCATCGCTCCTGACGTCGGCGGAGGCTTCGGGAGCAAGGGACCGCTCTACCAAGAGTACGCGCTGGCCTGCCATCTAGCTCTCAAGTTGGGGCGGCCGGTCAAGTGGATCTCGACGCGCAGCGAGGATTTTGTCACTACGAATCAGGGCCGCGATCAAGCCATGACGTCCGAGCTGGCACTCAAGCGCGACGGCACTATGCTCGGATTGAAGGTCCGGGTGGTCGCGAACCTGGGCGCATACCTGCAATCCAACACGGCGGGTCCGCCGCAGCGGATGATGGCTATGGCGCCGGGCTGCTATCAGATCCAAAACTGCCACGTCGAGGTGGTGGCCGTATTTACTAATACGGTCTCCACCGGTCCGTATCGCGGCGCCGGGAGGCCCGAGTCGGTGCTGAACATCGAGCGGTTGATCGACAAGGCGGCGCGCGACCTGGGCATGGACCGTCTGGAAATCCGGCGCAAGAACTTCATTCGCCCGGAGCAGTTTCCGTACCGGACGGGCGTCAACGTCGAATACGACTCAGGCGACTATGAGAAATCGCTCGCGGAGGCGCTGCGACTCTCTGGCTATGAAAACCTTATTCGCCAGCGGGACGAGGCGCGGGCACGCGGCGAACTGGTCGGCGTTGGAATCTCGACATTTGTGGAGCCCAGCGGCGGCGCCGGCTTTGAAAGCGGCACGGTCCGGGTGGAACGGACCGGAGAGATCACGGTGCTCACAGGTTCCAGTTCCCACGGCCAGGGGCATGAGACCGTTTTTGCCCAGATCGCGGCCGAGAAGATGCGTGTTTCCATGGAACACGTGGCGATTCGACACGGAGACACCTTGGCCGTTCAGCAGGGTGTCGGCACGTTTGGCAGCCGAAGCGCCGTCATGGGAGGCGGCGCAATGGCCATCGCTATCGATCGCGTCGTTGAAAAAGCCCGCCGCATCGCCGGGAATCTGGTGGAAGCGGCACCCGAGGATATCGTTCAAGCGGACGGAGGATTTGCCGTGGCGGGAGTGCCTGAAAAGAAAATTACTTGGCGCCAGATTGCCGCCGCGGCTTACGGAAGGCCCGTTCCCGGGATAGAACCCGGCCTCCAGGAAACGGTCTTCTTCGATCCGAGACGCGAAGCCTGGGGTTTCGGAGCGCATGTAGCGCTGGTTCAAATCGACCGAGAAACCGGGACGCCGACACTCGAAAAGCTCGTGCTGGTCGACGATTGCGGCGTGATCATCAATCCGATGATCGTTGAGGGGCAGGTTCATGGCGGCGTGGCGCAAGGCCTGGGCGAAGCTTTTCGAGAACAGATGCTTTACGGCGACGAAGGCGAGGTGCTTACCGGCTCGCTAATGAATTACGCGGTGCCGCGCGCGAGCGACATGCCGCCGCTCATCCTCGGCGAGACCGTGACTCCGAATCCGTTTAATCCTCTTGGAGTCAAGGGCGTAGGCGAGGCCGGCTGCAACGGCGCACCGCCCGCAGTCGCCAACGCAGTGATGGATGCCTTGGCTCCCCTGGACATCGACCACATCGATATGCCGTATACGGCGCCGAAGTTGTGGGAAGCGATACGGGCACATCAAGAGAAAACTAAAAAGTGAGCCTTCCGGGCAAGAAAGCGGGTCGATTGCGGTGAACTCGATTTTCCCGTCACCTTGCGACGATAGGTGGAGGAATCCTCCTACGAACCTTGCTTGCTATATTTCCGGCGCAGCCATAGGATTCCCACCACGCTGATCACCACCAATCCTGCAAGCAGGGCAAAGCTTCCCGCACCGGGGTTGCGAACGGCGCTCTCGATTTGGCGCGCAAATAAATTGATCACGAGAATTCCCGGAAGCAGTCCAAGCAACGAGCCAACGAAGTAGTCGACAATCGGGACGTGAAATGCGCCCGAAACTATATTGACCACGGTGAAGGGAGCAACGGGAAGGAGCCGAAGGGTTGCCACCGCGATGATTCCCGATTGAGCAATCTTTTGCTCCACGCGTTTCCATTTAGGTCCGGCGATCTGCCGGACAAAATCGCGTCCGAGAAGGTAACCAACAGCGTAGGTGATAGCCGCGCCTAAAAGGCATCCGGCCAAGGAATAAGCCAATCCTAGCATGGGGCCGAACACGAGTGCCGTTGCGGCGATCAGAACCGTGATCGGGACCATCACCAGACTCCCGACAACGTACGCGGCAAGAATGATCAGCGGGCGCGCGGGATTCCTGCGCAAGGAGACTGCCCAAGCAGAAACTCTGCGGATATCGATCTGGTCAGCCAGAGGACTCCATTGCCATGCCGATGCGATTCCAAAAAGTAGCACTAAAATCGCGACCGCCAGCCAAATTCTTCGGCGCCTGCCCCTCTTCCCAGGTGTTTTCCTCTTCATTCCGCAGCCACTATCGGCCTATCTAATTTGCTGTCCGGGGTAACTTGTTCACGCAATTGCTGTTTCTAAATTGCCTTACGGGTCTCGTTCAGTAGAAGCTCGTTTAGCCTTTTCCGGTGATCCTTTTAAATAATCCTTCTCTTTCCAACTCGTCGAGCAGCCGCTCGTCTACGTACCTGTTAACATTCGTCTCCAGCTTGGCTTCGGGCGTTCGCTGGGCGATCATATCCAGGGCGATGCGCATGCCGTCGTGCGACACACGCGGCGGAAAAGAGAAAGTTGCTGCGAAATACTGATAGGTCTCTTCCAGGACGGCGGGGTTCTTCTGCTTCAGCCTCTGGTTGTAAATCGCCAGAGCCTTCTCTTTGTTCGACATGAACTGATAGGTGGCCTCGCTGTAGGCCCGCAAGAAGCGCTTGGTGACGTCACGGTTCTTTTCCAGGAAGGAGCGGCGGGTGGCAATGACATTCATCGGGAAGGCGGCCGCCTTAAGGTCGGTCATGTGGGCTAGGGTGGAGAATCCCATGCGGAAGGCCTCTCCGGTCTCAGGGGGAGCCAGCAACGTCGCATCAAGCGCCCCACTGGAAAGGGCGATGAGCCGATTGGCTGCCGGACCGCTGGCGAGCAAGGTTACGGATTGCCGTGGGATGTTCCATTCTTTGAGCGCCAACACTAGCGACACCTCGTGGGCGCCGCCGAAACTTACAATGCCGATCTTCTTTCCCATAAGATCTTTGGGTTGGCTGATATTCTTTTGCACCACGAGACTGAAGGGAAACTTGTTGAGCGAGGCGGATATGAGCACGAGATCGTCTCCCTGATGGATGGCCATGATCAGCGCCGTCCCGTCTATCTGAGCAAAGTGTGTGCTTCCCCCTAGCAAGGCCTGCGTTCCCCTGGCCGATCCAGGGATCATGACAAGGTCGGTATTCAGACCATATTTTGCAAACAGGCCTAAGTCCCTGGCGGCCCATACCGGCGCCTGGAATCCTGCAAAGCCGGCATAGCTGACTATGTAGCGCTCTTGGGCGATGAGAATCGCCGGCGCCGCGCTAAGAACTAAAAGGACGGTGGACCAAAACGCTTTCAACATCGAGACCTCCGTTCTCGCTCTCCTTTATATGTTCCATCTTTTCCCTATCACATATGCAACTGCATGTACGAGGTAAGGACTGCGAAACAATCCCAGGACCTTGTAGGCTTGCAGGGCTTAGGAGTCCTGCGATATAGGACGGAAACAGGTCTCATCACCCGAATAGACCGGACAGTTGCATTGCGGAGCTGAGAACCATGAGACTGAAAAGCGACTCAAAGGCACTTTTCTTTCTTGCCTGTTTCTTCTTCGCGTCTTCGACTGTAGGCGCCGCCACGCCAGCCAAGAACGCCGAGGAGGTCTGGAAGGCACTCGAAAAACTTCCCGCCGAAGAAAGGCACAAGAGACTGGTCCAAGGGGCAAAGGCAGAAGGGGAGTTGGTTTGGTACACCAACACCGGGCTCGAGAATGCCGCCAATTACATCAAGGCTTTCAAACAGGTCTATCCGTTCATCAATGCCAAGTTCTGGAGAGGCAAGAGTCGCGACGTCACCCAGAGACTCGTCACAGAAGCGAGGGCAGGCCATTTCTACGCCGACGTCTTCAAGACCACGGCTGACCTTCTCCCGGACGCTATTGATAGAAATCTCATCGGCCGATACGAGTCGCCCATTCGCGCCTCTTATCCGCCCCACGCCAAAGGGCTTCTCTGGAGCAATATGAACTATGCTTTTCGCGTATTCGGATTCAACCCAACAAAACTAAAACGTGAGGCGGTTCCAAAAACCTGGGACGAGCTGCTCCATCCGCGGTGGAAGGAAGAGATTCTCTTTGACGAATCTTCTCTTGAGGAGGTCATCACCCTGCTCGCAGTGTGGGGTAAGAATAAGACAGTCGATTACTTACGAAAATTCGGCGAGCAGAAGCCCCTTGTCCGTCGTGGTCGAGACACCATCGCGCAGCTATTGATGGCCGGCGAAGGCCTCTTGGCCGTGACGATTTACGCTTATAATGCGGAAAGCCTCCGCGCTGTGGGAGCGCCCATTGATTGGGTTGCACCGGATCTGATTCCGACTCTTATCTATCCGCTTACGATGGTCCGCCAGGCTCCCCATCCTCATGCTGCCGCCCTTTTCTACGATTTTCTGCTCTCCGATGCAGGCCAGCAAATGATCGCCAAAGAAGGTCGGGTAGTTGCCAATAGCAATATCGAGCCGATCTATCCCCGAATGAAGGAGCTGCGCGCGCTGCTCGGAACCCCCAGAGTTCATATCAACACTATTGAAGAGGCTCCTAAGTACAGCCAAGAAGGAATCAAGATCTTCGATGAATTTCTTGCTAAACGAAAGGTCTAAAGAAGCTGCTGGAGAGACTCATGCTTCGACAGGCTCAGCATGAACGGAAAATCGAGAACATTTTCAACCGTCCCTTCGTTCGCCCTGAGCAGCCTGTCGAAGGGTTGACGAAGGGCCTTTCAGCAGTCTGTTAACTCTTAAGGAGGATCGACTATGTTCGGCGCTGAAACCTTAGATCATGTCGGTATTCCCGTGCGGGACCTGGATCGCTCGGAGAAATTTTACCAGGAAATCCTCGGCCTCAAATTCTTTACCAGGAGAAAGAACGCCGATGGATCGCCGCGCCACACTTATGTCTTGGCCGGCGAGAACATCATCGGGCTCAACCTGCCGGGCATCCAGGTTCCCCCTTCGCCCAGCGGCGCCCCGCGCTACGGCATCGCCGTGGATTCCGAGGATAGATTCGAAGAGACGGTGAAAGCGATCCGGGAGAGCGGGGTTCGATGTGGGACGATAGAGGAACATCGTCCCGCTTCTCCTTTTATCCGTTCCTTTTGTTTCGACGATCCGGAAGACAATCATCTGGAGATCTGCCTGCGCCGAGATGGCACGGAAGGAATTTATCTGAGCCACGTCGTCTTTGAGACGGCGGATCTCGCGCAGTCCACTCGCTTTTACACTCAGGGCCTTGGACTCCAGCCTTTGGTCGAAGATCGAAGCGAGCAACTTTTTCGTTTTAGGAATCACCAGATCCTGGGTTTGAGGGCGGTACCGGCCCTTTCCGACCGGACCAAGAAACACGGCCGGGCCGTGCATGTGGCTTTCAATGTGACGCAAGAGGACTTTGACCGCATGGTGGCCATGATCACGGAGATGGGAGGGCGCTCTCTCGGAGACCACCGATCCGAGGATGGTCTTCGACCCCCTGGAGAGCGGAGCCTTTATTTCTTCGATACCGACACGAATTATCTTCAGATCACCGCTCACGGAGAAGAAAACTGGGACATGATTTCGGACGAAGAGAAGTGGCGGCGCATCGTAGAAAACCGAAAGAAGCTGGGAAAAGGGATCTCCAGTTTCGATGCGGGGCACAAGAAATCCTGACGGCTTAAAGCGGCTCCTTCCATGAGTGAACTCTATCCTTATCCGCGCTTTTCTTTGGCCGAGAGAGACCGGCGCTGGAAAACGGTGCGCGAGCTCATGCTCCGACAGAACATTGATGTCATCGTCACGCCCCAAAACACCGGCCATTCAACAGATTTTCAGGCCAACACGCGCTATCTCACCCACGTTGGCGGAGGAGGGGACTCGGATATCGCCGCCGTTTTTCCGCTCGAAGGTGAAGTGACCGCTATCGCTACCTCTGCGGCTCCGCGCTGGCCAACCGTGCAGGACTGGACTCAAGACGTTCGCGAGGCCAGACGCAATTATGGACGCGTTATCGTTGAACGGTTAAAAGAGCTGAACGTCGAGCGTGGGCGGATTGGCATCACTGGGCTGGGACAAGTGGAGGGGACGCGGACTCCGGAGGGGACCATACTCTACGGCACCTGGAAGCAGATCCGTGAGGCCTTTCCCCATGCGGAGTTGGTCGACGCAACCGCGATCCTCGCCGAAGTTCGTTATGTGAAGAGCCAAGAAGAGATCGAAGTTCTGACCAAGTCCATGGAGATGATCGAACTTGCCTATCAGGCGGAGGTCGAAGCTGCTCGTTCGGGCGTCAAGGATTGGGAAGTATGGGCCGCGACCCAGTACGCGTTGATGCGCAACGGCTCCGAGATGCCCGTGCACTGCAACTGGGTGTCGGGGAAAAATTCGCGCCGCACCTTGAGTCGACCGAGCATGCGAATTTTGGAGCGCGGGGACCTCATCATCAATGAAGTCGAAGCATCCTGGATCGGTTACCGCGCCCAAGGCGTGCAGCCTGTTTTTGTCGAGGTGGCTGATCCTATCCATAAAGAGCTGATCAAGGTTCAAAGGGAAATATTCAATCGCGTCATGGAAAACCTGAAGCCAGGGATTACGGTCGCAGAGTTAGCTGAGCTCACGCGCAGATCGGGGGAAAGCGCGGCTCCAAAATCCGGCCCCGCTGCCGGAGCGAAAGCAGAGCTTACCATGCACGGGCGCGGTGCCGGCGATGACGGGCCGATCATCACTTCGCACGCGCGCAGCCCGCGCCAGCTCGGTGTGGCGCTGCGCGAGAATATGGTGTTTATCTGCAAGCCATCGGCGAACACAGGGGACGGCCAAACTATTTGCACGTGGGGCGATACGGTGATTGTCACCAGCAACGGCGGCTGGAGACTTGGCAAGCGGTCCCACGACCTCGCAGTGTCCGGAAGTTAATGCAATCCGTCTTAACCACGTCAACCGAATCTTTTTTGCACTCAGGCGTATCCTAAAGGTCACGTTCGATCCCAAGTCGTGCTAAGCGGCCCTCCTAGCATCTCCTTTCAATCCAGTACGTTACTCTAGTTCCATGGCCGTGTCTCGAATTGGCACGGCCGTTGCGAATTCAATTCAGCGTCAGCTCGGCAAGATCAATCCGAAAGGAGGCAATTTATGACAACCCAACTGTTTGTCTCCGTGGGCAAGGATCCTTTTAATCGGTCTAAGCGGCCTGGTGCAGAATTGGATTGTATGAGGCGAATCATATTTTTAAGGATGATGTTCTTGTTGATTCTTTCGTTTCATTTTTTTCCACCGGTTCTGGGAGCATCAGGACCTTGGAGAGCACGGGTGATCGATGCGGAGACAAAGCAACCCCTGCAAGGAGTCGTTGTGCTCGCTGTGTGGTACAAATACTGGCCCGATGTAGACGGTCTCGGCACGTTTGGATACGTTGATTCGGAAGAAGTGATCACTGACAAGGATGGACGGTTTGCCATCAGCGCCAGAAGTTTCATTCCCTTCGATCCGTTTGTCTTGGAAGAGCCGGAATTTCATCTTGTCAAACCCGGCTACGGGCGGTGGCACTTTCAGAGAGACGAGGAACGGTTGAAGCTGGATGTTCGTGACCGGAAATTTCGATACCGGGAGGCGGGGCGGCACTTTGAGGATAGGGAGATCGAACTACTGCCGCTGAAGACGCGAAAGTAGCGTCTGCAGGATCAGATTTTCGGAAACGGGATGATCTCCTTGTACTTCTCAATCATCTTCTCGCGCACTTCGCGGCTGGAGCGGCTGACTTTGGGAAACTTGTCGCGCCAGTGGAAGGGCCTGACCGCGTAGAAAATCGCTCTGCTGTTCGTATGGTCACGGCTGTCTCTTTTCTCGGGAGGCATCCGCGGATCGAGCGGCGTGCTCCAGCAGCCATCGACGATATCGATATCGCTCTTCGGATCAACGCGTGTCATCATCGCCCACAGCACCTCTTTGATGTTGGTCGGATCGATGTCCTCATCGACAACGACGACGTAGCGACCGTTGCGCGCGCCGGCCGCGCAACTGAGCGCAGCCATCCCGGCTTGTTTGGCGTGACCGGCGTATCTCTGCCGGATCCCGACGACCGAGAAGTATGAAGTGTGGTTATAGACGCCAACGATATCTTGGATGCCCGCGCTCTCCAACTGGTCCCATAAAACGCCCGCCGAGATGTGCAAGTCCATCTTGACGGCGCCCGGCCACAGTGGAGCCTCGTCTTCAAGAATCGGATCGTTTCGGTGGTAAATGGCTTTCACCCTGATCACCGGCTGAGGCTCACCCGTGCCGACGGTGCCGCCCGAGTAGTAGCCCGGCCACTCGCCGAACGGCCCTTCGTCCCGCGCCTGTTCAGACGGGGGAGGTACTTCCCCTTCGATCGCGATCTCGGAGCTTGCCGGTATCGGCAGGCCTGTCATCGGTCCCTTTCAATACCTCCAGCGGCCGGCCCATCAGCCCGCCTGAGATTTCTATCTCCGAGCAGCCGTAAGGATGTTTGGTGTAAGACGGCATGAACACGAGAGGGTGTTGACCATAGGTCGCTACCACCGGACAGCTCTTTCCTTGCTGCCAGTACTTCATGCAGATTTGCCGGCCGTTTTGGCCGGGGCTCATCCATAGGCCCAGAAGGTTCCGATCATGGAGCTGCATCCGGTAGGTTCCGGTATTGACGAAGCCTGTCTCCGGATCGGCGTTGATCAGTCCTCCGCCTGGTCCGAAGTAGCGGCCGCCGTCGTTTTCATGGAAGCGCAAAGCGGGAAATTTCAGAAGGTTGACGTTGTCCCCCTTCATCACGTTTTCGAACAAGGGCGAATCCTGGACGAATTTCGGCGGAATCGGCTTTGCGGAGCCGATCCTTCGCGCCGCTAGACGCAAGAGCTCCAACTTGCTCATTTCAAGCGGAAGACCCAGCGCCACGGCTACGCGTTTGTAAGCCGCGTACGGGAGGCTGATCACTCGGAAGCCGGGCGGATAACCCTTGACGCGGTCGAAGATGAGCATCGGCGGTTGAGGCACCAATTCAGCGGTCGATTCAACCAGGGCGCCGATCTCCGTGTCCCAGTCGGCCCCTTCGATCAGCCGCCACTCGCTCACTTTTTTCGCCTGCTCTACGAATCCGCGAAAGTCGTGATAGGAAAGTTCCATCTTTTTTCTCCGTTGTTTTCCGTAGGCTATTCTTCGACCAGCAAGACTTTGGCCTTTACGCCGTTTTTAGCCAGCTCCTGCAAATACTCCGGGTGAACGTCAGGCGGCTCCTCATCGAATGGAAGCATCTCATGAAGCTTCGAACGGTGCCGGTCCTGACTATATTTCGGGCTTCTCCCCCGCATGGCGAAATGGCGCATGGTCGTGTGGCCGGTATTGAAATGGCCGTGATACATCAGATCGCCGGGCGAATAGATCGACCCTGGACGAATCTCGAAGCGCTGACGCTGTTCGCCTTCGCGCCACACCATCGCGAAGCCGGTTCCCTGGGTGACGCAGACAATCGCGCCCGGTCCGTGGCGATGAAAGGTACTGCGGCTGCCGACCGGAAACTCCTGGATGTGGCAGCCGTAGGTCGTCCCCGCCAAGCCGAAGCGCATGATGTGCACACCCGGCCCCTTCATGGGATATTCATCCAGGTGAAACGAATTGACGTCCGGAATCAGGTTCGTTTCCCAGCTGCGCACGGTTAGTCTTTGGTTGTGGTTGAAATAGTCAGGGTCGTTGCTGAATCGGTCCCGGAACTGGAAAGGGTTGCGGAGGACAAAATCCTCATTGTGAAAGAGGTTGATCAAATGGGGTGCATTGGTTCCCGCCAAGAAACGCACAGGCTCGTCCTTCGAGACGTTAAAGTGCTGATAAGAGACGTTCAAGGGAATCGCAAAGATTGCGCCGGCGCTCCATTCAAAAGTTCGCTTGGAACTCTCCTCGTGCCAGATCGTCGTCGCTCCGCGACCGGTCGCAATGTATATCAGGGTTTCAAAGAGGT
The DNA here is from genome assembly GCA_036004365.1 of Binatia bacterium. Taxonomy (GTDB): domain Bacteria; phylum Desulfobacterota; class Binatia; order UBA9968; family UBA9968; genus DP-36. The sequence goes on from DASYRN010000070.1 coordinate 46,526, forward strand.
GGCGCTGGGGCAACGTCTGACTCGCAGGCGATATTTCGCAAACATACGCGTCCGTGTCATCCTGATCGCCCATGTTGAGATAGCAACCGAGGGCGCCCATTCGCTTCCACGGTTTGAGCTCTAAGGTCTTGAAGTCTTCAATGAAATAGCCCCGGATAACCGGGATACCTTCTTTCTCCAAGAATTTTTCGTAGGGCGTGGGACCCAATTGGATCGGGTCCCTAATGGGAAGCCTCATGAGTCACTTGCCTCCTGTGTTGTGTAGTCCATGATGCGCAAAGACGATTAGCAATCGGTATAGTCGTAAGCGGCTCGGACTGTCAAGCAACCCTGAATTGAAATTCGCCGCACCCAGAAGTTCGCAGAATAAACCCTCGGGCGCCCTACCGTCATACCCGCGAAAGCGGGTAGGGTATCCAGAAGTTTTTGATTTTCCTGGATTCCGGGTCGGGCTAGCTATCGCCAGCTTGCCCGGAATGACGCCCAAATTATTCAATTGATTTCGGGAACACCACACTGGCTCCCCGGAGCTAGACTCCCGGGAAGGCGGCCGCCTCCCGGTGGAAGAAGCTCTTGTAGTCGATTCGGGTCGGGGACAATCCCTGCTCATGCGCAAACTGCGTGATCGCGTCAAGAGTGCGCCGGTTGTTCTCAATATTGTAGGCCCAGTAGTTCTCTCCCATCAATTCGCGCTGCTCGTTCACTGCGGCGGCCATCCATGAGTACACAATGATCTGTGGATCGGGTCCCTCGAGACGGTTGAAGGCTTCGTCGCGCGAGCGACGGAAAGCCTGGAGGAGAGCGACGGGCGCGTTGGGATGCCGATCGACGAATTCCCGCTTCAAGGTGACGATATGGCTTGTTGGAAAAATGCCCGTCTTTTTAAAATAGGTCTGTTCCTCCCCCCGATAGTCCCGGAAAAGACGGCGCGTGCGCGGATCGCGATTTGAAATGGAGGACAAGACATTGGGGCCGATGACTGCGTCGAGCGCCCCGTCCGCCAATAACCGATCCAACATCGTGTCCGCGTCGCCGCGACCGTCCAGTTTTTCGATGCGAATGCCTTCGGCTACGCCCTCCTTTTTGACGCCCGCCGCGAGCCAGTTGATGCGCGTGAGATCGACGCCATAGTAATGCTGCAGGGCACCCCGCGCCCACACGCCGGCGGTGTTGTCCCACTGCATGATGCCCACGCGCTTGCCCTCCAAGTCCTTCGGTGACTCGATGCCAGCCTTGCTGTTGACGAAGATGTAGGACAGACGAAACTTGCGGTTGGGAAAGGCTGGTATGGAAATGTGCGGCAGACCCTTTGCGTAGGCACGTATGCGTGCGGCGAAGCCGCAGTCCCAGGCGTCGGCCTCATCTTCTGAATTGACGAACTCGAAGTCAAAGCCGTCAATCTTAACAGTCCCGTCGGTTATGGGAATATTGGTGTCAATAGTAGGCTCGCGGAAGTAGAAGCGAAGCTTGGGGTTTGGCATGTCGGTTTCCCCTTAGCAACTGAAGATGGCGGAGCCTACCATAGGTTCCAGGCGTCGTTCCAGGAGGTGTACTTATGACTTTTGTCTGGCCGATCTTCCGCGTTCATCCCTACCGTTCGAGTGCCCGCGCGCCCAAGAAATATCAAAGCTGCTCGCATCATCAGCACAAAATTGTCCCACCTCTGCCATCCTTTGGCCAGCTGCGAGCCTAGTTGGCCAAAAAGTTCATGGGATTATCCTAATTTTTCGACTTGCATTGACCACATCGAGCCAGGGCACAGAACTTGCTCACAGTATTCGAATAGCGTGAAAGGAAAAATGAAAAATCTCGAACCGTCTTTACTACAAGGATATCTTTTGTGCATCTGGGATTCTGAAGCCATTCGTCTACAGACGGGTCAATGGAAAAGGAACTTGTTAGTTTTCATGAGCGGGGTATGTCTGGAAATCTCGGCGCTACCCTATTTGGCTGGTTGGATGGGGTATGAAGCAACGGGGCCGGCTTGGATCCTTACGCTAGTGTTTTTGCCTTTGGGGCTTGTCGGGTTGTACGCAAGTAAATTCGGGAACGATCGTTTTGTTGAGTGGCTCTTGGTTATGCCGCAGCTAGAGCGTAAAAGGTAGTCTCCTCACTTCACTCCTCGCGCCTCTCGCCTCATGTTTTTTTTGACACCCTTGCTAAGTAAAATAGCCGGTTGATTTTCCAAGAGAGCCGGCGGCAAGGTTCTTGACAAGGCCAAATCGAGGGTGTTATCCGGCAATCTGAGAATTGCGCTCCGGGCACCGTCTCTTTGGTTTGGAATATGCTTCCTTATAGCCGGTGAGAGTGCATGTTTTATTTCACACGGAGGACGAGATGAGAATTATCGACGCTGACGGCCACATCAACGACTATGCGGGAGGAGAAGAAATCGCCAAGTTCATGCCCAAAGGAAATCAATCTCCCGCGGTCTTTCCCGTTCTGGATCACCTTCATTTCCAATATCTCAGGAAAAATCGCGACGGGATGAGAAACCCTGGCGCGAAAGAGTGGGAAGGATTTTTAGAAAAGAGCGGCATCGAGTGCACCGTGGTTTATCCGAGCGGCGGCCTTGCCGTGGGCCGCATTGTGGACACGGCCTGGGCTATCGCCGCGTGCCGCGCCTATAACAACTGGCTCCACGAGAAATACACCAACAAAAGTCCACGGATCCAAGGCATGGCTCTCATTCCCGTCCAGGACGTGGAGGAGGCGGTCAGAGAACTTCATCGCGCCGTAACCCAGCTTGGCCTCTGCGGCGCCATGCTTCCATCGAATGGCGAAGGTATCAGGACTCACTTGGGTGCCAAGGTCTATTGGCCCATCTACGAAGAGGCCGAAAAGCTTGGCTGCTCGCTGGCCGTGCACGGAGGATGCCACCACCACTTCGGCATGGATACGTTCAGCACTTACTATCCTATTCACGCTCTGGGCCATCCGTTCGGGATCATGATTCAGTGCGCGGCTATGCTTGCTCACGGGATATTCGACCGTTTTCCTAGGCTACGGGTCGCCTTTCTCGAAGGTGGCGCAACCTGGGTTCCGTTCTTCATGGATCGGATCGACCGTTCTTACAACCACGCGCACTTGCAGGTGGACCTGGGTGGCGAGCTTTTGGTCGGTCCTAAACCGGGTGAGAAGGCAAGCGACTATTTCAAGAGACATGTCAGAGAAGGAAGGATCTTCGTCGGGTTTGATTGCGACGATGAGGGTCTGGGCTATTCTGTCCAGCGGGCCGGTCGCGAGCCGTTTCTCTTTGCCAGCGACTTTCCTCACGAGATCTTTGACGCGAAGGTGTGCCGGCATGAAATAGAAGAGTTGCTGGCTCGTGAAGATCTTACTCAGGAAGACAAAGAGGCCGTCCTCGGGGGCAATGCAGAGAGGCTTTACCATCTAGCGGGGTAGGCTGCTCAAGCAAACAATTAATCCACGCTGCTCACTGCCATGTCACGTTGACATGAAACCGTCGTGTCGCACATAGCTGCCACCGACGGTAGAGCTTTCTGCCATCTATCCACGTCACTGGTTGCTGCTGGATTAAGGAGGCAACCCATGGATATTAGATTCAAAAGTATGCTCATGGCTGCGCTCTGTGGAGTCGGCAGTCGCTCAGTAAAGCGCACAACAATGTCGGTGTGCTTATTGGCTGCCGTGCTGGGCCTCTCCCAGCTTGCCGCTACGGTGGTCGGTGGCGGAGGAAGCGCGCTGCCGAAGGGAGGTAAGTGGGACCTAGCGGTCGCTATGCCTGAACCGCGGCAGGAGGGAAGCCCTGCGGCCCTTGGAAACGTGATCTATCTCATAGGCGGCTACGGTCCAGAGGGTATAGCAAGCACGCTGGTACAGGTTTACGACACCGACGGCAAGAAGTGGAAGCAGGCCGCGCCGATGCCTGAAGGGCTTCATCATATAGGGGTCACGGCGGTCGAGGGAAAAATTTACGTCATGGGTGGCTTCACCAAAGGCTTCCGAGATCGCGGCCCCGTCGACTCCCTGTGGCAATATGATCCTGCGACCGATCGCTGGGAACGCCGGGCTTCGCTTCCGACTCCGCGCGGCGCACTCGCGGTGGCCGTACTCGACGGGAAGATCTATGCGATCGGCGGTGAGCGCTTCAGCGCCGGAAGCAAGGAAAAGTACGAACCGGTGGCCGATGTCGCCGTCTACGACCCCAAGACCGACAAGTGGGAGGTCTTACCGCCGATGCGCCAACGGCGTGATCATTTGTATGCCGGCGCGATCGGTGGACGTGTCTATGCGGTCGGAGGGCGCGAGCGGCCGAGCCTGACGCTCCAGACAGTGGAGGAGTACAATCCTGCGACACGCACCTGGACTGAGCGAGCAGCGATGCCTACGGGGCGTTCCGGTGGTGCTGGTGCGGTGATGAATAACCGCCTCTATGTATTCGGCGGAGAAGGCAATGAAGAAAATCCGTTGGGCACCTTCAATCAGGTCGAGGTCTATGACCCGATTCAGAATGCCTGGACGAAGCTGGCGCCGATGCCATTGCCGCGCCACGCTTTAGGCGCGGCAGTGATCGGAAAACGGATCTATTTGCCTGGTGGAAGCATCGTGCAGGGCGGACGAGCGCCGGGTGTAACGGCGATCATGGACACATTCGAGCCGGACTGATCGCTGATGAATTTTGAGAAAGGAGAGAAAGACGATGAAGCAAAGACTGGTTGGGATCTCGATGATTCACATAGCGCTGATCGTTGTCATGGTGATGTTGGCGCCGGGGTCAAAGGGTTGGGCTGCGTCGACGCAGGAACAGCCCGCGCCAGCCGGGGATATATTCGCGACTCGTCCGCGGATCGATGTTCCGGTCTCCCTTTCGTTGCAGGAAGCCAGAATCATTATCGATGCAGCCGTCGCCGTAGTACGGGCGGAGAAAGGGCGCGCTGCTATCGCCGTGGTCGATTACAACGGCAACCTTATTTCGATGGACTCGATGGACGGCAGCTCGCGATTCTGGGCAAAGTTTGCGGTTGGCAAGGCGGTGGGCGCTGTGGCTCTTCAGGCAGACACGGCCGTTTCGGCCGAGCAATCCAAGACAAACCCCGCGCGGTTCCACAGCGCGCTGAGCATGCTCGAAGGTGAGGTCCTGCTGATCCCCGGCGGCATTCCGCTCATCATTAACAATGTAGTCCTGGGTGCGGTCGGCAGCGCCGGACATAGAGGGGATGGGGATGTGCGAGCCGTCAAGGCTGGGGTTGCAGCCTGGGAAAAGTTCCGCCAAGAACGTCGTTAGTCTCAGGTTTCGAGTTGCGGACTTCTAGTTAACCCTGAAACGCATACTCAAACCGAGGCTGTTCTAAATACGCGTCATCGGGTTGCCAGCAACCTGTGCTCGACCATCAAACAGCGATCCTGCACGACACTGATTCCTGCTTTAGCTAGCTTCTCCGCCACCTCGTCGTTTCGAATGCCGGATTGAAACCAAACCGCCTTCGGCCTCTTCGCCAGCATATCTTCTACGTGTCCATGGATGTCTTGGGATCGGCGGAAGACGTCCACCAGATCGACCTCTCCGGTGACATCCACCAGCCTGCGATAGGTCTGCTTTCCAAGGATCTCAGTTATATCAGGATAATAGACTGGCACGGGAATGACTTCGAACCCTGCTGAGTCGAGGTACTTTGGAACGTAGAAGGCGGGCTGAGTAGCCTGTTTTTCCGTCTTGATGCCCAGGACAGCGATGCGCCTGGTTCGGAGAATCAGATCGCGGATCTTCTCCCGGTCATCAATGAGGTTTTCTTGCCAGTTCATGGTTGTTCGTTCCGTATCCGGTTCGCGAAGCTGTTATCAGGGCGAACTTTCAGGACCGTCCCATGGCTCACTTCGACCGTCCCGGTCTTCATTCCTCGCCGCTTCTTCACGTACCGGCCACGTGTGCAGTACACGCGGACTATCGCAGCTCCGCGGGCCTTGCTGTGGTAGGCAGCGACTGCCGCTGCCTGGCGTAGTGTCTTCCGACTTGGATCCTCATCCGGCTTGGCCCGGAGGACGACGTGGCTTCCAGGGACACCATCCGCGTGGAACCACCAGTCTTTCGAGGCTGCGACCGTCGTGCTGAGATGATCGTTGTCGGCGTCCGTAGCGCCGGCGAGGAGCATCCATCCTCCGGGCAGCTCATAGCGGATGATGCGCGGCTTGGAGGTGCCACTGTTTTTACTCTCTGCGCGGCCCACTATTCTCGCAGTATATATCCCATCGCTCTGCCGATTCCATCCGGGAGAGAGTTCTTATAGGGACCTTGCACGCTGCAAAGGAAACTGATAGTACCCTTTCAGTTTCCTAAGTATATGAGCGCCCAACCGGCCACCTATAGCGAAGCCTATGCCGAGAATTCCGCCTCCCAGCGGATCGTCGCGGCGGCCAGGCGCCACTTTTTCGCGCATGGCTTCCGCAGCGTCACCATGGACGATCTGGCCGAAGAGCTCGGGATGAGTAAAAAGACGCTTTACTCGTGCTTTTCGAGCAAGACGGCTCTCCTCAAAGCGGTGCTGCTCGATAAGTTCCGCAGCGTCGAGGCGGATCTGGACCGGATTATGTCCGAGTGCTCCTCCGACGTTTTGGCCGCGCTGCAGCGGCTGCTCGCGTGCATGCAACACCACACCGCGGAGATCCAGCCGCCGTTTGTGCGCGACATCCGCCGCGAAGCGCCGGAAATCTTCAAGATCGTCGAGAGCCGGCGCCGGGATATGATCCAACGCTACTTCGGAAAACTCTTCAGCGAAGGCCGCCGGGCAGGAATCATCCGTAAAGACATCCCCACCAAACTGATCATCGAGATTCTTCTCGGCGCGACGGAGGCCATCATGAATCCGCAAAAGATAGCAGAACTCGATCTCACGCCGAAAACCGGCTACTCCGCGATCATCTCGGTGATTCTCGAGGGTGTGATCACCAAAGGAGCGAGGTCGAAGCTATGAGTAGTTTTCGTATCAAGGCTCAGAATGAATTCAAGAAGCCGGGCATGAAGTTGCAGGCTTTAGGCGCTGGACTGTTGTTGCTGGCGGGCGGCTGCATGGTCGGACCCAATTATCGTCAGCCCGATGTTCCTGTTCCCTCAGCCTGGAAAGAGGCGCAGGGGGGCGGCGTCGATATCCGATCGGCTGAGCTTACCCGGTGGTGGACTGCGTTCAACGATTCCTTATTGAATTCGCTTGTCGAGCGTGCGGTTCAGTCAAATCTGGATCTGCGTTTGGCCGAAGCACGCATCCGCGAAGCGCGCGCATCCCGGGCAGTCACAGCGGCCGGCGCTTGGCCGACCGTCGATGTATCAGGCTCGTACGCGCACATTCGAAACAGCGAGAATGCGCTGCCGTTGCCGTCTCAAGGCGGCGCGCCCTCGCCGGCTGTCAGCGGAGGCGATCTGGAACATCACCTTTTCAAGACCGGCTTCGATGCCAGTTGGGAGATCGATCTGTTCGGAGGCGTGCGCCGGAGCGTTGAAGGTGCCGAGGCCAATATCGATGCTTCGGTCGAGGATCGGCGCGCTGCTCTCATGACCCTGCTGGGAGACGTTGCCAAGAATTATATCGACCTTCGGAGCTTTCAACGCCGGCTCACGGTCGCGCGCGCCAATCTTAAAGCACAGCAGGAAACTCTGGATCTGACGACGGTGCGCTTTCAGGTGGGACTCGCCAGCGATTTGGACGTGGCTCGAGCGGAGGCTCAGGTCAATACGACCGCCGCGCAGATTCCCTCGCTGGAAAGCTTTTTGAAACAGGCCGCGCACCGGCTTGATGTGCTTTTGGGTTCGGAGCCCGGCGCGCTGGCGGAGGAATTATCAACTGAAGCGCCGATTCCCGTTCTGCCCCCTGAGGTGCTTGTCGGGCTTCCCTCTGAACTGCTCAGACGCCGTCCCGATATCCGGCGCGCTGAGCGGCAGTTAGCTGCCGCGACGGCGCAGATCGGCGCCGCTACGGCGGACTTGTTCCCGAAATTTTCCCTGACGGGCTCAGCGGGTCTTCAGAGCTTTAGCGCAAGCGACTGGTTTACGAGCGGGAGCAGGTTTTGGTCGGTGGGTCCGACCGTCAGGTGGCCTATCTTTGACGCCGGCAGAATCCGAGCAAACATCGAAGTACGCAACGCGCAGCAAGAGCAGGCGTTAAGGCAGTATGAGAAGGCTATCCTGACTGCGCTGGAAGAGGTAGAGAACTCTCTGGTCAACTATGCCAAGGAACAGGCTCGTTATCGGTCTCTAACAGGAGCCGTCTCGGCTAACCGTCGGGCGGTGGAGATGGCCAACGAACTCTACCTTAGTGGACTACAAGACTTTCTCAACGTTCTCGACGCGCAACGCTCGCTATTCACGGTGGAGAACGATCTGGCTCAGAGCGAAGCCACGATGGCATCGAACCTGGTCTCTCTCTATAAGGCTCTTGGAGGAGGATGGGAAACCAACTGAACGGTGAAGCTAGAGTCGTGCAATTAATCGTATTTCGACAAAGAACGTGATACTTGGACGATCCCCAGAGCAAGAATTCCCTCTCCCCTTGCGGGAGAGGGCAGGGTGAGGGGTAGCATGAGCCTGGGTCACCCTCACCTCTATCCTCTCCCATCAAGGGAGAGGAAGTCCTTAACCTCACCACGAGTGGACTTTCTGCTATGCCGGCGTATTGCCCCGATCTTATCTGGTGCCCTCAGGATTAATTATGGATGCAGTAGGTGACGTATGAAACGAATGGTACTGATCATCTTGTTGATCGCTGTCGTTGGAGCGGCGGCCGGCCTGACGTGGTGGTTCGGTCGGCGCGATAGCACGGCTCGCGAACTCGTGGTGCACGGGAACGTGGACCTACGGCAGGTGCAGCTTTCATTCAACAACAGCGAGCGAATCGCAGCCGTGTTGGTCCAGGAGGGCGATCGCGTGCGGCAGGGACAGTTGGTGGCGCGTTTGGACACGAGCCGCCTTGAACCGCAGGTCGCTCAAGCCGAAGCCCAAGCAGTGGCCCAACGGCAGATTGTCGAAAGACTCCGCAATGGCAGCCGACCTGAAGAGATCGCGCAGGCGCGTGCGAATGTGGAGTCGGCGAAGGCTGACGCTGTGAACGCGCGCCAGCAGTACGAGCGCCTCAGGAGCGCATCGGAGGGATCCGCAGGGCGAGCGGTGAGACAGCAGGATATCGATAACGCCAGGGCTGCCTTGCAAGTGGCCGAAGCGAAGCTCGCAGTCAATCAGAAGGCGCTGGACCTGGCCGTCGCCGGCCCGCGGCGGGAGGAGGTCGCCGAGGCGGAGGCCCGGCTCCGGGCAAACCAGGCGCAGTTAGCACTGTTGCGGCAGCAACTGGCGGACGCACAGCTTCTTGCGCCGATTGATGCGGTGGTTCGGACCCGGGTCCTAGAGCCGGGAGAGATGTCCTCCCCGCAGAAGCCCGTGTTTTCTCTGGCGATCACCGACCCCAAGTGGGTGCGGGCCTACGTGTCCGAGCCGGACTTGGGCAAAGTGCATCCGGGGATGTTGGCATCCGTGGCCGTCGATAGCTTCCCGGATCGCCGCTTCGAGGGATGGGTAGGCTTCATCTCGCCGGTCGCCGAGTTCACGCCGAAGGCTGTGCAGACGGAGGAGCTCCGGACAAGCCTCGTCTACGAAGTTCGCGTGTTCGTTAAGGATCCGTCGGACGAGTTGCGTCTCGGCATGCCGGCAACTGTGTACCTGGCCCTTTCAACAGAGAAGGAGACAGGGAGAAGGGGAGACAAGGAGAAAGAAAGACTGGGAGACAGGGAGAGACGGAGATGAAGATTCAGCGGATACAAAGGCTGTGTGATCAACGGATCTAATTCTAATTCGAGAGGCTTTTGATCTCCTGGGGGATTTCCGATCGCCTCCTCGCCCTCCTTTGGAGGGAGAGGATTGAAGGTGAGGGTGGCTCCGGACGGATTTTTGCCCTCACCCTAGCCCTCTCCCGAAACGGGCGAGGGAAAACTATGTGTGCGTTAAAATATCTTCAGAACAAGCCTCAATCATGGATCCTCACG
>DASYRN010000071.1:0-5036 GCA_036004365.1 Binatia bacterium
GCCGGTAGCTGTCCGCGAGGTCCGCCCCGTAGGACATGAGCCCACCGGCCTCTACATACCCTCTGCTGTCGTACACCGACGGTAACCGGCTCTTTAACGCAAAGCCCGCGATTCGTTTTTCGTTAGGACGCATTACCGGGCCCGCGGTGACCACGTAGAGTCCATCCGGGCGCTGCTTGTTTAGCGCAGCAAAGACCTTCTCGAAGTCGTCCACCGCTCGTATCTCCCAAGGTTGAATAGTCAACTTTAGCGCATGCGCGTCGGCTGGGAGAAGCTCTTTCACCTCGTGTAAACTGGGCGGATTGGCCGGATCGTAGAGAACCGCGACACGGGAAAGTTTGGGTACCGCTTCTTTGAGCAACTCCAGCCGCTTACCGCCTAGTTCCCTGCCAAGGGCTGTGAGGCCGGTAACGTTGCCGCCGGGACGAGCAAGGCTTTCAACCAGGCCTGCCCTAACAGGATCGGATCCTTGGCCCATCATAACGATGGGAATCGTCTTGGTTGCGTTCATTGCCGACTGAACCGACGGCGTCCCTCCAGCTACCACGATAGCATCGACCTTGAGACGCACCAGCTCCGCCGCAAGCTCAGGGGCCCGATCGACCTTCCCCTCCGCATATCGGTACTCGATGGCGATGTTCTGTCCCTCTATATAGCCAAGCTCGCGCAGAGCTAGCCGAATTCCCTCGGCACGGGGGGAGTCAGTAGCTGCATCGACCGGTGATAGATACCCTAACCGAGAGACTTTCTTCGGCTGCTGCGCCTCGGCGAGGGGAGCAGTTGTCAGCAAGACAGTTGTCAGTAACCAGAAAAGAGATTTTGAATTCATAGTCTTCGCTCCTGTGTTTTACTGACAACTGATCACTGACTACTGGCAACTGTCACTTTATTACTCTGTCCGCCCTTGCCAGCACGTTCGGCGGAATCGTGAGACCGATCTGCTTTGCCGCCTTGAGATTGATGACCAACTCGATCTTATCAACGCCCTCGACCGGCAAGTCCGCGGGCTTAATACCAGTGAGAATGCGCTGGACGTGCTTCGCTGACACGCGGCCAACCGCGTGGAGGTCAACGCTGTAACTGGCGAGACCTCCTTTGAGGACTTCACTTGGAAAAAAGAACATAGTCGGCAACCTCTTGGCCCTCGCCGTGTCGATGATCAGTTGGGCCTGGTTAACCACCATTGGGTCCGGCACTTCAAAGATGGCATCAACCTCCCCGACCCTAAGCGCTCGCACAGCCGCCTGAAGTTCCTCGACCGAAGCGATATGCCGTTCGACAACCTCAACCCCCAGTCGCTGTGCCTCCTCCCGCGCCTGCTTGGCGGACTCGATGCTCGTGGCGCGGCGGGGATTGTAGAATGTCACTACCCGCCGGAGCTTGGGGATAATCTCTTTCAGGATTTCCAGGCGCTTCCCGGTAAGATCGGCGGTCATGGAATAGACGCCTGTGAGTCGACCCCCTGGATTTGCGAAGCTATCCACGAGCCCAACAACAACCGGGTCGGTCCCGGCACAGAAAACGATAGGGATGTTTGCCGTCGCCCGCCTTGCTGCTATGGTGACGGTGGTTTGAGTTGTATATATCAGGTTGACTTTCTCTTGTTCGAGATTCCTTGCTGCCTCCTCCGCCGCTTTTGCAACATCGCCCTTCGTATCTCGGATTGCCAAGACAAACCGTTTTCCCTCTTCAAACCCCAAATGCTTTAATCCGGCCCGCAGCCCGTCAATCGTCTCGTAGTATGCCCCGCCTCCAGTAATGACACCAATTCGGTAAGCCTTTGGCTGCTGCGCCTGAACTGGAGAGCTAAGAGCCAAGGGCAAAGCGCATAGGGTCAGAAAAGCAACTTTTTTGTTCATCATTTTCCTCTCACGCCTTTCGCCTCACGACTCACGCCTATCGAATGACCTTGTCCGCCCTTACCAGCACGTTCGGCGGAATCGTCAGGCCGATCTGCTTCGCGGTTTTCAGATTAATCACCAGCTCGAACTTCGTCGGCTGCTCGACGGGCAAGTCGGACGGATTGGTACCTTTGAGGATCCGGTCCACGTAGTAGGCGCCGCGACGGAACATGCCTGGGTAGCTCGGCCCGTAGGACATGAGGCCGCCAATCTCCACGAACTCCATTGCGCCGAAGAGGCCGGGGATCCGGCTCTTGGCCGCGAAGTTCACGATTACTTGCTGATTTGAAAATGTTAGTGGATCCGGGAATACGATAAACGAATCAGCCCGCTGCTGGGTCATCGCCGCGAACGCGTCATCGAATCCCTTTGGGCCTTGAACCGCCGCGGATTGGATCCGAAGGCGTAACGCTCGACCCGTGGCCTCCATCTCTTTCATCGCAATTTCCGACGGGGGAATGAGCGAGTTGAAAACAACTGCAACACGGGAAATTTTCGGGGCGGCCTCCTTAAGCAGCTCCAGGCGTTTGCCGGCTAAGTCTGGGGCAATCGAGGTGACGCCTGTGACGTTGCCCCCCGGCCGGGCGAGGCTAGCGACAAGGCCGGTGCCCACGGGATCACCGGGGTCCAAGATGACGATTGGAATCGTGCCGGTCGCATCCTTGGCAGCTTTGGCTGATGGAGCAGCCGCCGTGACAATGACGTCCACCTTGAGGCTGGCCAGCTCGATTGCCAGATCGGCAAGCCGGCTGAGCTGCCCCTCGGCAAGGCGTCTCTCGACGGTAAAGTTCTGTCCCTCAATCCATCCGAAGTCTTGCAGGCCCTGGAAGAATGCCTGCATGCGGGGGCTCCGCGCAACAATTTCTGGGGTGTTGGGGAGCAGCAAGCCAATCCGCCGCATCTTCGCCGTCTGCTGCGCCTCAACTGGAAAGCTAAGAGCCAAGAGCATAGAGCCTAGAGCAAGACAAATGACTTTTTTACTCATTGGTTTCCCTCTCCTACTAGTGCCTATTGCCTGATGCCTGGTGCCTATTTAATGACTTTATCCGCCCGATACAGCACGGACTGCGGAATTGTGAGCCCGATCTGCTTCGCCGTTTTCAGGTTAATCACAAATTCAAATTTTATCGGCTGCTCCACGGGTAGATCCGCAGGCTTGGACCCTTTTAGGATTTTGTCTACGTACCTGGGAATACGCTGCCTGTACAAGTCCTGGAGGTTTGGGCCGTACGACATGAAGCCCCCTGCCTCCACGTATTCCTTCCATCCGAACATGCTTGGAAGCCGGCTTTTGGACGCGAACTCCGCGATCCTCACGCCATGCGCCAGAGTAACAACGTCCGGAAACACGAGCAGAGCATTGGCATGCTGCCTGGAGATCGCGTCGAAAGCACTGTCGAAGTCGTTAGCGACTTTTACTTGCAAGTACTGAAGCGTGATTCCCAGGCTCTGTGCGGTATTCTGCGTCTCCCTCAATTCTCTTTGTTCGCCTGGATGGGCCGGATTCGCCAAGACGGCCACGCGCGAGACCTTAGGCAAAACCTCCTTGAGCAACTCCAAACGTTTACCTACCAACTCGAAGGCGAGGAAGGTCACGCCCGTCATATTTCCTCCTGGCCGCGCGAGGCTGGCAACAAAACCGGCCTCCACCGGGTCGCCACTGACCCCGAAAACAATAGGAACTACTCCGGCAGCCGTCTTGGCCGGAGCGGTGGCCGCGAACTCCGCCACGATGACGTCAACTTTCAGTTGGACAAGCTCAGTTGCCAAATCGGCCAGCCGTGAGATCTCCCCGGATCGGTATTCAACAGCGATGTTCTGTCCCTCCACATAACCAAGGTCATGAAGTCCTTCCCGGAATGCGTCGTACTGCGGCGAAGGTCCGCCTGCCACCGCGAGATAACCCACCTTCGGAACTTTTGCTGGCTTTTGAGCTTCGGCTAGATGAGCGGAAGCTAAAGTTACGGTAGTCAGCAGGAAGGCGATAACCTTTTTATTCATGGATTTCCCTCCAATCGAAAATCGGCAATCGAAAATCTAAAATTGGATCACTTAATCACCTTATCCGCTCTGGCCAGCACGTTCGGCGGAATCGTAAGGCCAATCTGCTTCGCAGTCTTGAGATTGACTACGAACTCAAACTTCGTGGGCTGCTCAACGGGTAAATCAGCGGGCTTGGCGCCCTTCAGGACCTTGTGCACGTACACGGCGGCGCGCCGGTGCAAGTCGACTACGTTCACCCCATAGTACATAAGCCCCCCGGCTTCCACATCTACTCGCTGGAAGTATATCACCGGGAGCCGGCTGCTCACCGCGAGGTCCGCAATCTTTTCTCGGTGAGGATTCCCAATAGAGCCCGTTACGAACCAGAGTGCTCCGTCCGCCCGCTCCCTAACTGCGGCTTCGAATGCAGTCACAATATCTTTGGGACTTAGGATGTCTAGGTATTGAAGTTTCACCCCGAACGCCCCCGCGGCAAGTTCCACTTCTCTTAACGTTTGTGCGTTTCCCGGCCTGGTTGAAGTCCCGAAGACGGCCACGCGGGATAGCATGGGAACAATCTCCTTCAGAAGCTCCATTTGCTTTCCGCTTAGCTCCGGGGCAATTCTGGACAGTCCAGTGATGTTACCGCCCGGCCGCGCCAAGCTGGCAACGAACCCGTTGCCGACCGGATCGGGATCCTGCGCCATGACAATGGGAATCGTAACAGTTGCTTCCTTGGCGGCACGGGTTACTAGCGGACCAGCCGTCACGATGACGTCGACCTTGAGGTGCACTAGCTCGGTAGCAAGCGCCGGTAGGCGGTCAGATTTTCCCTCTGCAGATCGCCACTCAATCACAATATTTTTACCCTCCATATATCCAAGCTCGCGCAGACCTTGGCGGAATGCCTCGTTTTGTTCCGCGATAGCGGAAGGCGGGCTACCACTTAGGTATCCAATCCAGGGGACTTTCTCCGCTTGCTGCGCCTCGGTCGGACACCTAAGAGCTAAGAGCACAGCGCCTAGCACAAGACCAATGATTTTTTTTCGCATGGTTTGTCTCCCCATAACTAAAAAGCCCGACCAGGAACGAACCGGTCGGGCCAGTGAACTACGAATCAAGATTGCTGCCGAACCAAGCTCGGCTGGCAAA
>DASYRN010000072.1:0-8935 GCA_036004365.1 Binatia bacterium
TGCGCCATCTCTACGAGGAGCTGATCCTGATCCTCGAGGGCCGCGGCGCGACCCAGTTCTGGTGCGAGAAGACCCATCAGACCATCCTGCTCGAGTGGCAAGCGGGCAGCCTTTTTTCGCCGCCGCTCAACGTCAAGCACCAGCATTTCACCGGCTCGGCGACCGAGCCGGTGCGCTTCGTCGCGCCGAGCAATGCGCCGATTATTTTCAATGCTTTTGCTTCTACTGACTTTATCTTCAATACGCCCTACGAATTCACCGATCGGTTCTCCGGTCAGAACAACTATTTTTCCAGTGAAATCAAGGAGGGGGAGTTCGAAGATACCTCGATTAATTTCATTTCTGACATTTACGCCGTGCCGTTGACCAAGTACCCGCGGCGAGGCGTGGACTACAGCCGGCTTGGAATCACCGGCTCGGGTAACAAGGCGATGGTTGGTCATGTCATGGCCATCGGCAGCGGCACCTATCGAAAGCCGCACTACCATGGCTCCGGCGCGCAGGTGATTGTACTGGGCGGCAAGGGTTACACCCTCATGTGGCCGAAAGACGATCCTAGAAAGGAATCGTTTGTAAAAGTCGACTGGCGCAAGGGCAGCTTGTTGGTGCCGCCGGAACGATGGTATCACTCACACTTTACCACTAGCGCGGAACCCGGGTTGCATTTGGCCTTGCGGCGCGGCCAGCGTGGCGTCGGCAAAAATTATCTCGCCACCGTCCCGGAACGCGAAGGCGGCACGCTGATGGATTACGAGGATGAGCCGCGGGAAGTCCGCGCGATCTACGAAGCCGAGCTTGCGAAAGAAGGTATTCCTTGCCGAATGCCGCCGGTCAGTTACCGCAAATAAAATTCTCGTGGGTTTTGGATCTACCCAGGGAGGATGAAATGCAGCTTAGATTCGGGCTGGTAGCGGTTGTTCTGGCAACGGCCGTTCTTCTTTCACCAGTTTTAGCCCGTGCGGTGCCCGCGCGTTCGAGTGATCCCGCCTGGAACGGTATTTGACGGGCCTAAGGGACCGTGCTATCGGTTTGGCACTGACGACTGCGGTTGCCGTTCATTAAAATTGTTGGTCTTCAGGGGAATCGTTGGTCCGAAGAGTGCGCAACAAGTTTTAGGGAGATTCTGAAATAAAAGGTTCTGAGCTTTCATAAGCTGAGGAGAGAGCTACTTTTGGATACCCGGTTACCATCCAATGTCGTCTTCCAGGGCGTGAAGATCGGAGTAGGATGGGCCGGTTCGTACAGGATGACCCAGGTGTTCGCGCGCACCGTTGAAGGTGCTGCTCCCGTTGCGATCATCGCTCCCGCCCTCAACCGCCTGGATTGGGTGTCGGGTGGAGAACTGGACTTGGGGTGGGTCTTCCCGGCGGTTCGGGCGAGGTGGGCGCACGAAGGAAAGCGTTCCTGGGCGGGAAAACCCTTGACTAATCTCCGTTCGGTAGCGCGGTTTCCTAGAATCGATCGGCAGTTGTTTGCTCTGGCTCCCTGGTGCCCCGTCAAGGACCTTGGACAGATAGGCCGGGAGAAGCGTGCGGTCCGATTGGGCCTCCGCTCGGATGAATTGTACGAGCATGAGAACGCGATCTTGCGGCAGTACGGCTACTCGCTGGCGGACATCGAAGCCTGGGGGGGCCGATGGTGGCACGTGGGTGTAGGCTTGACGGCACTCGATGAAGAGATCAGAAGCCGAGACGTGGATGTCGTCATCGGCCATGCCTCCACAGAAGGAGTCTGGCAAACCGTGGCTGCCAACGGGTTTCGATTCATAGGGCTCGAGGAGCACGTGACGGCAGGCTTAGAGCACGAGGGTTATTCGCGCAACATCATTCCCGTAGGGTTCCTGCCGTGTATCCAAGAGCCGCTGCTGACCATTGATCTATCCGATAACCTCCTGATCACCCGCGCAGAAGTAGACGACAGCATTATCTATACGATAGCCAAGAGCATTGATCGGAACAGAAAACGCATTGAGGAAGCCTTGGTCACTGTGAGCTATACCTACAACCAACGACTGCCCATACCTTTTCTTACGTACTCGTCGACACTGACACAGGCAATCACAAAGCAATGGGAGACCAAGATTCCACTCCATCCTGGCGCTGCGCGCTATTATCGAGAGGCGGGCCACCTGACATGAATTAGGCGATGAGGCGTTTCAATAGACAGATGGCTCGAACCATTTTGGAACGGGACGGAAGGACGAGACGATGGCGCAGCTGATCAAGGAGCCGTTCAGCGGCTACTACCATAGAGAGGTCCCGGAGCATGACAGGGAACTGACCGAAGTGGGGCCCGGAACACTCTGCGGTGAATATCTGCGCCGCTTCTGGCATCCGGTGGGGATGACCTCGGAACTAAAAGACCTACCGAAGCGCATCCGAGTCATGGGTGAGGACCTCATACTATTTCGCGACGGCCGCAGAAAAATCGGACTTCTCGAGCTCCACTGCAGCCACCGCGGCACGTCGCTGGAATTTGGAATAGTCGAGCGCTGCGGAATTCGGTGCTGCTATCACGGCTGGCTCTACGACGTGGACGGCCGAGTGCTGGAGACGCCGGGGGAGCCTCCCGAGAGCACGTTCAAGGACCGATTTTTCCATGGGGCCTACCCGACCATCGAGTACAAGGGGCTGATCTTCGCCTACATGGGGCCCCTGGAGCATCGTCCCGAGTTTCCCATCTACGATTCATTCGAACTGCCGGGCTACCGGATGGTGCCTGGCGGAGAAACGGAACAGAAATACATCTATGACTGCAATTGGTTGCAGTTGGCGGAGAATAACGCGGACCAGGTGCACTTCGTATTTCTCCACGACCCGGAGGAGGCGCGCACAAAGCTAGATCGTTACCGTCCGAGCGTGACCGGGGGGCCTTTGGAGGATTACTTCAACGTTGGGCTCAAAGAATTTGAGGCTGATCTCACGGCGATTCGGGAGAACTTTCGTTCAAGGGTGCTCGAGTGGCAGGAAAGCCCGCTCGGCGTGATCGGTATCCACACTCGGCGAGTAGGTGATCTAGTTTGGGTACGGCTAGGTGACTACATCATGCCCAACGTCGACCAGTTTGCGCCGAGCCGCTTTCGGCCCACAGGAGAGCTGGATTTCGGGCCACTGTATATGACCGCGTGGACGGTTCCGGTTGATGACACCCACACGGTCTCGTACCAGTTCCGATATGCTCCGGAGAACGGAGAGCAGCGCTCTGTCGCGCGCCCGTTGAGAAGCTCGCAGTCCATCAATCGAACCTATGAAGATCGTCAACGCCAGCCGGGAGACTACGAGGCGCAAGAGAGCCAGCGCCCCATCGCCGTCCACGCACTGGAACACTTGGGAGCCACGGATCGGGGGGTGACCCTCGTTCGGAAGCTGTTGCGGGAAGGAATTCGCGCGTTGCAGAGAGGTGAAGACCCAAAGCGGGCCGTCTCGTCCGTTGGGAATGCTATCTCGACTTATTGCAGAAACACGGTGCTTCGGGTTCCACCAGCGGAAACCCCCGAGGCCGACAGAGAGTTGCTTCGGAACACAGGCCGAAAGGTTGCGGCCGCTGCGCTCTCGGAGCAACCTGTCTCTACCGCGAAATAATTTCTAGGAGCTATACACCGTGCCAACGTTTCTCTCCCTTAAGGCAGAGATTATTCCAGCTTGAGGCGTGGATTCGACCGTAGCCGTAAGTAAGGGTAAAAAACCGTAAGGAGGCGTGAAATGAGCGAACGCCAAACGACTCGTACCAAAGCCCGAGAGCCCGAGACGATGGAAACAAATTACGACCAAACGGTTCGTGCCAAAGAAATCCGAAACAAGCGGATGGCAGAAGGGAAAATAATCGTCAAGGGTAAGGACTTGCCGTGGGAGCTTAACCGCCAGGGACGGATCAAGTTCTTTCTAACAGATCAATCAGAAGATGTCGCGGCCCCCGGCTGGCTTGTCTTCCAACAGGAGATTCATAAGCACTCGGGCATGCACCGGCATCAAGGCGGGACTTTTATCTTCATCTTGGGCGGCAAGGGATATAGCACGCTAAATGGTGTGCGTCACGATTGGGAGGCTGGCGATTTGGCCATTTTGCCCATGGTACCCGGAGGCGTTGCCCATCAACACTTCAATCTCGAGCCCGGTGTTCCTGCCCTGTGGATGAGGGTGGGTTATACTCCGCACAAGAGCCTCGTTATTGCCAATTGGATTGAGCAGCTCGAGGTCAACCCGGATTGGGCAGATAAGAACGGATTACAGGATCGGAAAGTGGCTCCGATAGTAAACCATGCGCGTACGACAAATAAAGATGACTCTCCACGGGGGAACACTCTCTTCGACGCCCTGTTGCGGCTCCGCGACGAGCAACGAGAGCAGATGAAGCACGCTCGAATGGTCGTTCAGGGGAAATCGTTACCATTGGAGATCAATCCGATGGGTTTATTCCGCTGGTACGTCCATCCGCACATAAAAGATGTAGGATGTCAGGCCCAGATGATTTACGTGCAGGAGATTCCGGGTGGGAGTCGTTCCGGCAAACAGCTTCATCAAGGTGGCAGGTTTCACTATGTCCTGGAGGGAAAAGGCAGCACCGTCATAGACGGGGTCCGCCATGATTGGGAAGAGAACGAAATTATCCTGCTCCCTCTTAGTTCCCATGGCGTCGTCCATCAGCATTATAATTCAGACCCAAGTAAACCCGCCAGGTTGCTCGTGTCCGAACCCAACTGGGTCCACGTTTGGGGAGTGGACCTGGGTTCGGGGTTAGAGATGCTAGAGCCGGCCCCGGAGTACCAAGGGTAGAGGTTGGATTCAAACCGAGAGGAAATATCACGATGATAACTGGAAAATTTGTTCAGCCCAAAGTCTGGCTGAGTTGTTCTCAGGGAACCAAGGGCCCCCGTAGAAGGGTTCTCGGGATGTAAGAGATGAATTCGCTGTTCTGGATCAGGGTACTGCCAACGATTTGAACGTTATGATTGTGAGTATTTGGCGCGTGCGGGATCTGACGGAGCAAGCGTGGATTTTCCGGATCGGAAACATCCAGGACAGAAAGCGCCATCTTGCTCGTATTTGATAATCTGCATTCCCCGCTGCCGTCCAAGTCATGATCCCCAATCAATGGCGTGTTTTCTGTGAAGCACTCCGCCTGCATGCGCCGCAGGTCTGATACGGTGGTTTGCATAGACTGATCCTTTTCTCCGATTAATCATTCCCCGTACAATATCAAAAACTATCCGTGAGTGACGTGCGCCTAATCATGCGGAGAGAAAATCGTAAATCTTCTTACAGAAACTTTCTTTGGCGTCCCACATGATCATATGCGCCGCGTTATCGACCACTTCCACCCGGATGCTTGGTTCTTTTTGCTTCAGCAAGGCCGCTCTCTTGCCCGCCGAACCGCGATCTTGGGCTCCGTAGAGCATCAAGAGCGGGACGGGCACCTCCTTGAGCCGTTGCCACAGAGGAACTTCATCCGTCGACCGCTCGCGAGCGTTAGCGCGCTGCTTGGAGGCCTCAAAATTTTTCCCTATGCTCAACTGGTATCTTTTTTCGAGCACCTCGGGGGTGATCAGCGCTTTATTGAAGGTGTTTTCCTCGAGGAGCTTCTTTGTGGATTCTAAGGTTGGTTCGGAGTCGCCCTCTTCGTCTCCGCCGCGCTCGCGCCCCCGTCCGCCTTGGTCCACAAGAGGCGGAAGAAGGGGCCCGGTCCCTATAACCACGGCCTTGCTCACTTGGGGGCATCGATCTAAAGCCAGCCGAAGCACCATGATCCCGGCCTGCGAATGACCTGCCACACAAGCCTTTCCGAGGCCCAAGGCATCGATGAATTTAGGAATAAATTGCATGCGGTACGAAGCTCGATAATCACTCGGATTGTCCGAGTATCCATAGCCGGGCTGATCGAAAGCAATGGCGCGAAATCCTCTTTTGGCTAGCGTGCTCAATGTCTCTTGGTAGACATCAGCAGAAGACCCCAAAGATGCTCCATGCACAAAAACGGCGGCCGGTCCCGTTCCTTCTTCCTGATAGCGAGTTTTTAGGCCGTCGACCTGGGTAAACTTATCCATCTCCTGACCTCCTTACTAAAAATCGTTTGGGAATTGTAACGAAATCCACCCTAAAAACAATCCTGAAGCGGATTTCTACATTTCTTGAACAAGGCTGCGGCGCTGGGCAAAGGTTCGCGCTGCAATCGTCAACGTCGTCAACCCAAAAACCATCATGACGGATAAAGCAGGTCTCGAAACTGTTTGAAGAATTCTTCCGGCTTGTCAAAGTCATTTGACCATACCACTACTTCGGCTTCCTTCTTGGCGGCCTCGATGATCTCGGCTTTCGACGCGGCGTCCACTGTGCCGAAAGCGACACCGAAAAAACTCAGCCCCAGCACCAGAAGGACACTTTTCTTCTACTGCTCATGTCTTTCCCTCCGGAGTCCGTCATGAGAATTATTCTTCCGCCCGATAAACAATCGACTATTTCTTCATATCGTAAGATCTATTAAGACGCCTTCGGGATCAGAAATGGCGTACTGTCCTAAGCTGCAAGAGTCTATATCCCTCTGGAGCAACGGCCCATTTCTGCCAACAAATATTTTCCTCGGAGCCGACTCGGGGAATGATCTTCCGAGGTCATCTAGTTCCTTTTTCACTGCTTCTAGGTCTTCGACCTTAAAGCCGACATGATCCAGTCCCTGAGTCATGGACCTGTAAGAATAGTTCTCGCACTGGCGTATAAAAAGGTAGGACTTTCCATCGGTGAGACAAATTCCTCCCTCGCCAGAAAGGTTCTTGACCTCCGTGAGTTCAAAGACTTTTTGATAGAACTCAGCCAAGAGAGCCGGTTTCGCCGCCCGAATCGCAATGTGGTGCAAGTGCCGCGGCTGTTCCCAACCCTCGCCCCGGCTATAGCCATCTCTGAGATTCGCCCCGCCCTCTTTGGCGATATCAATATGGGTACCAACGGGATCGGTGATTCTCAAAGCCACAAAAGCTACTCCCTCGAGACCCTTTGTGAATATGATATCGGGATAGTATTGTTTGATCCTGTCCGTGACTTTATCCAGGTCTTGTAACTGAAATCCGAAGTGGTCTAGTCCTGAGCGGTATCCGGGAGGCCTGGGGTTCAAGGCCAGCCCTATGATTCCATCGCTAAGCTGACCCCGCGACCGGTTCGAGGGATCACGCTCGCCGCCTCCCCAAGTAGTAAAGAATCGCATTCCGAAGATCGTCTCATAGAATCTAACCGACCTCTCATACCCATCGCTCCAAATCGCACAGTGTCTGATCTTCGCATTCATGATCTCTCTTTCCTCCTTTCAATCTTGCGATTGCGATTTTTTGGCTAAAGGCGCCATCACCCAAAAAAGGAAAAAAGCCAGCGCATTCATGGGACAAAAACCCACGAACCCGCTGGCTTACTGATGAATTGTCACATCGCCCTCTCACTTTTCCCGCTGTGTTTCTTTAGCGAGCTAGCCTATCTCCTCCACACCTCATTGATAAGCTTTAAAACGGGATCATCATTTGCATGTTCGGGTGCATCCATGTCGAAAAACTTAGTTTTCTCCCTTCGGCGATAAGCCGCAGGAATCATGTCCTTGGAAATATCCATTCTAAGCGAGTCAACACCCTCTCCTTGTTTAGCGGCGATATTTTGTACCATCAGCTGGCCCTCGCGAGACAGGAACCAGCTAATAAAGAGTTTCGCTGCATTGGGATGAGGGGTCCTGTTAACCACTGCAATGTGAGCCGGCCCACCACTTATAGCCACTGCCTCTTTAAAGTGTCCGGGACTAAACCAATTCACAGGTAGTCCTTGGGCCTTTGCCTCATCCAAAGTTGACGCATCTGGGGCGGTCCGAAGCGCTATGGCGAATTTTCCCGTAGCCAACCAATCGGTGATCTGGCGACGGTCGCGGCTGGCAGTAAGCTCCATTTCACCAAAGAGCCGTCTCAAGTAACGAGGTCCTAGCTCTGGATTATAATAAAAGTAGCTGAATAGGCGTGAGCCGCGGGCGCGTGGGTCGTAAGTCACAATCTTTCCTTTCCATTTTGCATCGAGAATATCCCAATAAGACTTTATGTTATCTGGATTCACGAGTTTGGTATTGTATGAAATGTCCACGCCGGGGTTTGAGGCATACTTGAAAAGGTACTTTCCGTCCTTGTCGGCGAAATAGTGTCTCCCTTCAAACCATTTCGACTGATCCAAAACTTCGGGGAGAATCATATATGGTTCAAGAGGATCAAGGGCCCCTGCACTGGCCAACATGGAACCCGACCCCGCTCCTAGATGCACAATGTCCGCCACGAAAACCCCGGCCCTTTGTTCGGCCATTAAACGTTCATGTGCTGCGCTTCCCCCCTGCGTCAACATTCGAGTGACCTTTATCTCTGGAAACTTTTTCTGAAATTCGTGGAAATAAGGTTCGACGGAATTCCCGGAGTGGAAAACAAGCTTCCCCTCTTTCTTGGCTGCCTGGATCGTCATTTTCCATTCTTTTTCCCAATCCCCGCTTTGCCCCACGGTTTGGGCAGGCGAGCTGATGACCAGGAATGAACTCAAAATTGTAGTGAAGAACATCGAGCTACTTCGGTTAAAGAACTTCTTCATAAACGGTCCCTCCTCTCACTATGATCTGATTCGCTATGTCTTAAAAAAGCTATGCGCCTCCATCGCCAGGCCAGGTGAGGTAACCGCACTTGCGCCAGAAGCTTCGGGCCGCGGGATGCAATGGTATATTGAGCGGTCCCTCAGGCGTGTCTCGACACATTCGGTCCAGAGGCAAGCGGCCTTCACCCTAGCGCATTGAGACTTTGCCACCAGCTCAGTCCGCGGCGTACATCGGCCAGAGCGGGTCGTTGTCTCCTCGCTTTTCGATGTAATCCAGTGCCTCGTTAACGTCAGCCAATGGGAAATAGCGCGTTGTTATGTGGCGCGTGTCGATGACGCCGCGCTCC
>DASYRN010000073.1:0-15644 GCA_036004365.1 Binatia bacterium
CACACGCCGGAATTCTTCTGGGAAAAATCCCACGACCGGGTCACAGCCGCGGTGAAGAGACTTGGGATCAAATACGCGGTGGTCCAGGATAATGATATGCAGATATGGAAGCGCTTCGGAGTCTGGGCCTGGCCCACGACAATCTTAATCGACAAAAATGGCATCATCCTCTACAGGCACATCGGCGAGGGAGCCTATGAAGAGACTGAATCCTGGATCCGCCGCCTGCTGGCTGAAAAGAAATAATGTATGTTTTGGTAAGCTTAAGCAGACTATATTACATTGGACCGGAAAGATTACTTCCACCGAGGCCTATGGCAGATGGCCTTTTTCAACCGGCTTGTAAAGAGGAATATTACTAAAGAGAAGGAGGTATGCAATGGCTTGGATTAAGACTTTTGAAGAAGACGAAGCGCGAGGGCTCTTGCACTGGGTCTACCGCGTTCTCAAGTGGACACGTGGAAGGGTCCCGAGCATCGTTAGGGTTTCCAGTCTCCATCCTCGTCTTTTGGTCGCTCTTGGTCCTCTCTTTCGCATTCTCATGGAGGGACCCTCACCACTTACGCGGGCGCAACGAAAGATGGTGGCTATTGTGGCGTCTAAGGTGAACAACTGCTTCTATTGAACTGAATCAAACGGAGAGTTTCTCCGTCAAGAGATGAAAGACACAAAGTTAGCCCATGCATTAATGAATGATTATCGTGCTGCGCAGATCGATTCAGGCATGAAGCAGCTCTTAGCCTTCGCCGAGAAGATAGCTCAAGACGCAACTCAGATCGGCCCAGAGGATATTGAGAAGTTACGGTCAGCAGGTTTCTCAGATCGCGCGATCTTGGATGCCGCCCATGTTACTGGCTTTTTCAGTTACATGAACCGCGTAGTCCAAGCCCTCGGTATGGACGGTAGAATAGCCCAGCCCGAGACATTGCAGAGATAATTCTTCCTTAATCGGGTGCTTGCAAAGTGGCGCGCGGCGTATGAGAGAAAAAGACAATTATCGCGTTCACACTCTCCTGCCTGCGATTAGCGTCGGCCTTTTGACGACGGCCTTCATTGTGGCCAAGACTGGGCGCGACGCTCTTTTCTTTCAGGGCAAGGGGCTGTTCCAGTTGCCTATGGCTTACATGATGATGGGTCTCGCTTCCGTGCCCGCAGCCTTCCTCTACGTTCAGGCGATGAAGATCTGGGGAGCCAGGGCCGCCAGCGTGGGAATCGTTGTTTTTGCGGCCGCGGTCATGGCAGCCTTCGTACCCTTTCTCCCGCAAATGAACTATTCCGTGTTGCTGTCGCTCTTCATCTTCATTCCGACGATCTTCGGCCCCATGTTCGCAAGCATTTGGCTCCAGGCCTCGGAGCTCTTCGAAAGCGTGCCCAAGTCTCTAGCCGCACGCTGCTTTAGCCGCATCGGCGCCAGCTCTCTGGGCGGTGGAATGATCGGAGGATTACTCTCCAAGGGACTGGCTCCCTATGTAGAGCCACACTGGCTGATTCTCGTGGGAGCCCTAATTACGTTGGCCGCGGCGGGGGTGGTCGTGAAGACACACCGGACTTTTCCCTCCCCTTCCGGAATGAAGAAAGACAAAAAAGAAGGCGAAAAGAGCGGTGTCACTGTTGCCTTCTCCAAAAAATACGCCCGTATGCTTTTGCTGATCTCCATGACCGGAGCTTTGGCCGGCCTGTTCATCGATTTTCAGTTCTACGCGGCGGCCAGCAGCGCTCAGATGGGCTCTAAAGGTAACGCCAACTTTTTCGCCAATTTCTACATCCTGCTCAATCTAGGCTCCTTGATCCTCCAGCTATTCGCCGCCCCAAAGATTCAGGACAAGTTGGGCCTGCGCGGCGGCCTGTTGATTCTACCGCTCGCTCTTCTCGGCGGCGCTACTTTCGTCACGGGAGCGGCCACCGCTCTGAACCGTTCGGTGCTCAAGGTCACTGAAAGCGGCCTCAAGTCCTCCATACACCGATCTATCTGGGAACAGGCCTTCATTCCCGTTGACTCTTCTGAGAGATCCGTCGTTAAGGTATTCGTGGACAGCATCGGCGCCAGGATAGCCGAAGGTATAGGAGCTGGCCTGATCTTTGTCTGGCTGATGCGCGCAAACGTGGCCGAACCCTCCGCGCTAAACACCGCATGGATCGCCTGGATACTTCTGCCTACCGCAGCCATCTGGTTATGGCTTACCCAGAACCTTCGCGCGGACCTCGCCCGCGAATCCGCCGTGGCGCCGGCGGTTGTTGCGGCGCGTGAACGTGAAATAGAATGCGAGCGTTTTCCGGATCAATGTCCCTGCACCACGGAGTGGGGCAAAGGAATAAAATAGGGAGAAGGGGCGTGAATAAGAGGCCAGAGTGCGCTATAGCGATTATGGCGAAGGCTCCCTGGCCTGGGGAGGTAAAGACCCGCCTCTGCCCTCTGCTTTCTCATGAGGAGGCAGCCCAGCTCTATCGCTGTTTTCTCTTAGACAAGATCGAACAGCTCAACTCGCTGAAAGCCATTGCGCCGGCAGTTGCCTACACCCCCGATGATGCCAGGCCCCTGTTTGAGAACCTGGTCTCTTCAGGTTTCACTCTCATCCCTCAGAAGGGACCGGATCTTGGGGCAAGACTCTCGAATACTCTAAATCAGCTTTTGGAGTTAGGGTATCCACAGGTGATGGCGATTGACAGCGACACGCCCACGCTGCCCCTTGCCTACCTTGAGAGAGCATTTTCCCTTTTGAGCGAACCGGAAATCGACGTGGTGTTAGGACCGTCAGAGGACGGGGGCTACTATCTCATCGGTCTGCGTAGACTGCACTCAGATCTGTTTGAAAAAATGCGCTGGAGTACCGCCCACGTCTTTTCCGTGACCATGCGCCGCGCCCAAGCCAAAGGACTAAAGGTCGCTTGTCTTCCAACATGGTACGACGTGGATACCCCTGAAGATCTAAAACGTCTGAGAGAATCGCTCCACTCATACTCGGGGCACGAGGCTGAACACACCAAGCAATTTCTTATGGAGTGGCAGAAATGAAAGAGCGAAAGAGCCTGGCAGAACTCCCATGGAAGACGCTTTCCAGTCGCGCGATTTATCGTAACAAGTGGCTCTCTCTGCGCGAGGATCAGGTGGCCCTCCCAGACGGCCGACAAACCATTTATGGGGTCGTCACCTGCGGAAGGTGCGTCGGCGTGTTACCGTTCTTGGATCCCAACACAGTGCTTCTCGTTAAGCAGTATCGTTATGTGGCGAAACGTGTGACCTGGGAGATGCCCACAGGAGGCGTCCATTCAGGTGAAACCATCGAAGCCGCGGCTCAGCGAGAACTCGGGGAAGAAACTGGATACCAGGCCGGTCGTTTAACCCGGCTCTCCACCTACCATACGAGCAAAAGCGTAATGGATGAGACGGCCGATCTTTTTCTAGGCGAGGATCTGCTAAAGCTAGAACTCCATCCAGATGAGACAGAGTTCATCGAGGTCCGGCCATTTCCCTTTGGACAGGTTCTAGAGATGGTCCTAACTAGCGAGATCCTAGACAGCATGACAGTGATTGCTGTGCTCCATGCTGCTCGCAGGAAAGGACTCTGATGCGCATCATTGCGCTTTTAGCCATAAGCCTGTGGCTATTTCAGATCCCCTCGCAAGAGGTCTGGGCGGATCTTGTATTCCCGACTCCGAATCGGCCGGTGGCGGGGATCATCTCGGCCGAATATTCAGATGAAAAAACGCGCGACCTGCATCAAGAGGCGGAGCGGGTCATGGATCGCCTAGGTATCAAACCAGGTGTTCGCGTCGCGGACATTGGGGCCGGTAGAGGCTATTATACCGTGCGACTTGCGGCTCGCCTTGGAACCGACGCGATCATCTATGCAACGGATGTCAATGCCGACTATATGAAGGAGCTGCAAGCGCGGTTAAAGCGCGAAGGGATAGGTAGTGTTAAGCTTGTCCTAAGTATCCCCAACGACCCAAAGTTACCTCCGGCTGCCATCGACGTTGCTATCCTCTCGCACGTGTATCATGAAATCGATAATCCGTACGAGTTCATGTACAGACTCCATCGCTCCCTCGCGCCGGGCGCGCGTGTAGGTATCGTCGATGTGGATCGACCGACTGAGCTTCATGGCACGCCGCCAGGGCTGCTGCGCTGCGAGCTTGGGGCTCTGGGCTATCGCGAGATAGCGTTCCAATCTCTTAAACCGGCAGACGGATATCTCATGGTCTTCGCTTCCCCAGAAAAGCTACCACCGGTACATTTAATCAGAGCGTGCAACAAGTATAAGGAGGAAAGCGAGTCGGGAACTAAGTGATGTCAGAAGAGTTATAAAGAAAAGGCAGGTAGTCCATGAACACGGCCCCTCGATCTATTGGGGAACTTTCCGCTGCTGAGATAAGGGAACTCGTTCGGGACAAATATTCCGAAGTCGCTTTTAATCCCAGCGCAAAATACCGCTTCAGGGTCGGCCACCAGTATGCCATAGATGTGGGTTACCCACAGCCGGAGACAGAAGGTCTCCCAAAAATTCTAACTGAGTCATTCACCGGGGTTTCTTCTTGTCTAGCCCATATTCAGGAACTGGAGCCAGGCGAGATTGTCTTGGAATTGGGCTCTGGAGGAGGACTCGACACCGCCCTTCTGGCACGCAAGGTGAGCCCCTCGGGGAAGGTCATCGGCGTGGACCTCTCCTTAGCGATGCTTCAAAGAGCTGCAACAGGCTCCAAGCAGGCGCGAATTCCCCGGGTTCACTTCAGTCAGGCTTTGGCAGAGGAGCTTCCGATCGCATCGAACTCAGTGGGCTGGGTTGTTAGCAACGGCATTTTTAACCTTTCCCCGGAAAAAGAGAGAATCCTAGGAGAGATTCATCGGGTCCTCAAACCTAAAGGCCGGGTCTTCTGCTCTGAGATCGTGCTTCAACAAGATCCGAGTGCGGAAGAACGCCTCAACGAGGATGACTGGTTTAAGTGAATTGCTGGGGCCTTGTCAGAAAGGTCCTTTCTGACGCAATTTGTCCAGGCTGGCTTCACCCGTATCGAGGTTTTAGAGACTGCCCGAAATAAGCGCACACGCAATCCGGAGGCTTATGTCGTCACGGTGAGCGCCCAAAAAGCCAGTACCGAGCTAAGGGCACCACTGAAGAAGATGCTGAGGCCGACCTTAAGTTGCGATAGCGCGGCTCGGACTCTGCAGGAGCTCTGGATCTTTCCAGTGGCCCCTGAGACCTGCAATCTCGGATGCACCCACTGCCTTTATGCCGCCTCTCCTAAGAACCGCAATCCTTACCGTCTTTCTGCTCCAGAACTCTCTGGGTTACTCAATCAAATAGAAGCCCTAGGCGCCAAGCCCCATTTCTTGTTTACCGGTGGCGAGCCAACCCTTCACCCAGAACTCTACGATTTCTTGGAGACGCTCGACACTAAGGGATGCTCCTTCCAGCTCATGACCAACGGCACCCGAATCCAAGAAAGGTCCGCTGATCGCCTGTCCAAACTGGCGCATCTAAGAAAGGTCCAGATCTCCTTGGAATCGACGGATCCGAAGATCAATGACTCCATTTACGGCCAGGGGCTGCACGATAGAGTCCTTCGGGCTATAGAAACCCTTCGGGAAAAAGGAGTTCCTGTTACAGTCGCAGTAACGCCCATGGAGGTTAACGAACAAGAGCTCGCGGCCATCGAAGCCCTAGCAGCAAAGAAAGGCGCCGACGTGAAATACATATCTCTCTACGACCTCGGTGCAGCCAGGGAGAATGGCCTAAAACCGCCCAGGGAGATCCCTACCGGAGAGAGCCCTATTGACGCAGAGCTAATGTGTGACAAGGGGGTCGCCTACTCTGAAGGGGCATTTTATCCCTGCCCCGTGCTGGTCAAAGAAGCAGACAAAAAGTTAGGCGCTACCTTGGAAGAGGCGTTAAGCCCCCGCTCAAGACAAAAGGTGACGCAATTGCGCAAGTCTCACTCCGCCTGCCAGGTCTGTTTGAAAGGATCCACGTGAGCATAGAGCAGCGCTCCGTAGGAGCGCAGCGAGAATAAGGAGATGAATCCTCGAAGCGATATTGCTTATTATAAGGTGCTCGATCCCTCGGGTCGTGGGCCTGTGGCGACGCAGGAGCCTACCTGCCTTTATCTCGAAGTAACCAACGAATGCAATTTGGCCTGTAAAACCTGTCCCATAACCTACGGAAAGGTGGAGGAGCCCGCTTCTTTGAGCCTTGAGCAGGTAAAACTTTTGCTCTCCCAGTTCTCTGCAGTTAGCCGCGTGGTCCTTCATGGCGTAGGGGAGCCTCTGCTCAATCGCGAGCTCGCCAAAATCATCGCCTGGCTAAAGGAAAAAAGCATCTACGTCCTTTTTAACTCCAACGGCACGCTAATGAACCGGCGCTGGGGAGAGGCGCTCATCGAGTCAGGTTTGGATGAGGTGCGGCTCTCCCTAGACACTGCCACCCCAGAGACCTTTGCCCGCGTGCGCGGGAGGCCGCTGTTCGACCTCATCCTGAAAAACATAAGAGGCCTCATGGCACTCAAAAAGGAAAAAGCCTCGGCTACCCCTTTAGTCTCTCTTTGGCTCACCGGTCTGCGCGAGACCCTCAAAGAGCTTCCCGAATTTATCCGCTTAGCGCACTCCTTAGGGGTGGATCGCGTTTACCTCCAACGGTTGGTTTATTGGGAAGGCAAGCACGATGACCAAATGGCCCGTCCTGAACAATCGCTGTTTAACTCGCTGCGAGAAGAGGAAGAAGAGATCATCCAGTTGGCGCAGGAGCTGGCCAGCGCACTAGGGGTCTCTTTTGAAGCCTCGGGCGCCACGACTCCCATAGCAAGCCTCGCGAGGGAGAACCAAGAGCAACCCTGGTCGGCCTGTATGCGCCCGTGGACCCTCATGTATATCAGCGCCCGGGGAAGCTCCTTTCCTTGTTGCATCGCCCCTTTCTCGACAAAGGATCTCAACAGTCTCTCTTTGGGAAACGCATTTAGGGAGGAGCTCGCCGCCATATGGAACGGGGACAAATATCAAGAGTTTCGCAGACGTCTTCTGAGCGAAGAACCCCCCGAATGCTGTAAGGGATGCGGTGCCTGTTGGAGTTTGTGACCGCCGGAAGCAGAGGTAGGCAAACTATGACTACAAATGGAGACAGTTATGGTATTCGGGATCTGGCTCTTTGGGTCGGGCTTTATCGCATCACACTCGGCATCATGTGGCTTCAAATGGCTCTGCAAAAAGCCCCTTGGATTATCGGCCCCGAAGGGAGACCCTACGGTTGGCTTTACGGATATATATGGAAGGAGATCAACCATCCGACTTTCGCCTTTTATACAGAATTTCTTAAGAGTGTCGTGCTTCCCAATTTTAATTTTTTCGGATTTACAACCTTCGTCGGTGAAATTGCAATCGGCATCTCCCTCGTATTAGGCATTCTCGTTCCTCTGATCGGAGGCCTTGGCGGAACCCTCATGCAGATCAATATCATGTTGGGAAGCTACAGCATTCCAGGCGAGTGGTTTTGGCTCTGGCCGATGCTCATCGGCAGCCACGTCATCTTCATGATGGGCCACGCGGGTCGACGCGTCGGGTTGGATGGCCTGATTTCAAGATCTTTGGCTGCGTCTCCAGATTCTGGCTCCATGCTGCGTCAACTCCTGCGATATGTTGTGTAGTAAGACGGAAATCTTGGAATGATGCCATCTTCGACAAAAAAGACACTCTGGCTCCTTGGAGTTCTCTCAGCAGCAATCTACGGAATGAACTTTCGTGTCGGTGATTTTTTGGTCCGACTTGGGTTCACCAATGACGCTCCTCATCCCATCAGTTCCTACCTGATCCAAATCATGTCTCTCGGGCTAATCTATCTCTTGGCTTTGCGAGTCAGCGTGAGGATAGAGAAAGAGAATGAGAGGCATTTAACGCCTATTCTCCTCTTTGCGTTCTTATTCCGTCTGCCTCTCATCCCTTTGGATTCCACTCTCTCGAGCGACATCTATCGCTACGTTTGGGAAGGCAAAGTACAGGTTGTCGCTGGAATGAACCCTTACATGTTTCCGCCGTCAGACGACCAACTCGCGTTTCTCCGGGATCAAGAGATTTATCCTCACATCAACCGAAAGGAGTCTCCTACCATCTATCCCCCTGGAGCCCAGCTCCTCTTTGCCAGCGCGCACTGGGCAGGATTCGATACCCCTCAGGAATTGAAGGCTCTGGCCCTTGCAGCCGACGCTTTAACTTTACTCCTTTTGCTGCTCATTCTTAGGCAACTCCGCCTGCCGCTCAGCCGTATCATCACTTACGCGTGGAATCCGCTGGTCATTTATGAACTCTTTTACAGCGGCCATTTAGAAAGCTTCTTGCTACCGCTCTTACTCCTTTTTATCTACCTGTTCCTTCGGGGCCGTGTTGTGGCCGCAGCCATGGCGCTCGGGGCGGCAACAGCAATCAAGCTGGTTCCTGTGTTTCTCTTAGCGACCTTGCCTCAAGGGAGTAGGTCTAAAATGTTCGTCCCTTTTGTCGCTGTCATCTCACTCACCTATCTCTTTTACTTGGAGGCGGGGACGCAAGTCCTAGGTTTTCTTCCAAGCTATTTTTCTGATCCATACGAGGTCTTCAATCTTGGTATGGTTCAACTAGGA
The DNA here is from genome assembly GCA_036004365.1 of Binatia bacterium. Taxonomy (GTDB): domain Bacteria; phylum Desulfobacterota; class Binatia; order UBA9968; family UBA9968; genus DP-36. The sequence goes on from DASYRN010000073.1 coordinate 8,599, forward strand.
TTGTTAGAGGTGATCAAGCTGGCATCCCTGCCCGCTTCCTCGATCCGCTTCATCTTTTTCGTTCTTTTTATCGGCACCTTGATCGCCATAGCTCATCGGCCCTATAGATCCCTCGGCGACCTGGTCAGAAAAAGCTACCTTGTCCTGAGCGCTTACCTGCTCCTTATCTATCCCGCCTTTCATCCTTGGTATCTCTGTTTGCTCGTCCCGCTCTTGTGTTTGATCCCATCGCCGGCCTGGATCTGCTTTTCGCTGCTGCTTCCACTCTCTTACCTCAAATACCTCGCGCCCGACGGGACGATGCCCGTGTGGGTCATCTTCGCGCAATTTGTTCCTCTGTATGCCCTGCTCATAAGGGAATACTTCAAAATGAACGTGTTGAACGAGAGGAGATTTCAGTGGTACCCGGGCTTCCACACGCCATCATCCAGTACGCTTTAGTCGCGTTTTACATCTTCTGTCTGAGTGCTCTTTTTCTCTACGGGACTAACTGCTATGTGCTACTTTTCCTCTTCCATAGAAACCGCAAACAAGGCCGAGAGGAGTACCGAAGCATCCTCAAAAAGTTTGAGAGCTCCTCATGGAGCAGAGATCTTCCCTTGGTCACGGTTCAGCTCCCCATTTATAATGAGCGCTACGTCATACGCCGGCTGCTGAAAGCGGCCTGCGCCCTTGATTACCCGCGACACCGGTTGGAGATCCAGCTTCTCGACGACTCCACGGATGATACTGTGGAGATCGCCAGTCAACTTGTAGCGCACTACCAAGCACAGGGCGTCCCGATCGTTCACATTCGACGAGCCAACCGCCCCGGCTTCAAAGCAGGCGCTCTCAAGGAGGGATTGGAGAAAGCTCGGGGAGAATTCTTGGCCGTCTTCGACGCAGACTTTGTTCCTCCACCTAACTTTCTCCGTAAAACAATCCCCTATTTCTTAGATCCCAAGGTTGGGATGGTGCAAGTTCGCTGGGATCACATCAATAGCGGCTACTCTGTTCTTACGCGCGCTCAGTCCATCGGTATCGATGCTCATTTTTCCATTGAGCAAGGCGCTAGAGCTTGGTCTGGTCTCTTCCTTAACTTCAACGGCACTGCGGGGATTTGGCGCAGGCAAGCGATCTTAGACGCTGGAGGATGGCAAGCCGACACCCTCACAGAGGATATGGACTTAAGTTACAGAGCGCAGCTATCTGGCTGGCAACTCAGGTACCTGCTAGAAGTCAATTGCCCGGCTGAACTTCCAGTACAGGTGGCCGCCTTCAAATCGCAGCAATTTCGGTGGGCCAAAGGTTCCATACAAACAGCGCGTAAGATCATTCCGGCCCTGCTCGAGGTGCGCTGCTCATGGTTCGCGAAATATCAGGCTATTCTCCACATGACTCACTACATGGTCCATCCCCTCATGTTAGCTACCATCTTGCTCTCTTATCCAGCGGTTCTTCTGCAGACAGACAACTCCCGGCCTTGGATCATGATCGGGGCGGCTACTCTCTTTCTATTCGCGACCTTGGGTCCCTCGGCTCTCTACGTCGCCTCCCAGAAAGTCCTCTACCCCGACTGGCGGTCAAGGATACGCTGGATTCCACTCATGACACTGATCGGTACGGGAATCACCTTAAGCAATTCACGCGCTGTCTTGGAAGGGTTGCTATTCTCGGGCGGGAGATTTGTTCGCACGCCGAAGTACGGGATCCTCCGTCGTGAAGAGCTCCGACCCAGATTGAGAAGCTACTGGCTTAAGACCGACTTGCTTCCCTATCTGGAGTTACTCCTCGGCCTTTATGCCCTAGTTGCCCTCAGTAAGGCTATAACGACTTTGGGAATCTTGATCAGCCCGTTTCTGTTCATGTATACGTGCGGCTTTTTGTACATCTCATTTAGAGGGATCGGCGAATCGCTCGACTGGATCATTTGGAAATTCAGGTGGCCTCCGAGCACAAAGCCGGGTCAGGTGGAGGAATTCGACGGTGCCTAAGTTCGCGATAGGGGCTCTTGGAATTCTGATCCTCATTCTGATCGTGACATGCCACTCTGCGCTTTTCGGCCAACGCGTGGCGGAAAACTCCTGGACGACGTACCGCGGCGATCTTAAACGGACAGGCCGAAGTAACTTTAAAGGACCAGCCACGAACCAACTACGATGGATCTTCTCGACTGGCCTTTCAGAGAAGGAGGGTGGTATTGAAACAGATCCGGTGATTGGGCCCGACGGCACGGTTTACATCGGCGCCAACAACGGGATCTTTTATGCTTTGAGCGCGGAGAACGGATCGATTCGCTGGGCGTTCCCCACGGCCTTCGACAGCTTTGCGATCTACTCCACTCCCTTTGTCGATCAACAGGGTATTGTTTACTTTGGAGCCAAAGACGGAAATGTATACGCCGTGAGAGCACCAAAAAAAGGCATCATGGGTGAATTAGTCTGGTCTTATAACCTGGGCACCACTATCCAAACTTCGCCGGCCTTCACACCTGACGGAACGCTCGTTATCGGCGCGGATGATTGGGCCTATTACGGAATCACCCCTCCCAGGGCCGGGAGCGGACCAAAGGTCAAATGGCGCTTCCAGACTCAGGGAACCCTCATCACTTCTCCAACAGTGGACTCGGACGGGACAGTCTTCGTCGCTTCTATGGACGGAAAGGTTTACGCACTTGAACCCCCGAAAGAAGCAGGCCAACCTGTAAAAGTCCGCTGGAACTTCTCTTCCGGAGCGAGGGACGATAAAGGAGGATTCGAAAACGCTCCGGTGATCGACAACGAGGGCACGCTTTATATTGGTGGAAACGACGGTATCCTCTACGCGCTGGATACGAAAACAGGCAAGGTCAAGTGGACATTCGACGGCGTTGCCCGCGCAGGCTATCGGACTTATGCAATCTTCTCTTCCGTGGCGATAGGGCCGGACCGAACCATTTATTTCGGCGGCAAAAATGGCGATCTCTACGCCCTGCGCGAGCGCGCGGGCGCCTTCAGAACCACGGTCGAGGTCCTATGGCGCTATAGGCTTGGACCAGGCATTCAGTCCTCTCCCCTCCTTGCAGCTGATGGCACGGTCTATATTGGTGACGAGAAGGGGACGCTACACGCGGTACTGCCACTCAAATCCGGAGAGGGAGCCAAGGCATTGTGGAAATTCGCAACAACAGGGACTTTGATCTCTTCTCCAGCTCTTGGAGCTGACGGAACCCTGTATGAGGGCTCCATGGACGGCAAACTCTATGCCTTTAAGGCGGGCGCTGCCCAGCCCGGTGGCCAGGGGCCATTTTCGGGGACTTGGTATGGAACCTACGACAGCCCGCTAATTTCAGGGAAAGTCAGAGCGGTCCTTCGACAAGATGGGTCTCAGGTCTGGGCCACTTGGTTTCTCGTAGGAGCGGGACGGGGAGAGGGCCAGGGGAATGCTCAAGAAAACCGACTCACGTTCTCGCTACCTATAAAGACGGCTCGATGCCAGGGAACTGTCCGGGGCGAGGCCCAAAGAGATGGAAACGAGATCCGGGCCCAGATCCAGATGGAGCAGTGCGCGGGAAAAATTGTAACGGGGAAGCTCAGTTTGCGGGGCCAATAGTTTAGGGTCGATATGGGCCTGTTGAAAGCTGAGAGCTAATTGCTGTTTTTTCAATGAAAGTTTCACTCATCATCCCCGCTCTTAACGAAGAAGAGTCCCTGCCCGGAGTTCTGGCAAAGGTGCCGCGAGAGTCTGTAACGGAGATCGTGGTCGTCGACAATGGCAGTAGCGACGGGACAGCCAACGTAGCTCGCCAAGCCGGGGCCAGAGTAGTCAGAGAGGAGAGCAGAGGATATGGGGCTGCCTGCTGGGCTGGATTCAAAGCCACGGACGGAGAGATCCTTGTCTTCATGGATGGCGATGGAAGTTTCTCTCCTGCTGAAATCCCCAAGCTCACCGAACCTATCAGACTAGGAGATGCGCACCTGGTCTTGGGGAGCCGGACGCTGAAGGTTGAAAACGCGCGAGCGATTCCCTTGCATGCGCGCTTAGGGAATTGGCTTATCGCAGCAATGATTGGAATTGCATCCAATGTCCGGACTAGTGACTTAGGTCCGTTTCGTGCCATCCGCCGGGAAACCTTAGAGCGCCTCCAAATGAAGGAAAGGAGCTATGGCTGGCCCAGCGAGATGATCCTAAAAGCATCTAAGCTTGGGTGCCGAGTGGTTGAAGTTCCCATAAGCTACAGGTCAAGAACCGGAGGAAAGTCCAAAGTGTCGGGGAACCTCTTAGGGAGTCTCAGGGCAGCCTATACCATGCTCAAGGTTGTCACCCGATGGTCTTTTTGGAATCCAAACCGAGCCTGTTCCAGTACGAAGGAGTGAGGAAATGGTAACGGCGTTGTCAGCTTTTATACTAGTAAGTCTGATTTATGTGGAAACGGGATCGGCAGATCACGGAATCGGGGTTCCTATTAATCGATACGCTCCGAAAAACCAAGACGAGGCAGCCATCGTCAAGCTGATCCAAACTGTCGCTCAAGGCTGGGAGCGCAGGGATGTGGATCAGATTATGTCTGCCTATGCCCCCGATGCTGTGCAGCGCGCTTGGGACAACCCGAACGTGATGGTTAATTACGAAGGCATCAGAGCGGAGGCGCTGGGTGCCTTTCGTGACCCCAAAATGGGGCAGGCCCGTTTTGAGGACTGGATCCACCGGATCTACATCGTGAACACATCCGCCATAGTGGAGATTAACCAGAAGTTTCACGGCTGGAGCCGGGACCACTACTACCGAGATTTCTGGATGTTCGCCCGCCGAGGAGGCCGATGGCAATTGATCCGTTACGATTACGAGCCTCAGCCACCGTTCCTCGATCGCTGAACCTCAATTCTGAAACAGAAATACCAAAGCTACTATTGGGAGCAAGCCGTTGCTCCATCCAAGAGAGTGAAATAGATTAGGTCAGGATGAGCGCTCTCATCTATCGGCATAATAGGATCACGCGTCTTACACATTGGGTCGACGCGCTCGCGCTTCTGATTCTATTCATGAGCGGCCTGCAGATTTTCAACGCCTATCCCAATTTACACTGGGGGAGCAAAGCGGAACCGGACGAGGCGTTCTTTTCAATCTATGCGATGGAAGAAAATGGACAGGTGCGCGGATACACAGAATTCTACGGTCATCGCGCGGAGACCACCGGATGGCTCGGCATACAAAACACCGACATGGGCCCGGCTCCGCGCGGCTTTCCGAGCTGGCTCACGATTCCGGGCTACTTTTGGCTGGCCGGTGGAAGGCGGTGGCATTTCTTTTTCGCCTGGGTCTTTGTACTGAACGGTTTTCTCTATTTTCTCTACAACCTGGCGACCGGCCATGTGCGCAAGTTTATTTTGACGCCGGCAGATACAAAGAAAATCTTTCCGATGGTCCTCTATTATCTGCGATTGCGCCGAGAATCGCCGCAAGAAGGAGAATACAACCCTTTGCAAAAGATCGCCTATACCGGAGTCTTTTTTGTTCTCACCCCGCTGATCATTCTTTCAGGCATGGCGATGTCGCCGCAACTCGACGTCGCCTTCAACTGGCTTCCGGCGATGTTTGGCGGCAGACAATCAGCCCGCAGCATCCATTTCATCCTCACCTTCATGTTTGTGCTGTTCACTTTCGGACATATTTTTATGGTTGTCTCGACGGGTGTATTGAACAATATGCGGTCCATGACTAGCGGCTGGTATTTAGAAAAAATTCCCGCTGACCTTCAAGTCGTAGCTGAGGCGGCCACAACCGAGCCTTCTCCTTCGACAATCACCCCCACCCCTACCCTCTCCCGAGAGGGAGAGGGCGAGGGTGAGGGGGAAGCCGTGGAGCCCAAGGCGACTCCCGCCGATCAGGCCGCTGGAAAACCTGCTTCGCAGACGCAAGTGGCCCCCGAAACTCCTATTGGACAAACGGATCAGGCAACGCCGACACCAACAGAACCCACAGCAGCGGAAGCTTTAAAGCAATCCGAAAAGGAGAGTTCCCCCGATGAGAAAAAATAGCCCACTTGTCTCACGAAGAACAATACTTCTGAGCGCCCTGCATGGAGCAGGAGCGCTCTTGCTTACAGGTTGTGAAGACATCTTCAACCGGCTACATCAGAACAAGAAAGTTCTCTCCGTTCTGGAATCCGTGGAGGGCACAAACCAGAAACTCTTGCGCCTGGTCACCAGACAAAACAAGCTCGCACAGGAGTTTAGCGAAACGGATATCTCGCGATATTTTAAACCGAACGGGAACCCTCCTCCGCTCACCATGGATTATTTGACCAACGCGATGAGCGGCTGGACTCTTTGGCGCCTCGAGGTTGGCGGGTCGGTCAAACAACCGTTGCAGTTCTCGCTCGAAGACCTCAAAGCCCTGCCCTCTCGAAGTCAGATTACGCGGCATGACTGCGTGGAAGGCTGGAGCGCCATTGCAAAATGGAAAGGCGTGCTTGTGTCTGAGATCATGAAGCGGGTGCAGCCTCAACCCAGTGCGAAATATGTAGTCTTTTACTGCCTGGATACCGACTCACAAGGTAACAACTATTATGAAAGCATAGATTTCGACGACGCCCTTCATCCGCAAACGATTCTCGCCTACGAGATGAATGATCAATCGTTGCCCGTGGAACACGGCGCGCCGATCCGGCTGCGAGTGGAAACTCAGCTGGGATACAAGATGGCGAAGTATGTTCAGCGCATCGACTTCGTTTCCAGCTACAAAGAGATCGGTCAAGGAAAAGGCGGCTACTGGGAAGATAAAGGCTACGAGTGGTACGCGGGAATCTAGCCAAAGTTCTCACACGCACTTACTTCGGGCGTCCGACTCTACAGGTGGCTCGGTCGCTCTTGGGCAAATATCTGGTTCGGAAGAACGGAAACGCTGAGACGGCGGCCAAAATAATCGAAGTCGAAGCGTATGTCGGGCCGCAGGATCGGGCATGCCATGCCTCGCGCGGGAGGACTCAGCGAACGGACGTGATGTTCGGTCCACCCGGGGTCGCATACGTCTATTTCATTTACGGCATGTATCACTGCCTCAACGTTGTCACCGAGCGGGAAGGCTAT
>DASYRN010000074.1:0-3771 GCA_036004365.1 Binatia bacterium
CGCTACTGAGGAATTTGAAGATCTGGTCAAGGCCGGCATTGTCGATCCTACCAAAGTGGTGCGCTGCGCGCTGCAAAATGCGGCCTCGATCGCTGGACTACTTCTCAGCATAGAGGCGATGGTGGCGGAAAAGCCGGAGAAAAAGAAAGAAGCTCCGCCGATGCCTCACGCAGACGACTATTGAGATCTAAAAGGGAACGATAAAATAAAAAAGGGGGCTTGGCTAAGCCCCCTTTTTGTTTTTGGTGAAGCAATATTTACTCGGCAAGTTTCTCACCATGGAGAAAAAAAGGGGAGGACTGACATCCTCCCCTTTGTAAAGCGCAGACGCGATGTCGGTTAGTTTACGTTGACAGCGATCTGCTTCGGTTTAGCCTCTTCGGCTTTAGGGACGTAGACTTCAAGGATTCCATCCCGATAGTTGGCTTTGATGCCATCGTGCTTTACGGTTTGGGGCAGGTAGAACGACCGGGAAAATTTTCCTGCGAGTCGCTCCGACCGATGGTATTCGGCGCCATTGGCTGTCTCCTCGAACTTCCTCTCTCCGCTCAAGGTAAGAGTACTGTCCTTAAGCTCGAGGTTGAAGTCTTCCTTCTTCATCCCCGGAAGCTCGGCTCGGATCAGATACGCCTCCTTGCTCTCTAGTATGTCTACAGGAGGGTACCAAACCCCAGACTCGGGCGATCGTGGCAGTCGGGATCGGCCAAAGGCGTCCTCAAACAGATTGTTGATACGGGACTGAATCCCCTGCACACCCTCAAAGGGCTCCCATCTAACGAGATCCATAATTTATCCCTGCTTTCGGATAATTTTTGTTTCTGATCAAAACGTAAGTACGGTTTCATCCTCTGTCAAGGCGCTCGGCTATCTTGACAGGACCCCTATGCAAACCTACGTTGTTTAGATAAGGTGGTTTATCGAGGAGATGGTATGCCTTTAGATCCTTTGGAGATTTGGATGTGGCAGCGGGCCCGAGACTTGTTTGAGCACGCAGAGCGGGTTCACAGGAATCTCTTGCAGAGGTCCTTTGGTCAAAGCGCTTCGTGGGTGCCGCCGGTGAATATAGTGGAGACCGAAGATTCCGTGTGGGTCGTGTGCGCCCTGCCGGGTATCGCCGAAGACCAGGTGGAGTTGCGCTTAGAGGGAAGCGACTTGATTATCTCGGGTCGGCGGCCGCCTTTAGAGTGCTGTATTCACGGTGAGGTTCGCGTTTTGGAAATTCCGTTTGGTCGATTCGAACGAAGGGTAGGGTTGCCTCTTAAGCCGCTTGGCTTGTCGGAGAATCATTACGAAAAAGGACTCGTGTTCGTCCGTTTAAAGAAACTGTGATCCATCATGAGTAAAACATCTACGATCGAAGACGAAAACCAGGCGTCGAAGCCGCGGGTTGCGTCACCCGACGCGCTAGTTATACTCCCGCTGCGCAACACCGTTCTTTTCCCTTCTACGGTTGTGCCGTTGACGCTCAATCGAGCGGCGAGCACTCAGGCGGTTCAAGAAGCGGTGCGCAAAGAAACGCCGATCGGAATTGTCGCCCAGAGGGAACCTAAGATTGAAGCTCCCAAACCGCAGGATCTGTATGAAATCGGCACTGTTGCCGAAGTCTTGCGCTTGGTGACTTCCGCCGACGGCCAAATGCAGCTGTTGGTTCGTGGCCGCAGACGTTTCAAAATTCTGGATTACGTACAAGTCGAGCCGTTTTTGGTTGCCCGTATCTCGTTTTTGCCGGAAGCGGTGCCGAACACTAAGGAGTTTGAGGCGCGCATCTTACATCTGCGCCAAGAAGCTCAGAGGGCTTGGTCGTTGCTGCCGGAGCCGATCCCGGATCTGGCTTCCACCTTCCAGGGCCTCAATGATCCATCGGCTTTAATTGATTTTATTGCCTCTTGGCTTGACCTTTCTTTAGCGGAAAGGCAGGCGATTTTGGAGACGACCGATATTGAAGAGCGCGCGCAGAAAGTCACAGAAAAGTTAGCTCACCACATCGAAGTTCTAGAGCTGACGAAGAAGATCGGGACAGAAGCCAAGGATGCCATGGACAAAACCCAGCGCGAGTACATCTTGCGCCAACAGCTTAAGGCGATCCAAAAAGAATTGGGCGAGGAAGAAGGCAAGGGAGCGGAGATTGAAGAGGTCAAGAGACAGATACAAGCGGCTAAGATGCCGCCGGAGGTCGAAAAGGAGGCCCTCAAGGAAGTGGCCCGACTGGAGCGCATGCCCGAAGGGGCCGCGGAGTACTCCATGGTTCGCACCTATCTTGATTGGATGATCGAATTACCTTGGAGCACGGCTACGCAAGAACAAATAGAACTCCCCAAGGCTCGCGGGGTGCTCGATGCGGATCATCATGATTTGGAAAAAGTGAAAAAGCGCATCCTGGAATTTCTGGCCATTCGCAAACTCAATCAGGGCGGAAAAAGCCCGATCCTTTGCTTCGTCGGCCCGCCGGGAGTAGGCAAGACCTCTTTAGGCCAAAGCATCGCCCGGGCTACGAACCGCAAATTCGTGCGGCAGAGTCTGGGTGGTATTCATGATGAGGCGGAAATCCGAGGCCATCGCCGCACCTATATCGGGGCTTTACCCGGCCGGATTATCCAAGGCATCAGAAGGGCGGGAAGTAAAAATCCGGTGTTCATGCTCGATGAAGTAGACAAGCTCAGCGCGAGCTTCCATGGCGACCCGAATGCGGCCTTGCTGGAGGTCTTGGATCCCGAGCAGAACGCGAACTTTCAGGATCATTACCTCGATGTGCCGTTCGATCTGAGCCAGGTGTTTTTTATCGCGACCGCCAATGTTTTGGACGCCATCCCGGGTCCTTTACGGGATCGTATGGAGATTATCGAGCTGCCAGGCTATGCCGAAGAAGATAAATTGGTGATCGCTCGGCGCTATCTCGTCCCGCGTCAAATCGTAGCTTCCGGACTACAGCCGGAGCAGTTGACTTTCACGGACGACGCGTTGCGGGAAGTCATACGCGGTTATACGCGAGAGGCAGGCGTTCGGCAACTCGAGCGCGAGATTGCGGCGATCTGCCGCGGCGTAGCGACTCGCTTCGCGGAAGGATCCAAAGAAAATGTGACGGTTGATGCTCGGTCGGTGTCTAATTATCTCGGCCCTGTCAAGTTCTTCAATGAAGTCGCGTTGCGCACCAGCTTGCCGGGTGTGGCAACCGGACTGGCGTGGACGCCTGTAGGCGGAGATATCCTGTTTGTTGAGGCGACGAAAATGCCCGGCGAAGGCAAGCTCATTCTCACCGGTCAGCTCGGTGAGGTGATGAAAGAAAGCGCGCAAGCAGCGTTAAGCTTGGTGAAGTCCCGCGCCGAGGTGATCGGGCTGGATCCAGAGATCTTTAAGAAAAACGATTTGCATGTCCATATTCCAGCAGGCGCTATACCCAAGGATGGACCGAGCGCGGGCATTACGCTCTTCGTCGCTTTGGTCTCGTTACTGACCGGTCGCCGAGTCAGGAAAGACGTCGCTATGACGGGCGAGATCAGCTTGCGCGGTTTGGTTTTGCCTGTCGGCGGAATCAAAGAAAAAGTGCTGGCCGCAAAACGGGCTGGGATTTCAACCGTGCTCCTTCCCGAGTTTAATCAAAAAGACTTGGAAGACGTTCCCGCTTCGGTCAGAGATTCGATGAAATTTGAATTTCTGGAAACGGTCGATCAAGCCTTGCGCCTTGCGCTGGAGAACGACAAAATCGACACGGCTTCCGGTGTCTCTTCGACCGACGCATTTGCGGCATCGCCGTAGGCTTAGTGTGGCGATGGC
>DASYRN010000075.1:0-19992 GCA_036004365.1 Binatia bacterium
ATTGAGCCAGAGTCGAAACGGCATCTTCAGGACCCGGCCCTAGCAGAATCGCCTCTGCCGTCCCTATTTCGGAAGCTTTCGAGAGCATCTCGAGGGTGGTGGGCGTGATCCTTTCATCCACCACCTCGCCATAGACCCAAAGCAGATCCATACCTTCAACTCAAAAGGCAAATTGCAAATTGAAAAATGCAAAATTACGGGCGAGAGACGCCAGTACCCGTGGATTCTCCTGGGCATTTTGACTTTTACATTTTGCAATTTTCATTTTGCACTGCATCAGATGATCTTAAGCTCGGCGAGAAAGGCGGCGATTTGCTTTCCGCCGTCTCCTTCGTCCGTAATCTTTTTCCCGCCTTTACGGGCGGGCGGCCTGCCGACCGCCAAGACCTTCTCCCGTGCGCCTGAGGCGCCGACCTGATCCGGTCCGAGGCCGAGATCGGCTGCCGTGTATTTCTTGATCTCTTTCTTCTTCGCCGCCATGATTCCTTTGAGCTGAGGATAACGAGGCTCGTTGATGCCGCTGGTCGTGCTCACCAACGCGGGGAGTTCGGCTTCGACCACATCGTAGCCGGTCTCGCTTTGCCGCTTGATTTTTATTTTTTTCCCCTCGACCGTGATCTCCTTAGCAAAAGTGAGCGAAACAATCCCCAACAGGTAAGCAATCTGGCCCGCGACGATCCCGGAGTAGCTGTCGCTGCTTTCCGTGGCGCAGATGACGAGATCGAAGGGTTCTTTTTTGATGGCCGCGGCCAGCACCTTCGCCGTGCCCAGAGTGTCCGAGCCGGCCAAGGCATCATCCAAAATGTGAACGGCGGAGTTTGCTCCCATCGCCAGCGCGTTGCGAATACCGACGGTTACATCGCTGATCCCCATGGTGACCACGGACACGGTTCCCCCGTGCTTTTCGATCAGGCGCAGCCCCTCTTCGACGGCGCTCGCCGCAGCCGGGTCCAGCTCGTGCGGCACCCCTTTGCGCACCATGCATTTGGTGGCGGGGTTGATTTCGATAGTGACCGAACTGGCGGGAATAACCTTAGCGCAGACGATGATGTTCAATATCTCATTCCTCGGGAAAAACTGTATGGATAAGTCAGATTAACAATAACAAAGGCGCCCTCATTTCTTGAGAGCGCCTTACAAAATCGGAAATCCATTCAGTGATCGGGCTGACGGGAAGCAGGGCTGCTGACTATTTAAGCCACTCGGAGACGTTCCCCTCCATCACGACGTCCAGAATCTCCTTGCAGTCCTCGATCGCCTTGTCCACGACCTTGGGATCATCCTTGATGTGGGGCATGGCACGACTCACAGCACTCTGCAGCGCTTGGATAAATTCTTTAAACTGCTCGTCGAGAACCTCCGTGTTAGGTGCCGCTTCCATTCCTTCCCCCATGATCAAGTGTACAGACGGCCTTTGTTGGGATCCGGTATTTGAAGTCCCATTTTTTCAATCAACGCGTTCACTTCCCTGGTATACTGCTCCCGAGCCTCGGCGTTGGTGCGCCGCTTGAGGCCCCAGTAACGGTAGCGTTCCGACCTGTAGGATTGCGACTTGCCAAACATATCGAGCCCTTTTGTGTACCAGTAGTCGACAGACTTTTGAATTCTTTCCTTCGCTTCGCCACCCTTGGCCGCACATTCGGCCGTACAGTTGGTGCCGAAGTCGATGTGCCCTTCCTCTTCCCGGATCACTTGCGGATCTTCGACCACGCGGGCCAAAGGCTGGTAGCTGGCACCGATAAACTCCTCGAGCTGAAAGCGCCCCACACGGTCGATCAGGAAGCCGAAGACCGAAAAGTCTTCCCAGGTGGTAATCGTACCGCGAAAAGCCTCCACATACCGCTCTTGATTGGACCGACTGAGAACATAGGAAACGTCCACGCCCATGTCACCCGCCAAGCGCGCCATTTTTCTGTAATGGTCCATTTCCTCGGCCGCCGTGCGCGCTACGATGAGCTGGTCTACCTTCCTGGGGGCATTAGGCAGAATGTCTTTCACATAGAGGTTGGGGCCGCCGATCTCACAATCCGCCTGAATGGCTAAGACGCGGCGCAGAAGCTCTTGATATTCAGGGTCCGTCTTTTCGAAATCTTTCAGCTCTATTTTGTCATTGAACATGGCTTCTCCTCTTCTCGCCTATCTAAATGCTGCTTAACAAATGCATGCCGTAAAATCAACAGTCGGAAGCCGGACGTTGATTCTTCGCTTTACTTAGTGTCATTTTTACACTACACTGCGATTACCTTTGCTGGATAAGGAACCTGCGTGAAGCCGCAAAATAACCTAGCCCTCCTGACCGACCTCTACCAGCTGACGATGGCCCAGAGCTACTTCCAAAACCAAAAATTCGACAACGCGACTTTCAGCCTCTTCATCCGATCTTACCCTCATAACCGTGGTTTTTTGGTATCCGCCGGCCTGAGAGACGTCCTCGATTTCCTAACCGAGTTCTCCTTCGGGCCAAACGACATCGATTATCTCAACTCAATGAGAATCTTCGCCGACGACTTTCTCGATTTCCTCAAAGACTTACGCTTCACCGGGGATGTTTGGGCGATTCCCGAGGGCCGCCTTTTTTTTCAAGACGAACCGATCTTAGAGGTCACAGCGCCGATCATCGAAGCTCAGATTGTAGAAACTTTCATCATCAACCAGATCAACCTCCAGACTTTGATCGCGACCAAGGCCGCCCGCTGCGTCTATGCCGCCCGAGGAAAGTCCCTTGTCGATTTCGCTCTGCGTCGAACCCATGGGACCGACGCCGGGATAAAAGTCGCTCGGGCCAGCTATCTGGCTGGATTCGACGGCACAAGCAATGTGCTGGCCGGAAAGAGATACGGAATTCCTGCGGTCGGAACGATGGCCCACTCTTTTGTCACAAGCTTTGAGCACGAGATCGATGCATTCCGCGCCTTTGTCGCATGCTTCCCTGAAAACTCCACCTTGCTCATAGATACATACGATACCGTTGCGGCCGCTCATAAAGCGGTCGAGATCGCGCGCGAGATGGCCGCCGACGGCAAACGGCTGCGCGGAGTGCGGATCGACAGCGGCGATCTGGCATCACTGGCACGAGAGGTGCGAAAAATTCTCGACGAGGCAGGATTCACCGGCGTGAAGATTGTGGGCAGCGGGGGCCTCGACGAATACAAACTGCAAGAGCTTTCCGAAGCCAACGCCCCTTACGACAGCTACGGCGTCGGAACCAAGATGGGAGTTTCCGCCGATGCGCCTTGGTTTGACATCGCTTACAAGCTTGTGGAATACAACGGCCGCTCGGTTCTCAAGCTCAGCACCGGAAAAATATCATGGCCAGGGAAAAAACAGGTTTTCCGATTCGCGGATGAGCGCGGCCGTTGGGTGAAGGATATCATCGCTCTACGCCGGGAGAGCTTGCCCGGTGGAGTTCCGCTGCTGAAAAATTTCATGACAAAAGGCGAAATCCGACAATCCTATCTGACGCTCAAGGAGATCCGGGAAAGCTTCCTCGAAGAGTTCGCCCGTCTCAACGATAAGGTTAAAGCTCTCCGAAACCCCGCAATCTACCCCGTCGAGCTCAGCCCGCAACTCACTGCTCTTAAGAACGAAATGGAGCGAGAGGTCGCTCGGGCAGAAACTGATCCTGCCCGGGGCCTGGGAGAAAGCTAGTTTAGCTGCCCGCGATAGCCTCGCCAAAACCATTCTCAAAGCTTGTTCTCCGAGCAAGTCACCACACGCGCATAGGGAGTTTGATCGCTCTTGACAGAGCAACCCTCGGCGCAGTAGTCGAGACGGGAATGGCCGAGAGAAGGAGAAAGCAAAGCTTTCATCTGAGGCTACTTGATCGGATTGAGCGTTGGGGAAACAAGCTGCCCCATCCCTTCACGTTGTTCGTTCTCTTCTCCTTAGGAGTGCTCATTGTTTCATGGCTCGCTTCTGCTCTTGGGCTTTCCGCCACTCATCCAGCAACTGGCAAAGAGATTGTCGCCGTCAATCTACTGGATCGCCAGGGCGTTCAGAACATCTTCACCAAGGCAGTAAGCAACTTCACCGGCTTTGCCCCACTGGGCACGGTCTTAGTTGCCATGATCGGCGTTGGAGTCGCTGAACGGAGCGGCCTCTTCGCCGCTGGTTTGAAGGCTTTGGTGGCAAGCGTTCCGCCTTGGCTTTTGACCACTGCCCTGGTCTTCGCGGGAGTTAACGCTGACATCGCTGTGGACGCGGGCTATGTGATTCTTATACCTCTCGGCGCTGTGCTCTTTGCCGGCATCGGGCGGCACCCGCTCGCCGGCCTTGCTGCTGCCTTTGCCGGAGTCTCCGGTGGATTTAGCAGTAACATCTTTCTTACACCCCTGGATCCACTCCTCGCAGGTCTCACCCAAGAGGCTGCACGACTCTATGATCCCCAATATACTGTGCCGGTCACCGCCAACTACTATTTTATGGTGGCGTCAGTCTTTCTGCTTACCTTCGTTGGCGTATGGGTTACGGTCAAAATCGTCGAGCCGAGACTCGGAGCCTATCAAGGTGCGGGCCAGGAGTCCTTTAAGAGACTGAGCCGCGAGGAGAGACGGGGACTTGTAGCAGCCGGCATCGCTCTCGGCATAGAGATCATTATCCTCCTTCTCTTCACTCTTCCTCAGAACGGACTCTTGCGCGACCCCAAGGGCGGGCTCGAGCCACTATTTCAAAGTATGGTCATTCTCATGGCTTTGGGCTTTTTGTTTCCCGGATTGGCTTACGGGCTAGTGACTGGGACAATCAAGAGCAATCAAGACGCGGCAAAGATGGTTGAAGAGACGATGGGTACGATGGGCAGCTACATCGCCCTTGCATTCGTCGCAAGCCAGTTCGTCGCCTACTTCGGCTGGTCGAATCTCGGCCTTATCTCAGCGATCAACGGCGCGAATTTTCTTCAGGCGACAGGATTGACCGGGATTCCTCTGGTTTGTCTATTCATTGTCGTCTGCGCTTTGATCGATCTCTTAATCGCCAGCGCCTCCGCCAAGTGGGCGGTGATGGGCCCTGTCTTCGTGCCGATGTTTATGATCATGGGCTATTCACCAGAGCTCACTCAAGCGGTCTACCGCATCGGAGATTCCGTCAGCAACATCATCACTCCTCTGATGCCTTACATGCCGTTGATCATCGCCTTCGCCCAGAAATACGAGCCGAAAATAAGGATCGGAACTCTCGTGGCCTTGATGGTGCCCTACTCAATGGCTTTTATCCTGAGCTGGACTCTGCTGCTGGCGGTCTGGCTCTTACTTGGCATTCCACTCGGCCCAGGAGCCTCTTTGACCTATCCCCATTAGAAGGAACCGGAAGCCATGACTCCGTTGGCGCTAGCTTTTGCATTTCTCTGCCTCAGCTATTCGGTCGCAAATGCTCAGGGTAAACCGGAGAAAGAGCGCATTCGCATCGGCTACGCTGCCCGCGCGGTAGTGCACTCGATCCCTTACGTGACCAGAGAGGCGGGCCTTTTCCGGGAGGAAGGAATTCAGGTTGAGGTGGTTAGAACCGCCGGCTCCGTCGCTCCCATGACGCTCGTTTCAGGGGACGTGGAGTTCTCGATTATGTCGGCGTTTCTCCTCATCCCGGTCTCCGTCCAGTATCGGGATCTGGTCATGCTGGCAGGCTTCACCCGTTACGCTTCAATGTTCCTCGTCTCGCGCCCCGAGATCTCTGCGGCCAATGACTTGCGCGGAAAAATCGTCGGCCTCCAGCGTCCGGGCGATGCGTATGAGAAGAACGCCCGCTTCGCTCTGCGCCATCTGGGCCTCGATCCGGACAAGGATGTCAAATTTCTCTATCTCGGAAGTAACGAGGTGATGTGGACGGCGCTTGAGGGGCGCAGGATCAGCGCCACTATGCTTACCCCACCGAGCACGCTCTTCGCCCGAAGGGCGGGCATGAAGTTTCTCGTGAACCTCTCCGATTTAAAGGTCGAGTACCAGGGCTCCAGTTTGGTCACCCGGAGATCGTTCATCAAAGATAATCCTAATGTCGCGCTGCGTTCAGTGCGCGCCATTGTTCGCGGGATTCATTTTTTCAAGACGCGGAAGGAGGAGACCTTCCGCATCCTCGCCAAATTCTTCGGCACCAACGACCGGGAGGCCTTGGAGGAGTCCTGGAATTACGCTTCCGATGTCCCTATCAAGCCTTACGCATCCGAGAGCGCGGTGCAGGCGGTCATCAATCATCTGGCGGAAGGCAACCCGCGCTTTGCGCCGCATAAGCCAAACGAGTTCATCGAATCCGGCCCCCTCTCCGAGCTCGACCGCAGCGGCTTCATAGACCGGCTGTACAGTGGGCAGAGGTGATACGTAAGACTTTTAGTCTAGTCAACTGTTAGGTCATCGGAAGTTAGCACCACGATGATCTATACCCATGTCTTGAACAGTGGTCATAAGGGAGTTCATAGTCCGGTGGATCAACTCGGGATTGATTCGGACCGATTGTAGGCAGCAAAGGCTGACAATAGTGCAGTGTTTGTCGGCTCAGTTTTTTGTTGTTAAGCGCCGAAAAAAGATTATAGAATTGCTCATAATTACGAAGTCGTCGGCGGGGATAGACTGACCAACTCATTTCATAGTTAGATCGCGGTCGTTGTGAACGAAAGATGGACGAACGGGAGTACATACGACGGTTAGCGGATGAAGCCCACGATACGGTGGATATGTTGTCCTCGCATCGGAAGGCTGAGCGGGAGCGAAGAGCGTGCGCTGCCTTTCTCCGTTGCCTCGGCGTGTACTTCTCCCCACATGGACTCGTTACCCCAGAGAGTGATCCACCGGATGTCGTTTTCGGGATGCCCGCTTTGAGGTAATGATCGTGCTTGATAAGGGAAGGAAAATGCACGCCGATTGGAAGAAGGAAGCTAGCCGACGCGACTCCGCACAGAACCTCGACGATCTCGTCGAACCCTATCATCCGAGCGCGCCTATGTCCTTTAGGGAGGCAGTGTGTCTAGTTGTTGCTGAATGCCCAATATCACCTATGCGACCGGCGGGGTGACCATCATGGCCGGCGGAGTCGCGATCGGCGCGATCGGAGTGAGTGGCGCTCCCGGCGGCCAATTCGACGAAGAGTGTGCCCGCGCAGCCTTAGCCAAAATCAAAGATCGGATAAAATAACACGGCTTGGCTGGAGAGTGAAGCAAGATCAGCGACCGCTCTGCGGCTAAAACCTTATCACCGCCGCGCCCCAGGCAAAGCCTGCGCCGAAAGCGTTGAGCAGAACCACGTCTCCACGGCGGATGCGCCCTTCCCTTCGAGCTTCATCCAAAGCCACGGGGACCGAGGCTGCGGAGGTGTTGCCGTACCGATCGAGGTTGACCATGACCTTGGACATGGGAACACCGAGACGATCGGCGAGCGCGGTGATGATTCTGAGGTTGGCTTGGTGAGGGATCACAAGTGCGATCTCGTCGACGCTGACTCCGGCTTCATCCAGCGCCTCGCGGCTCACCTCCTCCATCGACCGCACCGCGACTTTAAACACCTCTTTGCCATTCATGGTAATGGTATGCTCGTTTTTCCTTACGCTTTCCAAATTCGCCGGTTTGAGCGATCCCCCTGCCGGCACATAGAGCGTCTTTACATACGAGCCGTCCGTGCGCAACCGCGTACTGAGAATCCCGCGCTCCCCGTCCCTGGAGGCGCCCAGAACGACAGCGCCGGCCCCGTCACCGAAGAGGATACAGGTAGTTCGATCTTTCCAATTAAGCAGCCGACTCAGGGCATCCGAGCCCACGACTAGCGCGTTCCCGATCATGCCTGTCTGAACGAAAGAATCCGCCACCGCCAACGCATTGAGAAATCCCGAACACGCGGCATTCACGTCGAATGAGAACGCATTTTTCACCCCGAGCATATCTTCCAGCACACAGGCCGAACTAGGAAACGGATAGTCCGGAGTGACCGTTCCCATGATAATGGCGTCGAGATCCCTGGCATCCATGCCCGCGTCTTTGAGCGCGCGGATAGAAGCGCGATAGGCCATATCCGCATTTCCCCTTCCCTCTTCCAATATCCGCCTCTCCTTGATCCCGGTTCTTTCAGTGATCCATTGATCGCTCGTGTCGACGAGTTTTTCCAGCGCCGCATTGGTCAATACTTTAGCGGGAAGCTCAGAGCCGGTGCCCAGAATGACCGCTCGTCGTAGCGGCCGGGTCATGCCGCCCTCTTGAAGATGACGCAGGCGTTGGTTCCCCCGAAGCCGAAGGAATTGGAGAGCGCCACTTTGATATCGGCCTTGCGAGGTCGATTCGGCGTGTAATCCAGGTCACACTGAGGATCAGGGGTTTCATAATTGATGGTAGGCGGAATGATCCCGCGCTGAAGAGCTAGCACGGTAAAAACACCTTCCACTGCTCCCGCAGCGCCCAGCAGATGTCCGGTCATTGATTTCGTGGAACTGATCGGAACCTTGTAGGCGTACTCGCCGAATACCTTTTTGATCGCCTGCGTCTCATTGATGTCATTGTATTCGGTTGATGTGCCGTGTGCGTTGATGTAGTCGACCTCATCCGGTTTGACGCCGGCGTCCTTCAGAGCTAAAGCCATGCAACGGGCGGCTCCTTCACCCTCGGGAGCAGGCGCCGTAATATGGTAGGCGTCGCCGTTGGCGCCGTAACCGATCAGCTCGGCATAAATCTTCGCCCCCCTCTTAAGCGCCCTCTCGCGTTCTTCTAAAATAATCACGCCCGAACCTTCCGCGACAACAAAACCATCTCGATCCTTGTCGAAGGGACGACTTGCGCGCTCCGGATCATCATTGCGCGTCGAGAGGGCTTTCATGGCACTGAACCCCCCCACACCGAGTGGAGTAATCGCGGCCTCGGCTCCGCCTGCGATCACCGCATCCTGAAACCCGTGCTGGATCATATGGAAGGCTTCACCGATAGCGTGATTTCCTGACGCGCATGCCGAAGTCGGAGTCAAGTTAATGCCTTTGGCCCCATACCGAATCGCGATCTGACCCGGCGCCAAGTTGGAGATCGCCTTAGGAATAAAAAAGGGAGAGATCTTGCGCGGGCCGCTTTCGAGATAGGCTTTGCTGTATTGCTCGATCGTCTCAATTCCACACAGCCCCACTCCGATGATGACGCCGACCTTTTCTGCCTCTTCGGGATCAATCTTGAGTCCGCTGTCTCGCATCGCCAGCTCGGCCGCGCCAAGGCTGTACTGAATAAAGAGGTCCATCTTTTTGATCTCTTTAGCCTCGATAAAATCCTCGGGCCGAAAATCGGGGACTTGGCCGGCTATCCGGGTAGCGAAAAATTCCAGATCGGGAAAACGGGTGATCGGACCGATACCGGAGCGACCGGCAATCAGAGCCTCCCAATTTTTTTCCACTCCGGTACCAAGGGGAGTGACCAACCCCAGTCCCGTGACCACTACCCTACGCCGTTGAAAATCGTTCATTTTCCGATCCAATAGTTAAATAGGGTAAAAGTATGCCAGTTAGAATGAGGCGTCAACCCCAACGCTCTGACTCCTACCGTGCTTAGGAGTGGGCCTTATCCAATGACCAATATTTCTGCTGAATATTCAGAACCTTTTGAATCAAAGGCTCGATCGCCTCACCACCTTGAGGATGCGACTCCGTTCCGCCACGCCGCTCCATTTTTTGCAGGACAGCGGCGACCGAGTTTCTTAGCGCGACCAGATGGTAGCCACCTTCGAGAAGGAAGGCGATCTTTCCTCCCGAGTATTTTTCTGCCAGCTCGATCAGCATCGAAGCCATCGCCCCGAAACCTTTTTCAGTCACGGCCATTCCGCCCAAAGGATCGCGTTGATGCGGGTCAAAGCCCGCCGACACGAGAACCCACTCCGGCTCGTATCGATTCGCTATCGGAACAACGATTTCTTTGAACACTCGGAGATATTCTTCGTCGCCGCAACCTGCGGGAAGAGGAACATTGACCGTGTATCCCTCTCCCTCCCCTTCTCCCACCTCGCTGGCCGCACCGGTTCCGGGATAATAGGGATATTGATGCGTCGAGAGATAGAGAACCGAGGATTCTCGATAAAACGCATCCTGCGTACCGTTTCCATGATGGACATCCCAATCCATGATCAAAACCCGCTTTGCCCCGTAACGACGTTTCAGATGCTGCGCCGCGATCGCGACCGTATTAAAAAGACAAAAGCCCATGGCTCTGTCCCTCAAGGCGTGGTGGCCTGGCGGCCGGACCAGCGCAAAGCCGTTGCGGAACTCGTCCTCCGCGATAGAATCTATGAGCTTCAAGAAGCCGCCTACGACCAAAAGGCCGACCCCGAATGAATCTCTGCACGTGACCGTGTCTCCGTCCAATGCATAGCGATTCCTCTGCGAGGTTGCCTCGAGCAATTCGATATAATTTCGACTATGGCAAAACTCGACCTCCTCCCTCAGAGCCGCCCTAGGAGCCATAATTTGAAAACTTCGGGAATCGAGTTCGGCTGCGAGATCAAGGAGCACTTTGAGTCGCTCAGGGTTCTCCGGATGAGAAAAGCCGGGTTCGTGTTTTAGAAAATCGCGGTCAATCAGCACTCCGGAGCGGGCCATATTTTCATAACTATCACTTAGAACTGGGCTTGGAAAGCGCCCAATCAGAACACAGGTGGCTCGATTCGGCTTTCTCAGATGGAAACGCGGTATCCTATCGTGGTGGGATTTGCGTTGATTAAACTCGACTAATTCTTGATCGCGGCCTTTTTCTGATCGGCAACGACCACGACGATAAGATTCTCAGGATGGAGGTATTTTTGTGCCACACGAAGTACCTCGTCTCGGCTCACTCGGCGAATCAGGTCAGGATATTTTTCAGGATAGTCCAAACCGAGGCCATAAAATTCAACCAAAGAAAGGAAATTGGCGACCGCCTGGTTCGTATCGAGCCGGAGCGGAAAACTGCCAATGAGATAATCCTTGGCTGCCTGCAGCTCTTCTTCGCCGACTCTCTCTTGTCGCATCCGCTGAATCTCTTCCCGAGCAATGCGAATGGCTTCTGCCGCGGTTTCGTTCTTCGTCTGCATGGTGACCTGAAAAGATCCTATGAATTTTTCCGCATCGAAGTGGCTAGAGACCGAATAGGCTAACCCTCGCTCGTTGCGGACCGAATCCATCAGACGGGAGGAGAATCCCCCTCCGCCCAAGATATAGTTCATCACCTGGATCGAGTAATAATCGGGATGGCTGCGAGGAATCCCCAAATGACCCATGGTGATATTGGCCTGGGTGAGACTCTTGTTAAGCCGGACAAAGTTTCCCTGAGCCGACGGCGGAGGTATACGGGGCTCGTCGATGGCCGCTCCCTTCTTCCACGGACTTAGCGCCCGGGTAAGCTTCTGAGCGATCTCTTGGTGCGAGATATCTCCGACGACGGACACAATCGCTCGGTCCGGGCGATAAAAGCGCTCATAAAACTGGAGCAGATGAGCTCGGTCCATTTTCCGGATCGCATCTTCGGTTCCTTCGACCTGCCGGCCATAGGGGCTTTGCGGAAAAAGGACTTCCAAGAATTTCATCTGGGCGATGTGGCCCGGATCTTCATTTTTAGCCTTGATCGACGCGATCACCGATTGCTTCTGCCTTTCGATCTCCTCGGAAGAAAAGACTGACGCCGTCAGTATCTCGGCCACAAGATCAAGCCCGGTCTCCAAATCTTTCTTTAGCAAGGTCAGGCTCACCGTCGCGACCTCCTGACCGCTCGCCGTGGAGAGAGAGGCCCCGATAAAATCCAATATCTCGCTGATTTGCAGCGCCGTTTTTTCGCGAGTGCCGTAAGTTAGGAGTCGCGAAGTCAGATGGGCCAGCCCTTCTCGTCCTTCGGGATCATATCTTCCTCCTGCGCGTATGAGAAAATGAAACGTGACCATCGGCAGCGCCCTCTGCTCCGAAGTCAAAAGAACCAGACCGTTTTCGAGTACAGATCTTTGGGGTGAAAGACGCGCCTCCAAAAAAGGAGGATAAGACATCGTCAGGGCGACGACGAGAAAACTGAAAATAGTCTTCTTCACAGAATCTTTTCCTTGGTGGGAATAAGGGTCCCTACGGTCCTTTGGTCGGCGTCAAGATATTTGCGGCTTACTCTTAAGATGTCGTCTGGAGTGACCTTTTTTATTCCGTCCAGATAGCGATCCAAGAGTTGCCATCCTGCCGTGGCTTCGAATCGTCCCACCCTCATCGCCTGTCCAAACACCGAGTCCTGGCCAAACACAAAGGCCGCCTCAATTTGGTTCTTTGCTTTTTCGAGTTCTTTGTCGCCTACCGGTTGGGCTTTGACGTGCTCCAGCGCGTCGTAGATAGCCCGCTCGACTTCAGCCGGATCTTTGTCAGGCATCACTTGGGCCGTCACGGAAAAAATCGTCGAATCGATCGCCAAACCGTCATAGTCCGCATCCACGCTTTGCGCGATGCGTTTATCGTAGACGAGATCCTGGTGCAATCGGGAACTGCGCCCGGCGGCCAAAATGACCGAAAGAACGTCGAGGGCGAAGCCATCCGAACTGCGCACGTTGGGGACGTGATAATAGATCAAGAGAAACGGAAGCTCGGCTTCTTTTTTAAGAATGACTCTTCTTTCACCCGACTGGGGCGGCTCTTCGAATCTTACCTTTGGAGGGTTCTCCCCACGCGGGATGTTGCCAAACGCAGCCTTGACCTTGGCCAGCATCTCCTCGGCTGAGAAATCTCCGACCATCACGATGAACGCATTGTTGGGCGCATAATAAGTCTTGTAATAGCGCCGAAGATCTTCGCGCGAGAGATTTTCAACGTCCTGCATCCATCCCACGACCGGCCGTCGATACGGATGGATGGTATAGGCTACCGCCGATGTCACTTCAGCCAGCGAGGAGATCGGGTTGTCTTCCGTCCTCAGCCTCCTCTCCTCCATAATGACTTTTTTTTCCGGCTCGAAATACTTGCCGTCGAGGAGCGCGTTGGCCATTCGATCCGCTTCCAGCTCGATAGCGATGCCAATCTTCTCACGGCTCATCGTGGCAAAGTAGACGGTAACGTCCGACGATGTGAACGCATTTGAGCGGCCGCCATTTTTTGCGATGATTCGAGAATACTCCTCGGGAGCCACTTTCTGTGTGCCCTTGAACATCATGTGTTCTAAGAAGTGCGCGAGACCGCTCTTGCCATCCTCCTCGTTTCTCGATCCGACGCGATACCAGACTTGAAAGGTCACGGCCGGACTACTGCGATCTTCCAAGAGGAGAACTTTAAGCCCATTATCCAGGGTAACTTCATGAACGCGGGAACTCTGAGCCTGGATAGTCGGACAAAAAAGGCACTGAAGGATAACGACAAAGAAGCAAATCAACCAGTACATTATATTTATCAAACTAAGGGAACAATTATAAAAGTGCAATAGGAGGTTGTCTCTATCCATCTTTTGGCATAAATCAAAGTTCATTGATTGACGAGAATCTAGGTCAGCAGGAGAGTTCAGCATGGTGACTCCGGGAGTCGTCTCTTTTGAGCGAGCCGGCGATGCTACGCTCGTGATCCACTTTGCTGGAGTCTGGAGCCTCAAGGAGGGGCTTCCCTCCATAGCCGATGTGGAACGTCAGATAGCGTCCCCACCCAGCCGGATCGCCTTTCACACTCAGGGCCTAACGGCGTGGGACAGCAGCATCCTTACGTTTCTTACGAAAGTCGCCGAACTCTGTCGCAAACGCGGCATTTCCTTGGACCGCGAAGGGTTGCCCTCCGGCATCCGGCGGCTTCTCGACCTCGCGGAGGCGGTGCCGGAAAGAAAGGGCGCGCAAAAAGAAGTGATCGAGGCGCCGTTGCTGGAACGGATTGGCACAACCAGTATCGGCACCGCCAACTCGGCGGCAGAGATGCTCGCGTTTTTGGGAGAGATGACCATCACCTTTGGCAAGCTGCTGCGCATGAAGGCGCACTACCGCGCTTCTGACCTGTTTCTCCTGATCCAGGAGTGCGGCGCGCAGGCGCTACCGATCGTTACACTGATCAGCTTTTTAGTGGGGGTGATTCTCGCTTTTGTTGGGGCGGTTCAACTCAAGCAGTTCGGGGCTCAACTCTACATTGCGGATCTGGTGGGCATCGCGATGATGCGAGACATGGGCGCCATGATGACCGCCATCATCATGGCCGGACGCACGGGCGCCGCTTTCGCCGCCCAACTCGGCACCATGAAAGTTACCCAGGAGATCGACGCTTTCGTCACCATGGGGGTTTCGCCGCTGGAATTCTTGGTGCTTCCTCGCGTGGTCGCTCTGATCTTGATGATGCCCCTTTTATGCCTTTACTCCGATTTCGTCGGCGTGCTGGGCGGCGCTGCCGTAGGCACGAGCATGCTGGAGTTTTCCTGGACGACTTACTTTCAGGAGACGTCGCAGGCGGTCGCCCTGAAAGATGTCCTTGGCGGCGTGTTCAAAAGCGGCGTCTACGGGGCGCTGGTGGCTCTTTCGGGCTGCCTGCGGGGATTGCAGTCCGGCAAAAGCTCTTCCGCGGTGGGGGACGCCGCGACCTCTGCGGTGGTCACCGGGATCGTCGCCATCATCGTCGCGTGCGGGGTCTTTTCGTTTGTTTTCTACGTTCTGGGGATCTGAATGGCTGGAACTAACGGAAACGGCGCGAAACCGCATATTACCGTGCGCCACCTGATGATGGCCTACGGCAATTTCGTCGTGATGCGCGATCTCAACTTCACCGTCAACCGCCGCGATGTCTTCATCATCATGGGAGGGAGTGGCAGTGGAAAGAGCACGCTTCTGCGCCACCTGATCGGTCTCAACGAGCCTGCCCAGGGAGAGATCTTCTATGGAGACGAGAGCTTCACCCAAGCCGACGCAGAACAGAGACTGCGGATGCTCAGACGCGTGGGTGTCCTCTTCCAGAGCGGTGGGCTCTGGAGCTCTATGACCCTGGCGGAAAATGTTAGCCTGCCGCTGGAAGAATACACAGACTTGAGCCCGGCCGAGATCCGCGAAGTGGCTTCCTTGAAGCTCGCGCTAGTCGGCCTGAAGGGCTTTGAGAATTACTACCCATCTCAGATCAGCGGCGGCATGCAGAAGCGGGCCGGGCTTGCCAGGTCGATGGCCCTGGACCCTGAGATTCTTTTCTTTGATGAACCCTCGTCGGGACTCGATCCGGTCAGCTCGCGATTGCTTGACGACCTGATCCTCGAGCTGCGCGACAGCCTCGGTGCCACGGTCGTCGTGGTGACGCACGAGCTGGCCAGCATCTTCGCTATCGGCAGCAACAGCATATTTCTCGACGCTGAGCGGGGTACCATGACCGCCAGCGGTCACCCCAAAGCGCTACTCGCTCATTCTCAAGATCCGAACGTGCGCATGTTCCTCACCCGTGGGGAAAGGAGAGCCCATGAATAAGAGGATCCATCCGACGCTCATCGGCGCCTTTGTGGTCGGCGCCCTTGCTCTGGTCGTCATCGCGGTGGTTATTTTTGGGTCGGGGCGGCTCTTTCGCCAAACCAAGGAATTCGTTCTCTACTTCAACAGCTCGGTCAACGGCCTGCGCGTGGGCGCGCCAGTAAAATTTCGCGGCGTCGAGATCGGCTCCGTAAAGAACATCTTGCTGCAGCTTGAGCCGGAGATGAAAATCAAGGCTATCCCGGTCATTATTGAAATCGACGAAAAAAAAGTCACACAGAAGGGCGGCCAAGGAGCCGCTCTTAGTGACCCGAAGACGGGTAAGGCACTGATCGATCAGGGCCTGCGTGGCCAGCTCCAAATGGAGAGCTTTGTCACGGGCCTTCTTTACGTCGGCCTCGATTTTATCCCGGGGAGCCCGGCAAACTTTGTCCAGACACGGGAAGCCAAATATCAGGAGATTCCAACTTTGCCCACGGCGCTGGAAAGGGCGCAGGATGTCGCAACGCAAGTGCTCGTCAAACTCCAAGAGGTCGATTTGAAAGGGCTCGTCGAGGCCACCACGCAGGCGGTTGATGGGATAAGTCAGCTTGTCAACGCGCCCGGGTTTAAATCGGCCCTCCGCTCCCTCGACCGAACCATGCCAAAAATTGATGAGGCGGTAGCCAGCATTCGCAGCCTCACGAGCACAGTCGATGACAATGTCAAAACACTTTCCGGTGACCTTCAGCAGACGACGGCGGAGGCCCGTCTCGCCTTCAAGCAAGCGAGCGTTGCGATGCAGGAGCTGGAGGCGACTGTCGCGGGCATGCAGGGCTCCATCGGCACGGATTCTCCGACTTTCTACGAGCTCGCAAAGAGCCTGCGCGAGGTTTCTGCCGCGGCTCGTTCTCTACGGCTGTTGGCCAACTACCTCGAAAGAAATCCACGGGCCCTTATATTCGGCAAACCGGAAGTGAGGGGGGAATAATGAACCGCCTCTGCTCGCGCTTAGCCCTCGCTTTGTCCTGCCTCATGATGACGGGCTGCGTCAACTTTTCCCCGCGACCCGATTCCTCCAGGTTCTTTACCCTGACTCCTCTTGCCGAGGCGGATGCCCGAGGCAACCATCCTGCCGGGGCCGACGATGTTTTCATCGGCATCGGTCCAGTCAAATTTCCAGCCTACCTCGATCGGGACGAGCTGGTGACTCGCGTGACACAGAACCGTTTTGAGGTTTCGGAAAACGACCGCTGGATAGAACCCTTGGATGAGAACTTCACGCGCGTTCTCGCCCAAAACCTGTCCTCCCTGCTAAGCACCGAAAGAATCGTCCGGTATCCCTGGCAAAGCCATCAACGACCGACCTATCGGCTCGACATCGAAGTGCTCCGTTTCGAACCGAACGCCGCGCAGAATGTTCAACTGGCCGCGCGATGGGCGTTGATCGACAGCGACAACAAGCACGTGCTGAGCTTTAAGGATTCCCGTGTGACACGCCAGGCCAAGGCAAAATCCAGTGAAGCGTCTGCAGCTGCGCTGAGCGAGGCGCTGGGAGACTTTAGCCGCGAAATCGCCGAAAGGGTCGGGTCCATTATCCAACGGCGAAAGCCCTCGAGTCAAAATCTTCGCTAGACATGGAAGTGGATTGAGTCACCCGCGTGCGGCAAAAGACCCGGCGGCATGAGAACGTTGACAGGTCGGCTGGGGCACAATAGTATGGCTGATAAAGAGGAAAGGCTGTGCAAGATCTGACCGACATGCGGGGCTTCATTCGCTGCCTGGAGGAAATGGGAGAGATCCGAACGCTCCACGGCGTTGACCTCGGTCTCGAAGTCGGTGCTCTAACCGAGCGCGCGGCGGAAAAAGAAGGCCTGGCGCTCTTGTTCAGCCACTTCAAAGGTTATCCCGCGGGCTTCCGCATCATCTCGAACGTCTTTAGGACTTGCAGGCGGACCGCGCCGGCGATGGGGCTTTCTCCGGAACTCAAAGGTATCGATTTCCTCTATGCCTGGAGAAAGAAACTTGCCGCGTTCAAGCCGGTCCCTGTCGAGCAGGTGGAGGGGGGGCCTGTCTTTGAAAATCAGATGGGTGAAGACGAGGTCGATCTCTACAAGTTCCCAACGCCGGTTTGGCACGACCTCGACGGCGGTTCTTATCTTGGGACCGGATGCGGCGTGGTTACCAAAGATCCGGAAACCGGGAAGATCAATATCGGCACTTATCGGGTGATGATTCAGGACAAGAACACGGTTTCCGTCAAGATGAACATGGGAAAGCACGGCAGGCTCGCATTCGAGCGGAGCCGCGCTGCGGGAAAGGCCTTGCCCGTGGCCATCACGTTAGGCCAAGGGCCGAGCGTCTTTCTTGCCTCCCAGATGCCTCTGCCTCCGGATGTCGACGAATATGAGTTCGCCGGTTATCTCCAGGGATCGCCCGTGCCCGTCGTCCGGGGAGCTGTGACCGGTCTTCCCATCCCCGCGAATGCCGAAGTCGTCCTCGAAGGCGAGATGCCTCCCATGAAGGACGAAGAGATGCCTCGCGAAGGGCCCTTCGGAGAGTGGCCGGGCTACTTTACCGACGCCAATGTCGGCGAGACCCCGGTGATGATCGTCAAGCGCGTCTACTACAGAAACGATCCGATCATTCTAGGAGCGCCACCCCTTAAGCCGCCGGCTAGTTATCTCCCCATACCCCTTGGAGCGGCGACCTTATGGGAACAGCTAGAGAAAGCCGGCATCCCTGACGTCAAGGGCGTATGGGGTTTCGTCTACGGCGGCCAACCCGGCCCATTCACAGTTATCTCCATCAGGCAGCGCTATGCAGGCCATTCAAAGCAGGCGCTGCTAGTTGCAGCCGGCGCGCGCGCCGGCGCGTACGGCGGGAAATTCGTGGTGGTCGTCGACGATGACATCGACATTACCAACCCCTACGACGTGATTTGGGCCATTGCGACACGATGCTATGTACGGGAGGGAGTCGATTTAGTCAAAAGTATATGGGCCTCAGTCTGTGAGCCAGCGATGCCTCCGGAAGAGCGCTCTCCCAAAGGTTACCTCTCCGACCGCGTCTTGATCGACGCCTGCCGGCCGTACCGCTGGTTGGATGAGTTTCCCAAAGTGAACGCCTTCGCGAAAGAATTCAAAGATGAAGTAGCAAAGAAGTGGAACGTCTAACGGTTAGGAAACGGAAGGCCGAAACATGGGTGTTCTAGAATCATTAAGCCTGGCTCTCGGAACAGCGTGGACCTCGGGCATTAATGTCTACGCGACCGTCGCGGCGCTCGGAATAGCCGGCAGAATGCAGATGATCCAATTGCCGCCTGATCTCCAAATTCTCACCGATCCTCTGGTGATCGGCATGGCCTGTCTGATGTACGTCATCGAGTTTGTAGCCGACAAGATACCTTATGTCGATAACGGATGGGACGTGCTGCACACCTTCATCCGCATTCCCGCCGGAGCGATTCTCGCCGCAAGATCTCTGGGAACCGTCAATCCCGCCCTGGAGTTAGCCGCTCTTCTGGCCGGAGGGAGCGTTGCTTTGGCCGCGCATGGGACCAAAGCGACGATACGACTGGCTATCAACGTGAGCCCAGAACCTTTCAGCAACTGGCTCGCGAGCCTCAGTGAAGATTTCGCGGTCTTGGCTGGGATTTGGCTAGCCTTTAACCACCCGCTGATCATGCTGGTTTTGGTGCTCGTGTTTCTCGCGGTCGCCGCCTGGCTGATTCCCAAGATGTTTCGCTTGGCCAAGCGCGGATTCCAGGCCCTTCGGTCGCGGCTGCGTGGCAGACAAACCCCGGATCCGATCGCCAAGCCCAACACTCCGTCAGCGTAAGTCCGATCTCGAACTTCCAGTGCCAAGCTAACTTCTCTAAGGAGAAATAAAGATGACGACCCCCGAGCTTCCTCCGGTGCCGCTGACGCTCGAAGGCTCCTGCATTCTGCATCAGATGTTCCGAGTACGATGGCCGGCCTGGAAAGAGTTCAATGAAGGTGGGAAAAAAGGGATCGTCGAACAGGCCGCGACGCTGTTGGAGTCCATGGAGCAAGGTAAGGAAGAACAAAGCGCGCTCTTTTCTCTCCTTGGGCACAAAGGCGATCTCATGCTTGTTCATTTTCGTCGCACATTTGAAGCCCTCAACAGCTCGGAGCTGGCGGTAGCGAATTTGAAGCTAGCGGAGTTCTTGGAACCGACGACTTCTTATCTCTCGGTCGTCGAACTCGGATTATACGAAGCGACGGTGCGCCTGTATGACGCTCTCAATGAGAAAGGTATTCCACCCAGGTCACCCGAATGGACGCAGGCCGTTGACGCGGAGTTGGCGAACCAACGCAAAATAGCCGCCCCGCGCCTTTATCCGCCGATACCCGCGCGGCGCTACCTCTCCTTTTACCCGATGAACAAACTGCGGGGTGAGACCAAGAACTGGTACCAAGCTCCGATCAAAGAGCGCCAGGAGATGATGGCCGAGCATGGCGTCATCGGCCGGAGATACGCCGGCCAGGTAACACAGATTATATCCGGCTCTATCGGATTCGACGATTGGGAATGGGGCGTCGACCTCTTCGCCGACGACCCGCTGGTCTTCAAGCGACTTGTCTACGAGATGCGCTTCGACGAGGCGAGCGCCGTCTACGGCCAGTTCGGCTCCTTCTATATGGGAATT
>DASYRN010000076.1:0-5041 GCA_036004365.1 Binatia bacterium
TGTCGATACGGCGATCTTCTTGCCCCTTAGCTGCGACGGGTTGAGATTTTCGCGGGCGAAGATCCAGAAGCCCGGCTTGAAGGTATGGATGAGCAGTACCTTCAGGGGAAGGTTGCGGGCGATGGCTGTCGACGCCGAGCCTCCTGCGGCGCTGAAGTCGAAGCTGCCGGCAATGAGTCCGTTGATTCCGACGCTCGGCGTGGCGAGGATAAAAAGCGGTTCCAGGCCTTCTTCCCGAAAATAGCCTTTCTCTTGAGCCACGAAGACACTGACGACGCTGATATCGAACGAAGGGTTGTGGACCTTAACCTGTTCGGCGGCAAGGTCAAAACTCCAAAAAAAGCCGGCAACCAAAATGGACAGGAGCGCAAGTTTTTGGCGAGCGACGATCTTTCGTCTCATATTTTTGTGGGTTGGCGCTGTCGCAAATACCGAGATCTATGCGGCGACCGACGGCGACTCTACCGGCCAGACCAAGGACTCTCGGCTGGGCGCTATCCGTTTTTCCTCTGGCTGCGCGAGAAATGCTTTTTTGAGGCGCTGGCGGACTTCATACATGCTCTTGTCCGGCTCGAACAGATGCTCGTGCTTGCGCGCGGTCACGAGGTCGCCCTGAGCGGCGGCGATCATCGCATCCTCGCGGGAGATTCCCTCCAGTCGCGGCCTGACCACCTCATGATAGAGTTTTTCCCAGCGCTCTTGGGCCTCGGCTCCGGTGACGCGCTGGACCACGAAGCGCTGCACGATGGTTCTATGCGCATCGAGCGGAAATTGCCACAGGCGAGCGACGTATGGTTCGGCGCCCGGCACCGGGCGGATCACGTTGGTGGTGATGCACGGCAGAATGAAGCGGTCGCCCTTCACAGCTAATAAGTGCCCGTGATGGATCGGCTTTCCCTGCCGATCGACGGCGATGCCGCGCACTCCGTATGTCGTCTCGACGATTTTAACCCGGCGCTCTGCCAGACGGGCGGAAGGGCGTTGAACGTTTCCGCCTTGCCATGTTTTGTCCTCCACCGCCTGGGTATCAGAATGCAAGGTAACCGCGTGAAACCCGTCTCCACCGTCGACCGTCAACAGCCAGTTGGCGTCCCAAATCTCTGTCGGCATCCTGAACCAGCGATACTCATGTTCGCGCAGGATCTCTTGCGGCACCTCCTGTTCGAGCGGCGGCGGCGGAAAATGCGCGGCGTCGCCAAGATAGGCCCAGATATAACCTCCAAGCTCTTTGGCGGGGTAGCACTGAGCGTGGACCTCTTTTCGGCTCGGGCTCTCCTCCGGCTCCCAGGGGACTAAGGTGCATTGCCCGGTCTTGTCAAAGCGTAAGCCATGAAACGCGCACTGGAGCTGCCCGTCTAGGACGCGCCCTGCAGAGAGCTTCGCTGCGCGGTGCGGGCAGCGATCGAAAAGCACTCCGGGGCGGCCTTCCGTGTCACGCCAGACAACCAGGCTCTCACCGAGACAATTGATTGCCACCGGACTTCCCGGTCTGACGTCCTCCGAGAGCAAGATGGGATACCAGTAGTTCCTGAGCCCGCGCTCGAGCCCTGCAGGAACATCCGGCGCTATCTCGGCAGTGTCTATTGCGGCCATGAATGACCACTCCTCCAACGGCCTTTCCTTAGCACCCGGGTCAGTTTTGGGCAAGGCGAACCGGCGAGCTTTAGAGCAGATGGATTTTTTTAAACTCTTGCGTTAATAAGGGACGCATCTCCGGACATGAAGCGAAAGGAGAGCAGTCAATGCTCAGCAAGGACGATATCAAAGGCGTAGCTGTCATGGTGCCGACACCGACAAAGGAAGGCGCGGAAGGCTGGGACGTCGCGGACTCCGTCGATCTCGAAGAGACGGCTCGAATGGTCGAGAGCTACATACGGGCCGGTATCGGCGTGATCGCCGCCTGCGGTACGACCGGGGAATGCGCCGCGTTGCTCTGGGAGGAGAAGAGGGCTTTCATCGACACGATCGTGCAAGTGGCGCGCAAGCGAGTTCCCGTCTTTGCCGGAGCGACCGCGCTGGGGACAAAAGAGGTGGTACGGCAGATGCGCGGCTTAAAAGCTATCGGAGCCGACGGCGCCTTCGTGGGGCTGCCGCTGTGGCAAACCCCCACGAATGAAAACTCGGTTCAGTTCTTCGCCGATCTGGGCGAAGCCGTTCCCGACATGGCGATCATGATTTACGCCAATGCTAGATTCTTCAAGTCCACATTTCCCACGAGCTTCTGGGCGGGAGTGGCGAAGAAGGCGCCGACGGTTGTGGTCACGAAGATGTCTTACAGCCATGCCAATCTTCTGGAAGATCTCAGAGTCGCCGGTCACCGAATCAACTTCATGCCCGGTGAAGCCGCGATCTTTGCGGCGTACAAGATGGCGCGACCGAGGATCACTACCATATGGTCTTCGGGAATGGCTTGCATGGGACCCGAGCCTGTCGTCGCGCTGTCCGATGCTATTCTCAATGATGATGAGAAGCGAGTCGAACAGATATGGATGGACCTTCGCACCGCGCCGCCGGTCGTGCCGGTGGACGAGTATCTCGCGGGTTTTCCCTACTACAACGTGCAGATCAACAAATACTTGACCAACGTCGCGTGTTACATCAAAGGCGGTCCGTGCCGAGCGCCCTATCGCATTAGCGATCTGCCGGAAAGCTGGAAGAGAGGGGCGGATCAGCGCGCCGAAGCTTGGAAGGCGCTCAGAAAAAAATATGCCAGTCGAGGTTTTTAACGTTCTGCAATCAGATCGTCGATCCAATGCAAAGCGTCGAGGGCGACCGTCAACGTCGTCGTCGCGCCGAACGTGACCAGGACCGCTTGCCGCAGCGCCTCGGGAGGTACGCCGTTGTTCAGCAGCCGGCGCGCGTGAGTTTTGAATCCGCCTTCGATTCTCGCAGTCGCGAATGCGCCGAGGGTGATCAACTCACAGGTATTGTGATCGAGAGGGCCGGACTTTGTGACTGCCTCACGCAGACCCTGAAAGGCCGTGGTCGCGCCGGGAGAAAACTGGCTTAGGTACTCCAACGGGGTAAGCTTTTTCGGGTCCGCCATGTGTCACTCCTCCTTAGCTGATTTTCTTGATCGGAAAGCCGTCGATTTCAGAGCCGAGATTTTTCTCGCAGGCGCGCTCGAAGATGCGCGCGGCGATGGCCACGTCCTGGTGTGCCGAGCCGACCGATTTGAATAAGGTAATTTGCTGGTCGTCACACCGCGCCGGCGCGCGACCGGTGACCAGCTCTGCGAGTTCGTAGACTTGTTCCGGCAAAACAATGCCTTTAGCAGCGATGACGTCTCCCGCCTCGCCAAACACGCCTTCGCGCGTGTCCACCACGATCACAGCGCTGCGCTGGAATGTAGCCGGATCGATCTCGCGTTGCTCCGGGCGCGCCGTGCCCACCGAATTGACGTGGGTTCCGGGCTCCAACCATTCGCCCAAAAGGGCCGTCTCAGTTGACTTGACCGCGGCAACAACCAGGCCGCAGCCGCTCACTGCTTCTTTTGCGCGGTCTACCGGCAACACCTCTATTCCGAGAGATCGACTGTAATCGGCGGCGAACTTCTCACGATTCGCCTGAGTCGGGCTGTAGACACGCGCCGAGCGGACGAGACCCAAGGCGTGCATCGCTTCGAGTTGCGCCCGTGCTTCGATCCCGGAGCCGATCACGCCTACAGTCATCGCCCCACCACCGGCAAGGCGCCGGGTCGCGACGGCGCTCGTGGCGCCGGTGCGCAAAGTGGTGAGATGGAGCGCATCCATAATGGCCAAAAGTTCGCCGTCGGCGATCCGATAGAGATGGACTTGATAACGGACTCCGTGGCCCGGAGCTAAATTCATCGCCTTGAAGCCCATGTAACCGGAGCCTTCGAGAACCGCCGGGCCGACGCGGAGCCACCCTTTGCCGGCCTTAAGGTTGAGTCTGTGCGGTTGGGTGACCTTGCCCTCGGCCTGCTCGCGGAAAGCGCCCTCCATTGCATCTACCGCATCCAGCATGGTTACGCTGGCGCAGACATCTTCGTGGTTAAGAAACAGAGCCATTGCTGATTGCTCTAAGCTGGATTGCGGCCGACGAAGAATGCCGCAGGATCTTCCGATGAAGGTTCCACTCCGGACCGGCTCAGCGCTTCTCGAAGCCTCCTCATCTGGCCATTGTTGAGCTTCATTACGGGCTGGCGTACGGGGCCACCATTGTAGCCATTGAGCCAGGCCTGGTATTTCCACATGTAGCGATGAATGAAATTGGCGCCGCCGAAAGAGTTCTGCTCGGCCATGCGCGCTGCGCGCGCCGGTTGGATCTGCCAGTAAATCTTCATAGCCTTATCGAACTGGCCTTCGCGGAGGAGCTTGAAATACTGCGGGACCATCCCGCCCCAGTATTCGTAATTGCTTGTCCCCATCCATTGCTGGCCGAACATTTCTACTGTCAGCGGGGAATTGGCCTCGAGGGGATCGGAAAAGAGCACCCCTTTATCCCGGATCATTTTCCAGAATTCATAGGCGGCGCCAAGCCCGGGCCGCCCTACCTCGTGCTTGATGGCGACGACATTAGGAAGGTTCGCGGCCCTCAACAAAGCGTCGGGCGGGTAGCCGCTGGGATGAAGTCTTTCAAAATTCCAGTGATGCGCGGCAAATAATACGGTGGCGAGATCCGTGCGTTCGCAAACGTAGGCGAGGTAATCGTAAAGTTGATTCGCGTCCTTCGGATAAAACGAATTCGGGTGACCTAACAGCAAGCCGTCCACGCCTATTGCTTGCGCATCTCGGGCCATCTGAACGATGTCATCCGCAGTATCAAAGGTTCCATGAAGCAGGAAACGGTGACGCCCTTTGGCTTCGTCGACGGCGATCTCCATGAACTGCTTCATTTCCGGCATGGTTGTTCCCGCCTCGGATACGAGCAGCGTGCCCCAGAAACCGAGTTCAATGTTGCGCCTTACGTCGTGGCGGATGCCTTTTTCGTTGAGCCGTTTGAGGTCCGCCGTATAGCTCGGAATAATGACGTTGCAGACGCCGTGGAAAGCTCCCTTGGCCCACTCCTTAGCCGTTGC
>DASYRN010000077.1:0-3682 GCA_036004365.1 Binatia bacterium
GAGTCGTCGATGCTATCGCAGAGATTCTCAAGCGCGAAGGCGTGGAGTTTTTGAGCTGCTTCCCCACGGCGCCGATGATTGAGGCCGCGGCTTCAGCCGGAATCCGGCCGATCATCTGCCGGCAGGAGCGGGTCGGAGTCGGCATCGCCGACGCCTTCTCGCGCGTCTCCAATGGAAAGCGCATAGGAGTTTTTGCCATGCAGGCGGGTCCCGGAACCGAGAACGCTTTTCCCGGGGTGGCGACGGCATTTTCCGACTCCACCCCCATCCTCGTGCTACCTGGGGGGCACGCACGCAACGTGGAGCAGACGTTCCCTTTCTTCAGGTCGGTGCGCGCCTACGCTCCGATCACCAAATGGGTCGAGGAGATCACCCTGCCGGATCAGGTATGTGACGTGATGCGGCGCGCCTTCAGCCTTTTGAAAATGGGACGGCTTGGTCCGGTCCTGGTCGAGATACCCGCCGACGTGGCGACAATGGAGGTGGTCGAGAGCAATATCAAGTACCAGCCGGTCAAGGCCACCTGCTCCGCTCCGAATCCGCGCGACATCACGGAAGCCGCCAAGGTGCTGACGCAAGCGAGGAATCCCGTGATCTGCGCAGGCCAGGGAATTCTGTACGCCGAGGCGTCGGATGATCTAGTCGAGCTGGCGCAGCTGCTCGATGTCCCGGTGACAACAACATTGGAAGGCAAGAGCGCTTTTCCGGAGAATCATCCTCTTTCCCTGGGCACCGCTTCGGGCGTCGGGCCGATGCCCGCCTACAGATTCCTGCAGCAAGCGGATGTGGTCTTTGCGATCGGTTGCAGTCTCACCCGCCACAACATCACCTTCGCCGGGATACCACAGGGAAAGACGATCATTCACGCAACGAACGATGAGAGAGACATCAACAAACACTACAGCGCCGACTACCCGATCCTGGGAGATGCGAAGCTGGTGCTGCGCCAGTTCGTTGAAGCCATAAACGCTTCGCGCAAGGGGCCGGCGACGCAGGGAAGTGGTGCGGTGGCCACTCAGATCAAAGAGGCGAGAGAGGAATGGCTCAAAGAATGGATGCCGAAGCTCACTTCGAAGGAAGTGCCCATCAACCCCTATCGGGTCATGTGGGAGTTTATCAATGCCGTGGATCCCAAAGACACCATCGTGACTCACGACTCCGGCAGCCCGCGTAACCAGCTCGTGCCTTTTTATCGCGCGACGACCCCGCGCGGCTATCTCGGATGGGGAAAGTCCCATTCACTCGGGACCGGCTTAGGGCTTACCTTGGGAGCGAAGCTCGCCGCGCCGAACAAGCTCTGCGCAAACTTCATGGGCGACGCCGCCTTTGGCATGACCGGTCTGGACTTTGAGACTGCGGTGCGCTGCGGGCTTCCGATCTTAACGATTGTTCTCAACAACTCATCGATGGCCGCCGAGACTCACCATATGGCCGCTTCCCATGAGCGCTTCCGTACCCGAGATCTGTGCGGCAACTATGCGGAGATGGGCAAGGCACTCGGCGGATTCGCCGAAAGAATCGAGCGGCCGGAAGAGATCGCGCCGGCGCTCCAGCGCGCCAAACGCGCCACCGAGGACGGTCGCGCCGCGCTGCTCGAGTTCATCACAAGCGAGGAGACCGCCTACTCCCGCAACCGCGACTGAGTCGCTTCCTTCCCGTTGTCGATCAGGATGCAGGCTTTAACTGATCGGTAACGGGATCGTATGGCACGACCCGTTCCTGTTCGTTAGCGTCGTTTCTGGCGACGATGCCGATCGCTGGCTCGGTGGCGCTCGAGTTTACGCGCCGACCGTGGCTTCCGAAATGCCGACAAAATAAGGAATCTTCTGCCGGGCATAGATGCCGACACTTGTTCGGACAGCTGTAACTCCTGGTTTGCGTTCATCTGCCATTTCTTAACCCCTCATTTACGGAAGTAATTGCTTTGCACGGTCACGGATTTCGCGCGCTCTACGTACTCCCACTTGAAAGCGACGCTCGGCATTCTCGCGCTGGCTGGAATCACGGGGAATCACAAGCGCGCCGTAGAACACGGAATAAATCTGCTGAATCGTCTCCTCATACGCCCTATCAATAATTTCTTGATCCGTCATTGCCACCTCCTGGTTAACAGCTTCTGCTTTTACCAGCATACTATCCTGAAAAGGAAAATATCACGTTCCCTTTTCCTCCTACCGGATCGTCTAGCGCCGCAACAGCAGCCCTTCGTAGGAATCCAGCTTGGGGAATTTCCGCTATGGCGCAGGTCGCGAGCCGGCGGGCTCAGCTGCGAGGGCCGGCATGACGCGTGTCGCAAACAGCTCGATCGAGCGGGTCACTTGGGCATGACTCAGGCCACCGAAACTGAACAGGCCAACCAAGCTGTCCGGTCGTGCCGTTTCGATCATCCCCCGCGCCTTCCCTGTAACCGTTTCGGGGCTGCCTATGAGCGAGGTCCCCCATTCCTCGATCCTCTCCAGGGTAAGACCTCCCGGGAAATAGGGGAATCGCTTGGTAAACCGGGGGAGATCGTCCGTCGTGATCGGCTCGCCGCACCAGACGTTGTCGGTGGCCAGTTGCCAGAACCGCGTGATCTCCGGGGCGGCCTCCGCCCACGCCTGCTCGTCGCTATCGGCGACATAGATCTCCCGGACCATGATCGCGTCTCCGCCGCCGGGCGGGTTTCCGAGAGCTGCTCGCTCCGCTCGATAGGCTGCGATGGCGCGCGCGCAGTTGGAGAGGGGTTGGCGCGAGAGGGCTAAGTTCCAGCCCCGGCGCGCGACCATCGCCGGGCTCTCCGGCGACGTGGCGCCGTAGTAGATGGCCGGGTGGGGCCGCTGAAGCGGCCGCGGGCGGCATGAGATGTCAACATAATTCCAGGCAGTGCCGGCGTACGTGAAGCTCTCCTCTCTCCAGGCCCGCAGGAGGATCTCCACACCCTCCTCGAAGCGGGCCTGAGCCGTACTGCGATCAAGCCCATGTTTGAGATCATCGCGCGGCACTCCGCGACCGAGCCCCACGTTCAGCCTTCCGCCGGTGAGGATGTCGA
Organism: Binatia bacterium; assembly: GCA_036004365.1. Lineage (GTDB taxonomy): Bacteria > Desulfobacterota > Binatia > UBA9968 > UBA9968 > DP-36. The sequence continues at coordinate 3,029 of DASYRN010000077.1, forward strand.
GAATCGCACACTCCTCTGCGAGGCGTATTGGGTCGTGGAGCGGCAGCGCATTCACCAAATTCCCCAGGCGCAATCGTCGGGTGCGGTGAGCGAGAGCGGCGATAATAAGGTTGGGAGACGCGAGCATTCCGTAGTCTGAGTGGTGATGCTCGGCGAACCAGGCCTCGTCGAAGCCCAGCCGCTCGGTAAGCTGGATCTGTTCGAGCAATTCCTCGAAAGCCTGGCGCTCCGGCACCCAGGGCCGTGCCTGGTTGTAACTAAAAGTCCCAAACCGCATGCGCTGCTCCTCCCCCAAGAGCTTGACATAACACATTCCCTACTCTTTCCGCGAGCAAGGCAGAAAAGAGTTCCGGCTCTTCAGTTCCGTAACGGAAATCCTCATTCCATTGGCGAAGTTTTCATAAAAAAAAGCCCGGCGGGGAAACCCCATCGGGCTAATTCAAAACAAATCAAAGATGTGAACAGTCAGCCTATGGTTGATTTCTGTCGTTTCCCCCCGCGGTCACGTGGGGGCCACCGAAACCTTCGGAGCGATTGCCAAAGAGGACCAACGGCCCCGTTCCGACGTTGGTGATCTGATAGTAGTCCTTGGAGCCAAAGAAGACGACGTCGTCTTTCTCGATGATGCGCTCGTCTCCTTTGATTCCCTTGACC
>DASYRN010000078.1:0-8443 GCA_036004365.1 Binatia bacterium
ATCTATATCACCACTCCGCTTTATTACGTCAACGCGGAGCCCCATCTGGGCAGCGCTTACACGATGATTATTACCGATACGCTGGCGCGTTATTACCGGGCAAACGGTCGTGAAACTTTCTATCTCACTGGAACAGACGAGCACGGCGATAAGATTTTCCAGGCGGCAACGGCAGCCGGAGTTCCACCGAAGGAGTTTACCGGCCGGGTAAGCGCGGCTTTTCGCGACATCTGGGATCAATGCGGTTTTACTTATGACCATTTTATCCGCACGACCGATGCGTATCACGTCCGCTACGTCCAGGAGTTTCTGACAAAAGTTTATAATGCCGGGGATATCTATTTTGACCGCTACAGCGGGCTATACTGTTTTGGTTGCGAGCGCTTTTATACTGAAAAGGAACTGGTTGGTGGGAAATGTCCGGATCACTTGACCGAACCCACATTGATAGAAGAAGAAAACTATTTCTTCCGCATGAGCAAATATCAAGACCGGCTGCTGCGGCATCTTGAAGAGCACCCGGACTTTATTCGGCCAGAAGGATTCAGGAACGAAGTCATGGCAATGCTACGGGAGCCTATCGGTGATCTCTGCATCTCTCGTCCGAAAAACCGTCTCACTTGGGGCATCGAGATTCCTTTTGATCAGCGTTACGTGACTTACGTATGGTTCGATGCGCTGATCAATTATGTAAGCGCGCTGAAATACAAGGGCCAAGCGGCCTTTGAGAAATTCTGGCCGGAAGCGCAACATTTTATCGGCAAAGATATTCTCAAGCCGCACGGTGTATTCTGGCCGACCATGCTCATGGCCGCTGGCCTGCCGTTGTACAAGCATCTCAATGTGCACGGTTTCTGGACGGTGGAAGGGCAGAAGATGTCGAAAAGCTTGGGCAACGTGATATCTCCGTTGGCGATGAAAGAGAAAATCGGCATGGATGCGTTCCGCTATTTTGTTCTGCGCGAGAGCGTCTTCGGGCAAGACGCGGACTTTCGGGAAGAGAGTCTCACGGCGCGATACAATGCCGATCTGGCCAACAATCTTGGAAATTTAGTAAGTCGCGTGCTTGCGATGCAGGACAAGTATTTTTCCGGGATTGTCCAACCCTTGAGCGGCAATTGGCATTCGGAGGATGTGGAGCTTCGTGACAAATTTCATCAAGCGGAAGAGGAATTGAAGCAACATATGCAAAGCCTTCAATTCCATCGCGCCCTTGAATCGGTTTGGGCGGCCATTGATCACGCTAACCGCTACACCGTTCAGACCTCGCCCTTCGTCTTGTTTAAAGATCCGGCCAAGCGTGGCAGAGTCGGAGAGATCCTGCACCATCTGCTGGAGGTTATAAGGACAAGCGGACGCCTCATCGGTCCTTTCCTTCCTGATACGGCAAAAGAGCTTCACGCCCTTCTGGCGATTCCCGCCGGCGCTACGAATGCCCAAGTGCCCTGGGGAAGTTTTTTTGTCCCCGGACACAAAGTGCTTCCGCCGAAGGTTTTATTTCCGCGCATCGAGACCGACCCCAACGCATAAATGTCAGAGGCAAGTTCACCCAGGCTGATCGACAGCCACGCCCATATTCAAGGGTCCGAGTTTGCCGCCGACCTGGATCAGGTTGTCTCCCGCGCGCGTGCCGCGGGCGTCGCGACCATCGTCGTGGTGGGCGGCGCGGGAGACCTTTCGAGCAACGAGGCGGCCGTCACGGTCGCGCGCTCCTTTCCCAGATTGTTCGCGACTGTGGGGATGCATCCGCACGACGCCAAGGACGTCAGCGAGGAAGACTTCAAGCGGCTAAAAGAGCTCACCACCGATCTCAAGGTTGTCGCCGTCGGCGAAACCGGCTTGGATTTCTATTACAATCATTCCCCTCGTGAGTTACAGATGAGAACCTTCACGCGTTTCATTCACATGGCGTGCGAGACCCATCTTCCCATTGTTGTCCACGATCGGGACGCGCACCGACAGGTGGCCGAACGTCTTCGGACCGAAGGAGGGACAAATCTCCACGGCGTGATTCATTGCTTTACAGGAGATTCCGTAGCGGCAAGAGAATTTTTGGATCTCGGGTTCTATCTTTCCTTTAGCGGCATTATTACTTTCAAGAATGCGGAGCCGCTAAGAGAAGTCGCACGAGAGATACCTTTGGATCGTATGCTGATTGAGACCGATTCTCCCTACTTGGCACCGGTTCCCCACCGAGGAAAGCGCAATGAACCGGCTTTTGTTCGATTCGTGGCTGAAACGGTGGCGGAAGTCAGAGGGATCTCGCTAGAAGAGGTCGCCCGGGCTACGACCCAGAATGCCCAAAATCTGTTTAAGATCTGACGCGAGTGTTCATTTGGTTGTGGTTTTTGTCGCCGCGTGCTTAAACTTGGAAAGTGAGTATGGAGGTCAACGATGAAGGGGAATCCTCAAGTCACTAGAATATTGAACGAGGTGCTCCGAAAAGAGCTAACCGGGATAAACCAGTACTTTGTGCATGCCAAGATGTGCAAGAACTGGGGTTATGAGGTGCTTTATGAGGTCAATTGGAAGGAATCCATTGATGAAATGAAGCACGCCGATCAAATCATCGAGCGGATTCTCTTCCTTGAGGGAGTGCCGAATATGCTAGCGTACGACAAAGTCATGGTTGGTCCTACCGTCAAGGAGCAGTTGGAAAACGACCTTGCTCTGGAGCAAGCTGCCCTAACCGTTCTGAGACCTGGGATCAAGACCTGTCTAGACGCCGGAGATGATGCGACCCGAGAACTCTTTGAGCATATGGTCGTAGATGAAGAGCGCCACATCGATTGGATCGAAGCGCAGATGCATAAGATCAAGGAAGTCGGTTACGAAAATTACCTGGCACAACAGATCTACAAAAAGAGCTAGGCTCATCACTGCCTCGGTCCTCGAAGCCGGGCGGTTCGGGGTTATGGGCCGTCCGGCGTCCGACCCATCCACATTTCCCACAGCGGAACCAAGATCATTTCAAGATATCCGATCGTCAGTCCGATCCAGGCGGCCATCAGGAGATACGCGAATGAGGCGGCAACGTAGCGAACGAGCCACACCCCGCCGATGTCGAAGAGGTTGGAAAAGAAAGTAAGGAGAATCGTAAACCATTTTACGCCGCGCGACAGTGAGGTGGCGAGGAAGAGATGGCACAAGATCAGAAACACGGCGCCCATCATAAAGGTGTGGAAATGCGTCTCTTCAAGCAGCACGTTGAAATTTTTGGCGAAGTAAACCTGCCCGGCGCTTTCCCCTCCTAAGTAATAGGCGCTGATCCTTTCGTAGCTGAAGCCGATTCTTTGAAACTGAAGCACCCAAGTGGTCGCGAGCCCACCGAGAATAAAGAGCAGAAAGAGACTGTAGACAAGGCGAATCTCGGGCGAGGCCTCTCTCAGCCGGAATGAGGTGGAGGCGAAGTTCTTCACTGGCGATCGATCCTCTGAAAACGCGTCGCCGCGGCAAAACCTTGGGAGAAATAGAGCCTGTCGCCATCGGAAACCAGCAGCGATTCCGTTCCAGGAAAGTTTTTGATCAGCGCCATTCCTGGGCTGCCTAAGAGGATGGGTGGCTTGGTCAGGGCCTCCGCCTCGGTAGCCGTAGCGGCGATCGCCGTCGCGCTGCGACGCTCTGCCACCGGCAGGCCGCTTTTCGGATTGATAAGGTGGCCGTAGCGCACCCCTTGAATCTTCCAGGAGCGCCCCATGCTGCCGGAAGTCGACAAGGCACGATCTTTTAAATGCACCATTCCAATCAAATGGTCATCGATCCCTTGAACGCCGATCGCCCAGTCGTCTTCGTGCGGAGGGTTCCCCAAGGCGTAGATGCTGCTGCCGCCAAAGTTGACCAGAGCGCTTTTAACTCCAGCCGTACGAAACATCTCTACAATCCGGTCGACGGCGTAGCCCTTGCCGATGCCTCCCAGATCGATCTTCATGCCGTCATAGAGAAGCTCCGCCTCGCCCGTCTGGTAGAGTTTGAGTCGATGTGCGCCGACGAGGTCTAAATTCCGGGATAAAACCTCCGGCTTCGGCAGCGATCCTTTTTCTCCCGCCCGCTGCCACAGAGCGACCAATGGACCTACGGTGACATCAAAGTAACCTGCAGTTCTACGGCTCAACGTTGTCGCCACGTCCAAAACGCGGAAGAGATCAGCGTCGAGCTTGACTCGTCCTCGACCGGCGCGCTCGTTGAAGAAGGAAAGGGAACTCTCCGGATCATAATTCGACAGGATTCCTTCGAGCCGGTGAACTTCCTGAACCGATCGTCGGACTAATTTTTTCGCCTCGCCGGGCTCCGAATGCCAGAGGGTGATGTCCAGGACGGTTCCCATCTGGTAGTGCACCTCTCGGACTTCCCGGAGCTCCGAGCGAGCCGGCACGCTGATCGTGAGACACAAAATCGCGCAGGCGAGCACGACAAGCGACTTCATGATTTGCCTTCTCCCGGAAGATAAACGATCCCAACCAGGGCCAGCGCCTTCTTTGTTCCGCGGCCAATCGCTTCGACGGAGAGTGTGGCGCCGGTAATATTGCGAATGTCGCGATAGGGAAGCAACGGGGCTTTGAGATCTTTTCCCTCATACTGGGACAGGAATCTCCTGTCCCTTACTTCGCCGCCATAGGCTTCACGATAGACCATCAAAGCCACGTCTTTGACTTTGCCGTCCGCACCCACGCCGACGATGAAGGTGATCGGCCGGTGCTTGCCGATCTCTTCAACGATGACCGCATAGCCTAAAATCGCCTCACCTTTCTTGGCAACGAAGGTTATGTAGGAATCTTCCCAGAGAGACGTGGGCGTCTTTCCCATTCGCTGTTTGATTTTGTCTTTCAATTCAGCGTTTGAACGGATGATGTTACGCGAAAAAGATGCGGCGTCAGGAAAGACCGCCTTGGGAGCTTCCTCCTCCTTGAGGAAGATCCCCTCTTGGGCCGACGCCAAGAGGGGAGTTCCCAGCGAGGAGATGAGGCAGACCAGATAGAACCATTTTCCAAGCACGTTCATTTTCAGAATCCGAAGGTTAGCCCCATGAGTATAGCGTTTTGAAAATATTCTCCGCTTCTAGCAGGGAGAAAGTTCGTTACACTGGAAAGACTCTTGCCCTGATTTGTGCGCGTATACTCGTAGGCGAGCTGCAACGCGACCAGCGGAACCGGCCGGTAGGTGAGCCCCAAAGTGAAACGGTTAAGAAGCCGGTTCTCGGTTCTAAAGTCAGTTAGCTCTCCACCGGTGAACGCGATTGACTTTAAAAGATCGGTGAACCAAACCTGTTCCGCGCGGAGCGTGGCGATGAGTTGGGGATTGGCAAAATGCTTACCCAAGATTGTGTTGCTCAAGAAATCAGGCCAGAAGCGATAGCGAAAATCCACCCAGTATCCCTGCTTGCGACTCGCCAGATTGGCCAATTCAAACTCAACTTCTGTCTCAACATCGCCGATCTCCGCTTCGCTTTCGCTGGAAATGGCTCTTTGTGCCAGGCCTCGGGCGATGCCACGCACCCCGCTCCACTGAGTATTTACATACTGTCCCTCGATTTCAAAGGGCCCCCAAGTTTTTTTTCCGTCGATGGCAAAGGAAAACACGGGCTTATTCGGCAGGAAGTCGGGAGTGTAGCGTCCCCAATAAAGAGAGGCGCCGATTTCATCGCCGAGCCACGGACTGTACGCCCAGCGAGTGCCAATAGCCTTCCCCTTTTTGACGTCATCGGAGAATGTCCCGCGGGACGGTTGAAGCTTGATCTCATAGGCCAATTTCGTCGTATCCCCGGCGCGCGTCTGGCCGATCTGTTCGATTTCGGAATCCAGTGCGGCACCGTTCATAACGTACCCCTGGTAGCTGAGTTTTCCCGTATTGCCGATCGAAAGGTCTCCCAAAAAACCTGCGCCAAGCTCTGGCCATGCGGCGGCTGCCGGCAGAACAGGCACGCCTTTATCCACTAGGCTGCGCCGCGGCAGATCCCAGCGGTTATCGTCGTGGTTGATGTTAAACCTGCCCAGAGGAACTAAGATGGCGCCGGCCCTGAAGTTTAGCCAATCAGCGATGTCGTATTGCATCCAGGCCTGCTCCATGGAAATTTCCGATTTGTTGTTGCCTTCAATCGCTACTTCGCTCGTCAGCCCACCCCCGGACGTTCGCGTAAGCGTTTTTTCAAGTTCAAGTTGGGTGAATCTTTCGAACTCGAGTTCCATGTAAGCTTTCAGCCGCTCGTAGATGGGAGAATCCACTGTCAAGACAAACCGTCTGAAAGTGAAGGTGTTGTGAAGGTCGTCCAGGTTTGAGGTGCCGTAGCGCATCGAACCGTAGGCACCGACTTTGGTTTGGGAGATAATGTTGCCAAAAAGACTTCGGCCCTTAGTAGAAACTTCGGACATGACATCCGTCTTAACTTTTTCCGCTATGGCCGTTTTCTCCTCTTCCATCTTTTTTGCCCTAGCTGCCTCCTCGTCGGCCATTTTTTTCTCTAACCGCTCCAACTTCTCCCTTAACTCTCTGATTTCCGCTGCAGTATCCGTTTGCTGCGACAAGGAGACTGCAGGCAGAAGGAGCAACAGGCTCAAGACAATGGTAGTCTTCATTTTCTTCCTCCTTCGTGCTTTTGCTTCGACAAAAAAGAGCCCGGATCACGTCATCCGTGATACCGGGCTCTGGGTTCAAGACCTCTGGCCTTCTAGGACGATATTATCTCTAGCCTCGAATCACTTGGCTTTTAGGGAGGCTGGCTTTCTTGCAGCCAACGATCAATGGCGGACTTCCTAGAGGAGACCGCTGGCTCGAGCACGTTTCGAATTTGTCTCACAAATGAACTCCCTATCTGTGACAGATTCCTCGACAGACGACATAGCGTTGCAGCGAGCAATCCTGGTCTGATGTTTCTTGGCAGCCTCTTCTGTTGTTCTCGGCGCCGGAGAGGAGTCGAAATATGAAAAGCAAGATAACAAACAACATAGCCGCAAACAGAAAAAGTCTCTCCACCACCGATACTCCATGCCCTGTTTTATTGGCGAGGTTTGACCCCACAGGTACGCCGCAAGGCCAGACCCCGTCCCTCACCCTTCATGGAGGCGCGACGAAGGGAGGGAATCATTGAAGCAGATCTTTCTTTTGGCCGTCACTCTTGTCCTGGGATTTTAGGTCTTTAGCCATCTTTTCGATCGCCATCCCTAGGTCCTGGAGATCCTCCACCAAGATGTGGAGGGTGGCATTTCCGTAAGTAAAGTGAACGGTGTCCTGACTACAGTTGCACAATGAGATCGACCATCTACCCTCAGAGGAATTTATCGTCTGCATTTCTTAGACCTCCTTTAAAATAAAAGAGCCCGGCGCCGCCATTTTCCTTGGCGGTGCGCCGGGCTCTGGATTCAAACCTCTGGCCTCTTATCTTAGAGTTTCTTGCTACAAATTTCTGATCCTGTACTTACGTTTGGCTCTCCCTTCGTGCTCGATCGGTAGTCTCTAAAGGAACGATGATTTGCCGCTTGCACCTGCGGCATTTCAACTCCACTCCCTCGGAAACGAGCCGGGCCAAAATGCTTCCACAGATGCACCGGAAGGGCTTATATCCCCCTGGATCTCTTGCAGCTTTGCTTTGGTCACGCGGTCTCAAGATACATTGCTCCTCGCGGTTTCCGGCGTTCGGCTCAACCACAATGTAGCGGTCAAAAGAACCAAGACGATTACACCCTGCGCCAATAGAGTCTCGAGCGTCGGATAGATGCCTAAAAAGTCCACTGGGGGAGGAAAGGCTAGTGGAGTCACGCTGATCCATCCTGCCGTCTGAAGTTCTTTAACTCCTTGCCCGGCAAAAGTGAGGGCCAAGAGGTAGAGAAAAGCACCCGTCACCCCGAAAAAATAGTTGATCGGAATTTTGAGCCCAAGTTTCAAAAGGGCGAAGACCACAATGCCCAATAGACCTGTGCCCACGACAAATCCCCAAATGACCGGACCAGGACTATTAGGCACTTGGAGATAGAGCGCTTGGTAGAAGAGAACCGTCTCAAAGGCTTCACGGTAAACTGTGAAAAACGAGATTCCCACAAGGGTCAGAATCCGCTGACCGGAAAGAGCGTCATGGACTTTTTCTCGTACAAACCTTTGCCACCTTTGCGCCTCTGCCTTAGTGTGGAGCCAGTAGCCGACATAAAGGAGGACCACGGCGGCTGCTAGAGCCGTGAAACCTTCCATACTTTCTCTCTGGCTTCCACTGATGTCCAGGACGGTTTGGGCCAAAACCCAAGTCAGAATCCCGGCCATGAGAGCTAGGACCCAGCCCAGGTGAATGTATTGCGTCACTCCGGCAGCGCCAGTGACTCGAAGGAAGGCCAGGATCGCGGCTAAGACTAAGGCAGCCTCTAATCCCTCTCTGAGAATGATCAGGGAAGCGTTGAGAAAGATGTAAATGTCTGCGAGTTGGTTTGCGCTGCTCAACAGCTGCGAGGCTTGGGTGAGTCCT
>DASYRN010000079.1:0-7479 GCA_036004365.1 Binatia bacterium
CCATTCACTCTTTTATGGTGCTAAGAAATAGAATTCCCGGTCTATTTTTTTTCTTCTTCTTTCTACTCGTTGTAGGCACCTTTCCCTCTTTCGCCCAGCGACAAAGTAGCGGCGTTGTTGCCTCGGACAATGAGTTGGCAACGAATGCAGGATTGGAGATTCTTCAGCGCGGCGGGAATGCCGTGGACGCCGCAGTCGCTGCCGCTTTCGCCCTTGCGGTGGTGGATCCGGCCTCCTCGGGCATCGGAGGCGGAGGGTTCATGGTGATCTATCAGATGAAAGAAAAGAAAGCCCATGCGCTGGACTTCCGCGAGACGGCCCCGGCCGCCGCCCATCGAGATCTGTATATAAAAGGGGGCAAGCCCATTCCTGCCCTCACGTTGACTGGAGCACTGGCTGTGGCAGTCCCCGGGGAGATTGCCGGGTTGGCAGAAGCGCTGAAGCGGTTTGGCAGTTTGCCGTTGGCGACGGTCATGGCCCCCGCAATCCACTACGCCGCCGAAGGGTTCCCTCTGCGTCCCTATCTCCGTTCCACGATCGAGCGCCAACTTCCTACGATGCGCAAATTTCCCGATCTTGCCCGCCTCTTTTTGTCAGGCGAAAGCGTCCCCGCGGAAGGAGAAAGGATTCGCCAACCGGAACTCGGCGAGACCTTGAAGGCGATCGCTGCAGAGGGCCCGGCGGTTTTTTATCAGGGCTGGGTTGGCCAAGCCATAGCTGACACCATTAAGAAGGAGGGTGGAGTCTTAACCCTCGAAGATCTAAAAGGCTATAGGCCGGTCTGGAGAGAACCTCTAATCGGGCGATACCGCAAGCAAACGGTTATCACGATGTCTCCGCCTAGTTCCGGCGGCATCGCTCTAGTCCAGATGCTCAATGTACTGGAAGGATTCAAGCTCAATCTCTTTCCGCACAATTCGGCGACGTATCTTCACCTCATCGCAGAGACCATGAAGCATGCTTTTGCCGACCGCGCCCAGTATCTTGGAGACCCGGACTTCGTTCAGCTGCCGATACAAAAGCTCTCATCTAGAGACTATGCTGCGTGGATTCGCAGCCAGATCTCATCCGTGCAAACTCATCGGCCGAGCTTCTATGGTCTTGCCTCTTTTAAGCCGGAGAAGGGGGGGACAACCCACTTGAGCGTGATCGACGGGGCCGGCAATGCCGTCTCCTGTACTCTAACCATCAACACACAGTTCGGATCGAAGGTCGTAGTTCCCGGGACCGGAATTATTCTGAATAACGAGATGGATGATTTCTCAATTCAACAAGGAGCGCCGAACGTTTACAAGCTCATCGGAGCTGACGCCAATTTGATCCAGCCCAAGAAAAGACCTCTCAGCAGCATGGCGCCTACCATCATCCTTCAAGGCGAGCGGCCCGTTCTGGTCGTCGGCGGCTCAGGAGGGCCTCGCATCATCAGCGCAACTTTGCAGACCATACTCAATGTCTTGGATTTTCGCATGCCACTCAGGAAGGCGATAGAAGCTCCACGGATCCACCACCAATGGATGCCCAATGAGATCGTTGTCGAACGGGAGATTCCTGAGGGGACAAGGAAATCTTTGGAGCGTAGGGGACACGCAGTTCGAGAGGGCTCCTCTCTCGGGGTGGTCCAAGCGGTCTTGGCGGAACGCTCCAAAATCTCCGCCGAGGCGGACCCGCGGAAAGAAGAGAAAAGCCGCTCGGAATAGGTATCTATTGCTTCGGATCGAGGCTTAGGAACGATGCCTCTTCGACCACCATTTTCTGAGTGGCCGAAGACTCCAAACCACGATCCCTAAGGGCACCGCGATCTTGGCTACCCTAGGGCGAAAGGTACTGAAAAGGAGGGCCGCGAAACTCGTCGTCAGCTTAGGGTGGCTGCTAAGGCTTCGAACTGCCTGAAAGGTGCCGGCTGCTGCCTTGGCGAAGTTCGCGGGTGTTCGAACCTGACGACAGAGGCGCGCCAAGCGCTCTCTCTGAGCCGCCGCCCGGAATATTAAACCTTGCCGCCGCCGTTCCAGTTCTGCGAATTTTTCGTTCACTGCTTTAGGATTTCAAACTCTCATAGTCCTTGGCCAACTCAGATAGCGTCGCAGAAAGAAATCTCGGCCGAGACAAAGCTTTCTTGCGGAGAATCTGGACCGCGATCAGAGCCAGACCCAGGTAGAATACCACCAGCCCTCCCAGGGCATAAAAGCGGTGATTGTCCCAAAATATCGCCACGATAAGTAGGGATAGGCAGAGCACTCCAAAGCCTGCACCAAAGAAGGCTATCACCGCGAGCAGGGCCATTTCCTTAAGCCGCGACCATTGCTCTTCGAGCTCTGCGCACACGAGATCCACTCGGACATGCAGAAGATCTATTCCCGTATATAAGAGGGATCGGGCAATATCGAAGAGCCCTGTCGGACGAGCAGGGCGTTGGCCTATTTTTTCCAGAGCCATGTTTCTTATAAGGATCAGTTGCGCCGGCTTAGGAGGCCGAGAATCAGACCGATTCCGACAGCTATACCTACCGCGCTCCATGGGTATTCTTTCAGGTAGGTTTCGGCTACGTCAGTTGCCTCCTTCGTCTTCTCGGACAAGTAGCTCTGTGCGTCAGCCAAGGTTTTTTTTCCTTCTTCCAACCTCTGCTCAATCCGCCGTCGGGCTGTTGCGACCTTTTCACCTGCATCGTTGGCCGTTGCCCTCACCAGTTCCTCGGCATCGTCGCACAAGGCCTTAAAGCTGGAGAGCAAATCTTCTCTTGGTGTTTCCATAATCAGTAAAACCCCCTTTCTGCAGCTGTACGAGAAATTCTTGTGCAACCGTTATGCCAAAACTTAAAAGCGCCATTTTGTTGTTTTTAAAGTTTTATCAAGAGCGCTCTATGAGTTCTTATGTAGGGATTCTCATACATCCGGAAGGTTGAATACTTCATTTTATCTCCTGGTTACAGTGCTTTTTCTATAGGAAATACGAAGCAAGAAGACGGGCGCATACGAAATATGCCGGTTGATTTCAGACATTCATTATTCTAACATCCGCCCAGAATCGGACTTGCGCGGAGCCAAGGAGGAAAAGACGATGAGAAAATGGGCTTTTGTGTTGGGGGCTTTTGCGACTGCAGTTTTATCATTGCCCAGCATCTCTTGGTCGCAAGGCGGTCCAAGTCAGAAAATCATTGAGGCGGCGAAAAAAGAGGGGGAGGTTGTATGGTATACCACGATGACTCTGGACCAGAGCAAGCAGGTCGTCGACCGCTTCCAAAAAAAATACCCCTTCATCAAGCCCACTCTGTTCCGGACCGGTGGCGGTCCCCTGCTTAATAAGATCATGACAGAAGCACGAGGAAATCTCTTTGCCTGGGACGTGGTTGTCGGTAGGGGAGAAATGGTTCTTCCACTCATGGAGAGAAAACTCATAGCTTCCTACCAGTCTCCGGAAAGCAAAATGATCGAAGAGCAGCTCGCGGACAAAGAAGGCTACTGGACGGCATACTATGTCAACAGCTACGTGCTCGGCTGGAATACGAAGCTCGTCAAAAAAGAGGACGTTCCAAGGACGTATGATGCTTTGCTCAACCCTAAGTGGAAGGGGGGGCAAATCTCGCTCGATAATGAGGCGTACGGGATGCTCGAGGGACTGAAGCGAGTTTGGGGGAAGGAAAAGGCCATCGCCTACTTCAAAAAGCTTGCGACTCAGGAACCGGTGTTGAAGCGGGGGAATACAGAAAGAGTCCAACTCGCCGTCGCGGGCGAGTATTCGCTCATCGTCGCCTATAATCAAACGATAGAGAGGATGACGCAGCGAGGCGCCCCCATCGACTGGGTCGCCCTCGAACCTGCTGTCACGCAAGTCAATCCTGTCATGCTGGCAGCCAAGGCGCCTCATCCCAATGCCGCTCGGCTCTTTTACGATTTTATCATCTCTAAAGAGGGCCAGGAGATGCTCAGGGGAATGCAGCGCATTCCGGTCCGCAAGGACGTGGAGCCCGATCCGCCGCGCCTCTTCCGGGGCTTCAAATGGGTGATCGAGAATCCCGAAGATTACAAGGACTTCGACGCGACAGTGAAGCAGTACGGGGACATTTTCAAGCTACGCTGACGTTAACAGGAGATTTTGAATTTTGAATGTTTAATTTTGAGTTGAGACTCAAAACTCAGAACGAAGAATTAAGAACTTCAGGAATAAAAGGGATTTTCCAGCATGATGGTCTGATCTCGGCCAGGGCCGACCGAGACCAGGACCATTTTAGTCTCAAGGATCTGCTCAAGCCGCTGAATATATCTCTGGGCATTGATTGGCAGGTCAGACAGTTCTCTCGCACCGGAAAGTGGCTCCTTCCAACCCTCCATCTCCTCCCACACCGGTTTGGCGTTCTCCAAGACCTTCACGCTCGAGGGGAACTCGCAGTAATTCTCACCCTTGAAGCGGTAGCCGGTGCAGATCTTAATCTTTTTAAAGCCGGTTAGGACGTCGAGTTTGGTGAGCGCGATGCCGGTGATGCCGTTGAGGCGCACCGCGTGGCGCACGCCGACGGCATCGAACCAGCCACAGCGTCGCGGCCTTCCGGTGGTCGAGCCGAACTCATCCCCGTCCTGTTTCAGCTTCTCCCCCTCGCGACCTTTAAGCTCCGTAGGGAACGGGCCGCTTCCCACTCGGGTCGTGTAGGCCTTGGAGATGCCGATGACCTGATCGATATGACGCGGGCTCACTCCAGCGCCCGTGCAGACGCCGCCTATGGCGGTATTCGAAGAGGTGACGAAGGGATAAGTTCCGTGATCGACGTCAAGCAGTGTCCCTTGGGCACCCTCGAAGAGCACTCTCTTGCCGGATTTGAATGCCTTGTCAAGCAACAGCGCCGTGTTCGTCACATACTTCCTAAGTTTCTCCCGATATCCGCAGTAAGCGTCGTGGATCGCTTTGAAGTTGAGCGTCTTCTCTTTGAGAATCGCCTTGAGATAGATGTTTTTCTCCTCGATGTTGTAGCGGAGCTTCTCGCGGAAGGTCTCTTCCTCGAGCAGATCGATGAAACGGATTCCGATGCGCGCTACCTTATCCTCATAGGCGGGGCCGATGCCTCGGCCCGTTGTGCCAATCTTTCCCTTTCCCCTTAGCCTTTCGCGGGCCTGATCGATCGCCTTGTGATAGGGCATGATCAGATGAGCCTCCTCGCTCACACGCAACGAGGAGTCGTCTCGGAAATAGCCCTTTTCTTTCAGGCCGCGGATCTCATCCAGTAGAACTTCCGGATCCACCACCACACCGTTTCCGATCACGCAGAGTTTATTGTCGTGAAGAGCTCCGGAGGGAACGAGGTGCAAAACCGTCTTCTGCCCATTGACAACCAGCGTGTGGCCGGCGTTGTTGCCGCCCTGAAAGCGCACGACGATGTCCGCGTCGTGGGTATAGAGGTCAACGACCTTGCCTTTACCCTCATCGCCCCATTGAGCCCCGATGACAGCGACGTTCGCCATGGTTTAGAACGCTGACAGAAAGCAGTTGGCAGTAGGCAGTAGGCAGTAGACAGTCATGGCCGCGAGAAGGCAAAGATTTTTCGAGCGCTTACTGCTTGCTGCATACTGCTTTCTGGCTTTCTAGAGTTTGACCAGCTGGGCGGTGACGATATGGGGCAGCTTGCGCAGCGCAGCCAGGGCCTCTTTGGGGATTGCGTCGTCGACATGGATGAAAGAGATCGCCATTCCTCCCACTTTTTCCCGCCCCAACTCCATGCCTGCGATGTTGATTCCTTTCTGTCCTAAAAGGGTGCCTACCGCGCCGACCACGCCGGGCACGTCCCGGTTGTGGAGAATCAAAATGTACCCTTCCGCAACCGCCTCAAGATAGAAACTGTTGATCTTGACAATCCTCGGGTTGTTGCTTCCGAAGATCGCCCCTTCAACCTCCAGCTCCTTGTCCTTCGTCTTTACCCTGACCGTGAGGGAGCTAGCGAAATCGCTGGGACGGCTGCTCTTCGACTCGATGACATTGATCCCGCGCTCGCGCGCAATGACGGGGGCGTTGACGTAGTTCACGCTGGACTCCATCACCGGGGTCAAGATCCCTTTAAGAACCGCGAGCGTGAGAGGCGCGACATCGTATTGAGTTACCTCTCCGCTGTATTCGATCTGAACCTCCTTGGGCAACGCCGCCAGCATCTGGACTTGCAGGCTTCCCAGCTTTTCACCCAAAGTAAGATACGGACGGAGGGTATTGAGAAGCTCGGGACTGACCGAGGGCACGTTGACCGCATAGCGGATGATCCCGCGGGTCAGAAAATCGACCATCTGTTCGGCGACCGCGATGGCAACATTGATTTGTGCCTCGTCGGTCGAGGCGCCCAAGTGTGGTGTTGTAATCACCTGATCCATCTTGAACAGCGGATGGTTCTTTGGAGGTGGCTCCTCGACATAAACATCCAGAGCGGCTCCCGCCACTTTTCCTTGTCGCAGAGCTTCCGCGAGATCGTTCTCATCCACGATCCCGCCCCGCGCGCAGTTGATGATCCGCACGCCGTTCTTCATCTTGGCGAAGGCGGCTCGATCGATCAGCCCCTTGGTCTCATTGGTGAGCGGTACATGGACGGAGATGAAGTCGGAGCGCGCAAAGGTCTCGTCCAAACTGACCAGCTCGACGCCCAGCCGGGCCGCGGCCTCGGCCGATACGAACGGATCGTAGCCGATCACCTTCATCCGGAACCCCAGAGCCCGCTCGGCCACGATTCGGCCCACATTCCCAAGGCCGATCACGCCGAGCGTCTTGTTGCAAAGCTCCACTCCCATGAATTTATCTCGTTTCCATTCTCCGGCTTTGAGCGAAGCGACCGCCTGAGGAATGTGGCGCGCGAGAGAGAGCATAAGGGAGATCGTGTGCTCCGCCGTGGTGACGTTGTTCCCGCCCGGGGTGTTCATCACGACGATGCCCTTTTTGCTTGCCGTCTCCACGTCGATGTTCTCGACACCGATGCCGGCCCTGCCGATCACCTTCAGATTTGGGGCAGACTCAAAAATCTCCGCGGTCGCCTTGCTGCCGCTGCGCAAAACCCAGCCCTGATACTCTCCGATGATCTTCTTGATCTCGGCGGGCTTAAGTCCGGGGCGCACATCGACCTGGAAGTCCCCGGCGCGTTCGAATACTTCGATTCCCTGGGCCGCCAACGGGTCGGTCACAAGTATTTTCATCGTCTGCGTCAATTCTTTTCCCAACTGAGGATAGAGAATTGAAGATGGAGGATAGCGCGCGATCATCTATCCTCAATCTTCTATTGTCAGTTTTTCTAAGGAAGCGCTTCCATGAGAATTTCCTGGGCCGCGGCTACTCCTTGTCCGAACTTGATCGGGAAGCCGGACTTCTTGAGTGCCATCTCCAGCGCCGACACCGCTACGAGGGTATCGAACGCTCCCATGTAACCCACATGCGCAATGCGGATCGCCTTTCCTCGGAGCTGGTCCTGCCCCTCGGCGAAAGTTACGCCCATCTTGTCCCTGAGATAGTCAAGAAGCTTATCGC
>DASYRN010000080.1:0-21608 GCA_036004365.1 Binatia bacterium
TACGAGTGCAGCTTCAGCCCCTGGATGTGCTAGGTCCCAAGGATATTGAGACTGCATTCCGAGCTGCAACCAAGGCGCATGCTGACGCACTCCTCGCACTCCCTTCCGCCATCATTAGTGATCACCGCTCACGGATTGCAAACCTAGCGCTAAAGAACCGGCTGCCAGTGATGTACTTCAGGCGAGAATTTGTCGAAGACGGGGGCCTCATGAGCTATGGGACGAGCTTTACCGACTTATCCCGCCGCACCGCAACATACGTAGACAAGATTTTGAAGGGTGCCAAGCCCGCCGATCTGCCGGTCGAGCAACCGATAAAATTCGAGTTCATAATTAATCTAAAAGCAGCCAAGCAGATCGGCCTGACGATCCCGCCCAACGTGCTGGCAAGAGCGGACAAGGTGATTCGATGAAAAATCGCAAAGCGCCTGAGGAGAAACGCCGGAAAAGTCATGGCAGAAAAGTCTTCATTGGCTTAATGCTTGGTGCCTTGCTTTTTGCCCTATGCCCATGCGCCCATGCGCAACAGCAAGCCAGGATACCTAAGATCGGCTGGCTCTCAGCCCGCCGCGCTTCAAACAGTGGCCAAGAAACTATCGTCCGTATGCTCCGTGACCTCGGCTACGTTGAAGGCAAGAACGTAGCCTTCGAGTATCGATTCGCGGATGATAAGCTCGACCGGCTTCCCGCCCTGGCCGATGAGCTGGTCCGCCTTAAAGTTGACGTTCTCCTCACCCCTGGGACCCCTGGCGCCCTAGCCCTCAAGAACGCTACCAAAACGATCCCCATCGTTTTTTTAGACGTCACGGACCCTGTTGCGGCTGGACTGGTTGATAGCTTAGCTCGACCCGGGGGAAACATCACGGGGTTCAGCAGCATCGAGGCGCTGTTGGCTGGCAAACGTCTCGAGTTACTCAAGGAAACCGTTTCGAAACTTTCTCGGGTTGCGGTCCTGTGGGATCCTCGGAATCCGGGCTCTACACAGGAATGGAAAGAGAGCCAACTGGCGGCCCGAGAACTCGGCCTGCAACTTCATTCTATGGAAGTAAGCAGCGCCGACAAATACCAGGACGCGTTCAAAGAGGCCATCAGGGCGCGTAGCGGCGGCCTCGCCGTGTTGTCGAACCCTTTGGCCTCTTCCAATCAAGAAGAGATCACGGAGCTGGCGGCAAGAAATCGGTTGCCGGCGATTTATGTACAGGGAAGTTTCATTACCAGTGGTGGTTTGATGTCATATGGACCTGACCGCACCGAACGCTACAGGCGGATAGCCGTTTTTGTGGACAAAATTCTCAAAGGTACGAAACCAGCCGATCTTCCGGTCGAGCAGCCGACGAAGTTCGAGCTGGTGATCAACCTCAAGACCGCAAAACAGATCGGCCTCACGATTCCGCCGAATGTGTTGGCGAGAGCGGACAGAGTCATCAAATGACAAATTTTTAGTTTTGAATTTTGAGTGTTGAGTTATGAATCTAAAATCTAAAACCTGTACTCAGCTAAGTCGAAGTATCCAAAATCCTAAATCGCTAGAGCTTGTAGAGTGGAAAACGGAGAGAGCGCGCCAGATTAGTCAAACGGGAGTCATAGCTGGCAAGCCTGACGGACTGCCCTTGCTTTCGGAGAAAGTCCATCGATGCCAAGTGAAGTGCGTCCAAAGTTCTCACCGGTTTTGGAAAGGGCTCCAACGCCCGCGCCAATACGGGCGGAGCGAGTTCTATCAAGGCCAGGCGGCTCAAGAGCGCGCGGACTTCGTCTGCGTGCGATCGCGTCAGCTTGCGCCCGTGAATCCGCGTCCAAATCTCGTACTCGATCAGCCTGCTGCAGATCAGCGGCTCTTGCCAGAGGCGTTCAGGTGGCGCGCGGTCTTCGGCCAAAAGATGCGCGAGCGCAACCGAAGTATCGAGGTAAATCAACGATCGCTCCGGTCTTGCTCAAGCTCCTTCTGTAGTTTGCGGAAAGATGTGACGGGGTTGCGCGGTGGGGGAGTGGATGCGGCAAGCGCCGGAGGCGTGATCCAGCCTTTGCGCACGGCTTCGGAGAGCAACGCGTCGGCCAGCACCGGGCTTCTCGTGCTTTCCGGGGGAACCAGCTCCGCGACGACCCGATCCCGGTCGGTAACTAACACCGTCTCGCCGCCCTCGGCAAGGCGAACGTACTCGCTGAGCTTATTCTTCAGGACTTTTAACCCGACGGCTTTCATGAGCACTAATGTAGCTTCCGGTAGCTACTTGTGTCAAGACAAGGCAAAAGGGAAAACATGAGAATTGTCGTCTCTCTGCTGGCTGCTCTACTCTCCATTGCTCCGTTCGCCCAGGCGCAGCAGGCGGCGAAAGTCCCGCGGATAGGATTCCTGGGTGCCACTTCCCATTCCGCTAATGCGGCGCGCGTCGAGGCATTCCTTCAAGGGCTGCGCGAGCTTGGCTATGTGGAGGGGAAAAACATCGTCATTGAGTACCGATATGCGGAGGGAAAAGCGGGTCGCCTCAGTGAGCTTGCGTCCGAACTTGTGCGTCTCAAGGTCGACGTTATTGTCTCGGCTGGCCCGGCAGTAACCCGCCCCGTTAAGGAAGCAACTGTCACGATTCCCATTGTCATGGGCTTTGATAATGACCCTGTTGGCTCGGGGTTCGTCGCCAGCCTCGCCCGGCCGGGAGGAAACATCACGGGTCTCTCCAGTCTTTCCCCGGAGATCAGCGGAAAACGACTGGAGCTACTGAAGGAAATTGTCCCCAGACTCTCCCGCGTAGCTGCCCTGGGGACTTCGACCCAGCCAGGCAACGCACAAATGTTAAAAGAAGCGGAACTCGCCGCGGGGGCCTTCGGGGTGCAACTTCAACACCTAGACGTACAAGGTCCGAAGGATATTGAATTGGTATTCCGAGCCGTAAGCAACGGACGCGCTCATGCGATCCTAGTGCTGAGCAGTCCCGTCTTGTTCTCTGAGCGAAAACAGGTCTCGGACCTTGCAGGAAAAAACCGACTCCCGGCGATATATCCGCAGATCGAGTACGTTGAAGACGGGGGTCTTATGACCTACGGCGTGAGCATTCGCGACTTGTTCCGGCGCGCCGCTACCTATGTGGACAAAATCCTCAAGGGGACGAAGCCGGCCGAGCTTCCGGTAGAGCAGCCGACGAAGTTTGAATTTGTGATCAACCTGAAGACGGCGAAGCAGATCGGATTAGCTATTCCACCCAATGTTTTGGCTAGAGCAGATCGAGTTATCCGATGATCCCGCAATCTAAAATCGAAAATCCAAAATCTAAAATCGTGAGGCGATTCCGCAGTCGGTGCTTTTCAGGGCGGACAGGGTGATTAAGTAAGGCAGCAGTAAAAATGCAAAAGGCAAAAGGGAAATCATGAAAAGGAAAATCGTTATCTGGCTACTGGCCCCTATTCTTCTGGCTACTGTCCATCTGGCCGATGCACAGCAGGCTGCGAAAGTGGCCCGCATAGGTTTCCTAGTCGCTGGCTCTCCTTCCTCATTCTCGAACAACATCGAGGCATTCCGCCAAGGTCTGCGCGAGCGCGGCTACGTCGAGAAAAAGAACATCACCATTGAATACCGCTATGCTGAAGGGAGGCTTGATCTCCTCCGCGAGCTCGCGGCCGAGTTGGTTCGGCTCAAGGTGGATATCATTGTTACGCAGAGTACGCTCGATGCCTATGCTGCCAGACAGTCAACCAGCACGATTCCCATCGTCATGACCGCCAGTGGCGATGCGGTTGGTACCGGGCTCGTCGCCAGTCTCGCGCGGCCCGGGGGTAACATCACCGGGCTGACATCTCTTTCACGGGAGCTAAGCGGGAAACGGCTGGAGCTGCTCAAAGAGGTAGTTCCCCGGCTCTCACGCGTGGCGGTCCTCTGGAATGCGGCCAATCCAGACAAGGCCCGCGATGTCGAAGAGACGCAGATCCAGGCAAGGACGTTAGGGCTGGAGCTTCAGTCCCTAGAGATACGAGGTCCCAATGATTTCGATGGCGCATTCCAAACCGCGACCAGGAAGCGCGCTGGAGCTCTCCTCACGCTAGCAGACTCCTTGACCATTACGCATCAATCACGGATCGTGGACCTCGCGGCAAAGAACCGGCTACCGGCGATGCACGAACAGAAGGAGTTTGTGGAGGCTGGAGGCCTGATGGCCTATGGGCCCAGCCTTCTCGGTTTGTTCCGGCACGTCGCCACCTATGTGGACAAGATCCTCAAAGGCGCTAAGCCTGCCGACCTGCCTGTGGAGCAGCCGACGCAGTTTGAGCTGGTCATCAACCTGAAGACCGCTAAAAACATCGGCCTTACTATCCCGCCTGAACTGCTTGTGCGGGCGAATAAGGTGATTAAACCTTAAAAATGCATGAAAAAGATGGATTTTGATCCAGCTCTCCTATATTGGGAAACAAAGCTCATCTGCAAAAACGGAAATTTTTTGGCAACCGCAGCTTCTGTATTTTCTTTAGCGCAGCTAAGAACTCCTTTTGGTAATGGTAGTCGTGAGGAAGTTTGACAATATTTTTCTTGTGCTCGCGTACCAACCTGGCAGGCAACACCAGGAAGTCGGTACGAATGGTATCGAGCGTGGTGGTGAGATATTGCGGCGGCAGACAGAGTCTTTTGAACCAATGAACGATATCGGCGGCGAAGAGCAGGATCTGAAAGAAAGCAACGTTGGCCGTCCAGGTCTCTGTAGGGATCTTGCCCAGGGGATAGTCGTAGAGGAGTTCCCGGATGTTTTTCTCTATCGTGGCTCTTGGCTTGTAAAAGAGATAGACCCGCCAGGGGCTCATTTCGAGGTTGGTGACAAAGACGTGGTAGACATACTGTTTGTCCTTGAACAGAGTCAGCTGCTCGGCTTCTGCCGGATCTTCTGGAGTGGGACGGCGCACCACCACAAAGCGATGGAGCTTTTTCCACTTGTGGTAGACTTTTTCCCAGAACTCCCCTACCTGCCATCCGTTTTTGAGCCTTTGAAATTTGCAGCCCCGAGCCCGGTTCTTGAGGTGAGGGAACTCCTTGGCCACCATCACATAGCCGCATCCCGTGCTGTCGAGGAACCGTATCACTCGGCTGCGGTAGAAGCCCGAATCCATGCGCAAGCGGATGCGGCTTCTGGCGATCTGCTGGGGTACTTTGGCCAAGCAGACTTTGAG
Source organism: Binatia bacterium (assembly GCA_036004365.1). Classification (GTDB taxonomy): domain Bacteria; phylum Desulfobacterota; class Binatia; order UBA9968; family UBA9968; genus DP-36. The sequence continues at coordinate 5,146 of DASYRN010000080.1, forward strand.
GAAGGGGACCACTCCGCTGGAAGTGATGGTGTTGCCCGGTCTCAGAGTGCCATGCCAGAACTCCTGGAAGTGAGCCTCGAAACAGAGAAGCGGATGGTAGGAACGCCTGCCTCGTTTCTTGGGGTTGTAGCCAATTCTTGCCCCCTCGGCTCGGCCATAGATGACAATAACGACCGAATCCAAGTCGAAGATCAGAGTGGTGCGTGTGTCGGGAAAGGCAAACAGGTGAGCCCTCAAACTGTCGTGAAGCCTGGCCAACTGGCGGATGGATTTGGGAGGCAAGCGCTTCAAGAACCGGCGCAAGGTAGACTGATCGGGGAATCGCTTCAGGCCCAGCATTTCCAGAAAGGCCCCGTTGTACTGCAAGATCTCGGTCTTGTTGATGCGGCGAAGCCCCATGATGATGGCGAAGATAAGGGCCAGAACGAGTTCGGAGGGATGGTAATTGGAGTTTTTCTGGAAAGCCGAAACGTATCTCTGGAGCAAGTGGCGAAGTCTGAGCCTGTTGCAAAAACGCTGAATCAACCACATTCCACCGAAGTGAGTAATGTGGGTTTCCTCGAAGGAAAAACGGAATTTTCGGGTACCTTTTGGCATGTGACACAAAGTACCCCATTGGGGGCATTTCTGTCACAGTATTTTTGGAGCGCTGATTACAGCTCTTTATATTCTTGATTTGCTTAATTTCCATTAGTTCAAAGGACTCATTTCACGCTTTTTTAAGGTTAAATTAAATTAAATGAGAGCCGCGGCTTGCACATGGAATCTTTTTGCCGGTCAAAGAAAAAGACCTTTCAACACTCTACACTTGCAGCCTTGGGTTTCAATAACGGATAGAACGATGAAGAGACAAAAGCCTACTATAACAATCTTTCTGGTCGGCCTGCTTCTCCTGCTACCGACTCCGCTTCTCGCGGTGGAGGTCGGGGATAAGGCGCCGGACTTTGAACTTCCCAGCACGAGGGGAGGAAAACTCAAGCTGAGCAGCCTTCGTGGGAAAAATGTGCTGATTAATTTTTACCTTATTGACTACAGCCCCACCTGAATCAAGCATATTCTGTCGTCCGGTGCGGACAATTACGTAAAGTTTAAGGCAGAGAATACCGAAGTTTTAGGCATAAGCGCCAATGCGCCCTATTCTCAAAAAGCCTTCGCGGATTTTCTCAAGTTGAATTATCCCCTCCTCAGTGATTCTCAGGACCAAAAGGTTATGAAGTCCTTTGGTGTATTCGACAAAGCGAGCGGCCGTGTCAAGCGGTCGTACTTTATCATCGACAAGAAAGGGATTATCCGTTTCAAGAGCGTTAGACCCAGTGACCTAGAACAAGACCTTCTCTCCACCGACGAGCTCCTGAAAGAGGTTAAGAAAATCAACAAAGATTAGTGGAGCAGCCGACGAGTTGGTGATCAATTTGAAAGTGGCGAAGCAAATCGGCCTGACGATTCCGCCAAACGTGCTGGCAAGAGCGGACAAGGTGATCAAATGACCCGATTTTAGATTTTCGATTTTGGATTTCCGATTGGGGGAACCATGAATAAAAAGATCATCGCGGCTGTATTGGCTGCAGTCGTTCTGTCTTCTGCCCATCTATCCGAAGCCCAGCAGGCGAAGAAAGTTTACCGGATAGGATACCTCGACGGCACCTCTCCCGCGGCTTCGGCAGCCCGCATCGAGGCCTTCCGGCAGGGGCTCCGCGAGCTGGGCTATATTGAGGGAAACAACATTGCCATCGAGTACCGATATGCGGCAGGAAACTTGCAGAAACTCCCCGAACTAGCGGCGGAGCTGGTTCGTCTCAACGTGGATGTGCTCCTAGCCGAGGGTAGCGCGCCGCGCGCGGCCAAGCAGGCAACGACAATGATCCCCATCGTCATGTCAAACAATGGCGATCCTGTTGGGGCCGGACTTGTTGCTAGCCTCGCGCGGCCGGGGGGAAACATCACGGGGCTCTCTTCTACGGCCGGCCCAGAAGTATATGGTAAACTGTTAGAGCTACTTAAGGAGACCGTCCCCAACCTCACCCGCGTGGCCGTACTGTCCAATCCCCTCAGTCCATTCAGCCCGCTCGCGTTGAAAGAGACGGAGACGACGGCTCGAGCGTTCAAACTGTCGCTTCACCGCCTTGAGGTGCGCAGTCCCGATGAGTACGACGCTGCCTTCGCCGCGGCGACTAAAGAGGGCGCCGGCGCGCTTGTCGTGGTGCAGGACCCGATGCTCTTAAATGACCGAACACGGCTGGCGGACCTCGCGACAAAAAGCCGCCTGCCAGCGATTTACGGGCTCCTAGAACATGTGGATGCTGGCGGCCTCATGGCGTATGCGGCAAACCGACTCGATATGTTCCGACGTGCGGCCACCTACGTTGACAAGATCTTGAAGGGAGCCAAGCCGGCCGATTTGCCCGTAGAGCGGCCCACGAAATTCGAGCTATGGATCAATCTCAAGACGGCGAAGCAGATCGGTCTCACGATTCCACAGTCGGTTCTGTACCGGGCGGACAAGGTCATCAAGTAATTTTAGATTTTCGATTGCCGATTTTCGATTAGGGGAAAAATCTGATGCACAGCACATTGCTGAAACGATTTTTGAATTCCCGTTCTGACAATCGGAAATCTAAAACCCGTCCTGAGCAACGCCGAAGGATCGGAAATCTAAAATGGGCTGGGATTATCGCCATCGGTGTCACATTCGCAATATGCGGGGCTGTGGCGCAGGCGCAGCAGCAGGCGAAGATACCCAAGATTGGCTGGCTTGGAGCCCGCTCCGCTTCAGCCCCCGCATGTGAGGTATTCGCACGAGAGCTCCGCGCACTCGGCTATGTCGAGGGAAAGAACATAGCTATCGAGTATCGATACGCGGAGGGTAAGCTTGATCGGCTGCCCGCCCTGGCTGATGAGTTGGTTCGTCTGAAGGTGGACGTGCTCGTCACCCCCGCGACGCCTGCTACCGTAGCAGCCAAGAACGCAACGAGGACAATCCCAATCATTTTTTACAGCGGGTCTGATCCTGTTGCGCTCGGGCTGGTTGACAGCCTCGCGCGGCCAGGGGGAAACATTACTGGATTCACCACCATTGATGCGGCGTTGGCCGGCAAACGACTGGAGTTGCTCAAGGAAACTATTCCCAAGCTCTCCCGCGTTGCGGCCTTGTGGAATCCACGCGATCCGATCTCCGCACAAGCATGGAAAGAAAGCCAACTGCCGGCACGAGAACTGGGTCTGCAGCTTCATTCCATGGAAGTAAGCAGCGCCGACAAATTCGAGGGTGCGTTCAAAGAGGCGATTAAGGCAGGTAGCGCCGCTCTCGCCCTGATGGCGAGCCCGGTTTTCTTTTCTAATCAAAAACAGATCGTGGACCTCATGGCAAAAAATCGCCTGCCGGCGATTTACGGTAATGGAGAATTTGTCGCCAGCGGTGGCCTAATGTCCTACGGCGTGGACGAGGCAGAACCTTACAGACGCGCGGCCGTTTTTGTCGACAAGATCCTGAAAGGAACCAAGCCTGCCGACCTCCCTGTGGAGCAGCCGACGAAATTCGAGCTGGTAATCAACCTAAAAGCCGCGAAACAGATTGGTCTGACAATCCCACCGAACGTGCTGGCAAGGGCGGATAAGGTCATAAAATGATTTTCGATTGCCGATTTTAGATTTTAGATTGAGGAGACAAAACGTGAATCAAAGACTTGGGATGAAACTTCGCATCTCTTTTAATCGGAAATCTAAAATCCAAAATCGAAAATGGGTTGGAGGGGCTCAGGAAAGGTTTTAGATTTGGATTAGAAGAAGGAGGATCCAATGAAGGCATTGATTTTGGCAGTTAGTCTGTTTACGCCGTTTTCCTTTTACGGCGTTGCTTCGGCGCAGCTCACCAAAGTGACCGTGGGCAATAACGCCATCAGCGGCAACGGTCTGCCGGCCTGGATGGCCAAAGAAGCCGGGATATTTCGCAAAAACGGTCTCGATGTGCAGCTCGTCTATTTCAGAGGAGGAACCATCACGGCCATGGCCTTGATCGCACGGGAGATTCCAATAGGCCAGGTGTCTGGTCCGCCTATCGTCAGTGCCGGTCTCAAGGGCGCCGATGCGGTGATGATTGCCGGGGGAAATGTGGTCTCAGAGTACTGGCTCATGAGTCGCCCGGAGATTAAGACCGCAGAGCAGCTCAAAGGGGGCTCGGTTGCCATCGCCACCTTTGGGGGCCAGGCCGATTTTATCTCTCGCATTGCGCTACAGAAGCTCGGACTAACTCCGGGGAAGGATGTCGCGATCGTGCAGGTCGGCACAGTGCCGGAGCGGCTGAGCGCCGTGCAGTCAGGAAGGGTTCAGGCCGCCATGCTTAACACACCCGACAACGTCATGGCCCAGAAAAAGGGCCTTAACAGTCTAGTGAATGTGCGCTTGCCCTATCAGGGCGTAGGGGTGGCTACGACCCGCACATTGATCCGGGAAAACCCTGACGTCGTCAGGAAGTATGTAAAATCCCAGATCGAGGCCGTCCACCGCATCAAGACGGACCGGGAGGCGGGGATAAAGGTGCTGGCGAAATACCTCGCCTCGCAGGACAAGGAGATTTTGGAAAGGACCTATGATGACATCAGCAGTGACGAGAAACTTTCCCCAAAACAATATCCAACCCTGGAGGGGATCAGGAACATTCTAGAACCGTTGGCGGGCACAGACCCCAAGGCAAAGACTGCCAAAGCCGAGGACTTTGCCGATATGCGGTTCATCAAAGAGCTCGACGAAAGTGGTTTCATCGATGATCTATACAAGGGCAGGAAACGTTAGTGCGCCACTGAATTTTAGATTTGCGATTTTGGATTTTGGATTAGGGGAAAATCCATGAGGCCAAAAGCTCTTACTAGATTTCTTAGTTTTCAGTTCGGCAATCTAAAATCTAAAACCTGTCCTGAGCTGTGCCGAAGGATCCAAAATCTAAAATGGGCGGGGATTCTTGCAACCCTCGTCTTGGGGTGTGTGGGACTGGCCGAGGCGCAGCAGCAGGCAGGGGTACCTAAGATCGGCTGGCTCGCGATTCCCGGCCCAGGCTCCGGGCGCGAATTATTCGGTCAAGAATTCCGTAAACTCGGCTACGTTGAGGGAAAGAACATTGCCATCGAGTACCGATCCGCGGAGGGTAAGCTCGACCGGCTTCCCGCCCTGGCTGATGAGCTGGTCCGTCTCAAAGTTGACGTACTCATCACGTCCTCGACGAATGCTGCCCTAGCTCTCAAGAATGCTACCAGAACGATCCCCATCGTTTTTTTGGGCGTGAGTGATCCTGTTGCGGATGGACTGGTTGACAGCCTCGCGCGGCCTGGGGGAAACATCACGGGCTTCACCATCATTTCGGCGGTGTTGGCCGGGAAACGACTGGAGTTGCTCAAGGAAACCATTCCCAAGCTCTCCCGCGTTGCGGTGCTGTGGAATCCAAAAAATAAAGGGTCTGAACAATCATGGAAAGAGAGCCAACTGGCGGCACGAGAACTGGGGCTGCAGCTTCATTCCGCGGAGGCAAGCAGCACGGACAAATTCGAGGGCGCTTTCAAAGAAGCAACTAAGGCGCGTAGCGCCGCTCTCGCCGTGATCCAGAGCCCATTGGCCGCTTCCAATCAAAAACAGATCGCGGAACTGGCGGCAAGAAATCGGTTGCCGGCCATTTACCCTCGGGGAGATTATGTCGTCAGCGGTGGCTTGATGTCGTACGGTGCGGACCAGGTCGAAGCGTACAAGCGCGCTGCCGTTCTTGTCGACAAGATCCTGAAAGGAAGTAAGCCTGCTGATCTTCCCGTCGAGCAGCCGACGAAGTTCGAATTTGTCATCAATCTGAAAACTGCCAAGCAGATCGGACTCACCATTCCTCCCAATGTGCTGGCACGGGCGGATAGGGTGATTCGGTGAAAATAGGCATCCGGCATCAAGCAAGAAACAACAGCAATAAACTCAAGCTAATTTCGTACACAGTTATCGCTCTGTTCTTTGCGTTTTGCCGAAGAAGGTTCTAAAGATAGCCTATCTATCAAACACTACCCGGCTGGTGAGTCTGCTCGTGCCGAGGCAATACGACTGGCTCTGCGCGAGCTGGTTACGTGGATGGACAGAATATTGCCATCGAGTACCGTTATGCGGAGCAGAAGCTCGATCGGCTTTCTGATCTTGCCGCCGAGTTGGAGAAAGGGGTCAGGTATGAATCGTGTCAAGTCTATCCTAGCGGCTTTGATGCGGTTGTTGCCACTACGCAGAGAGGAAGCTTGGGTCGCATCTCGCTCCGCAATGGCATTTTCCGCTGTGGCTATTTTAATGCTCTACACATTGGTTCGAGCGCAGGACGTAACCGCCGCAGCTCCCATTGGAGACAAGATCACCATCCTCATACCCCAATTCACTGCGGAGGCTGTCAGTTTTCGAGCGATAGATGAGTCAGGCTTTGATCGGCCCGGATCGGATGAAGTCTATGCAGTTTTTTCTGACGGAACGCCGAACGACCTAGTTACCAGGACGTATGAGGACGTGGATACGGGAGAAACGCGGACTTTTGAGCCGCAGGAGCGCTGTATCACACCGCGCCCTGCTTGCGCCCACGGTGTCTCTGAGGTTCTGCACTTTGAAGTCGCGTTTTTCGAGGAAGATGCTCGTCTTCCGGCGGGTTTGTCATACTGTCACGGCTTTGCGGAGGGCGACTACCATGCCGCGCTACGTGGCGGGAAATGCGAACCCATTGACGATCTGATCGGGCGCGGGTCCGTTTTCCTAACACGAGAAGAATTGCTTCGTTTGCTGCCGCGTGTCGGGGATTCTGTCGAGCAGAAGATGGTCCTGGGTGGACCGTGCGGGTATCAGCCGCCGGGATTTCTTTGCGGGACAGGCTGGCTAACGCCCACCGGGCCGGAATACGAACTCACGTACCGAATAAGACGGCTTCCCGATGTGAGTTTACCCTTAAACATAAAACCGCAGTAACGGTATTCGGTTAGCATAGAGTTAACCAAGTTCGAGCTGGTAATCAATCTGAAGACCGCCAAGCAAATCGGTCTGACGATTCCGCCCAACGTGCTGGCCGGAGCGGATCGGGTGATCAAATAGCAGTACTGAGGACTGAGCCATGAGGACTGAGCGAAGTTCGTGTGAACCGCGAGAACCGAGAGGTGACTTATCGAGAGCGAAGGGCTCAGCACTCATTGCTCAGCACTCAGTCCTTCGTCTTGCCCTTACCCCCATGCTCTTTGCGCTTTGCTCCCCGTTTGGCCGCAGCAGCCGCCGAAGCATCCGAGAAGGCGTATTACGATAAAGTCTCTAAGGAGCGGGACTTGTATCAACGCATCCTCAAAAGGATAAACGCGGGCGCGGTTGGTAACGCACGCATGCCTTCACCCACCCGGTTGAACTCGTTCTCTTCGTGGTTGACCCAAAACAACCTGACATGGCATTCTTGCACGCGTGCCAGTCGTACCGACGATTAGGGATGGGTGTGTTGTCCTGATGCTCATCGGTGATTTCTCAACCGACGATTTCATAGAGGCCGGTGAGGCTGCGGTGGCCCTATCAGATTTCAAGCCTGGAATGCCGATGCTTGTGGACGCTCGCGCCTCTTTTGCCTATGCGTCCGGTGAAGAAATGTTAAAGAGAGTCGAATGGCTGGTCTCCGCCCAACAGAAAGGGATTGCTCGTTGCTGCGCGCTCGTGACCGCCACGCATCGTATGGAAATGATGAAGCGGACGGCTGCTAAGATCGAGGCGCTTGGGATGGAAGCCGCTATCTTTACCCAGGTAGACGAGGCCATCAATTGGTTGCGGGCGTTATCGGAGCGAGATGAAACTTAGACACGCCTGCTTCCTCGTCGCCGTAAACGCAATCGCATTCCTGGAGGGCTTTTACCTCGGCCCGCCTAGCTTTGACTGGCTGGTCGGTTCGGTCGTTATCACCACGGTTCTGGCGATTGGCTGGATGCGTACCTATTGGAATGCGTAAAGAACACCCCGAAAGTAAGTAGCAAATATGATCGGCCCCTGTAGTGCAAAAGATACTTCCTTTGGCTTTTCCTTCCGGAAAATGTAGTTCCCATAAGGCTTTGTTTCTGGCATAACTGTTGCGCTGCTTGATAGGAACCGATGCATAGGTGTGATCATTGCTTTGAGTTGGTCGAGGGAGAGGCCGGTGTATAAGAGATTCCTTCTCATTATTGCTCTAATGCTGTGTGCTGCCCTTCCAGCCGAGGCGCAGCAGCAGGCGAAGGTCCCGCGCATAGGATTCCTAGGTGTTACCTCCCCTTCTACTATCTCGGCCCGCATCGAGGCATTCCGCCAAGGTCTGAGCGAGCTCGGCTACGTGGAAGGGAAAAATATTGTCATCGAGTATCGGTGGGCAGAGGGAAATTTCGATCGGCTCCCCGCGCTCGCGGTCGAGCTAGTGCGCCTCAATGTAGACGTCATCATCACGGCTGGCCCGATGGATACGCGTACTGCCAAGGAAGCCACTTCTAGGATTCCAATTGTCATGACCTGGGATCAGGATCCCGTAGGCAGCGGGTTCGTCGCCAGCCTTGCACGTCCGGGTGGGAACATCACAGGACTGTCCATCCTCGCCCCGGAGATTAGCGGAAAACAACTAGAGCTACTAAAGGAAATCGTTCCTAAGCTATCACGCGTGGTCTTCCTGGGGAATTCGAGCGAGCCGGGCAACACACAGGCGTTGAGAGAAATGGAGGCTGCGGCACGTGCATTTGGAGTGCAGCTTCAATACTTAGACGTGCTAGCTCCCAAAGATATTGAGCCTGCGTTCCGAGCCGCAACCAAGGGGCGTGCTCAGGCAATTCTCGTGCTGACGAGCCCTGTTGTCGTTGCTCAGCGAACGCAGGTTGTAGACCTCGCGGTAAAGAATCGGCTCCCGGCTATATACTACAGGCGACAATTTGTGGAAGACGGCGGGCTTATGAGCTACGGCGTGAGCCAGAACGACTTGGACCGACGTGCCGCCACATACGTGGATAAGATTCTCAAGGGAGCCAAGCCCGCCGATCTACCCGTGGAGCAGCCGACGAAGTTCGAATTCATCATCAACTTGAAGACGGCAAAGCAGATTGGCCTCACGATTCCGCCCAACGTGGTGGCGCGGGCGGACAAGGTGATCAAATAGCAGGGAGCAAGGAGCAAAGGGCAAAGAGCAACAAAGACACGGGAAAAACCCTATGAGAAAAAAAATCGCTGGGTTTGCGCTTAGCGCTGTGCTCTTTGCGCTTTGCGTTACCGCTAACGCGCAGCAGCTGAAGAAGGGCCCGCGGATAGGAGTTCTGATAGGTGGCTCCGTTTCCTCCGATTCGGCTCGCATCGAGGCATTCCGGCAAGGTCTGCGCGAGTTGGGGTACGTGGAGGGGAAAAACATCCTCATTGAGTATCGATATGCAGAGGGAAAAACAGATCGCCTCAGTGAGCTTGCGGCCGCACTCGTGCGTCTAAAGGTTGACGTCATTGTCACGGCTGGTCCGGCAGCAACCCGTGTCACCAAGCAAGCAACTACGACGATTCCTATTGTAATGGCGCAGGACAGCGATCCCGTTGGCAGCGGATTCGTCACGAGCCTTGCGCGACCGGGCGGGAATATTACTGGATTATCCAGACTGAGCCCGGAGCTAAGCGGAAAACAACTGGAGCTTCTGAAGGAAATCGTTCCTACGCTCTCCCACTTGGCGGTCTTTGGAAATTCAACGCAGCCGGGCAACCCGCAATCGCTGAAGGAGGTGGAACTCGCTGCAGGCGCGTTCCGGATGCAGCTGCAATACCTGGATATAGGCGGTCCCAAGGATATCGAGACTGCATTCCGAGCCGCGAGCAAGGGGCGTGCTGACGCAGTCCTCGTGCTGTCGAGTCCCGTCCTCTTTTCTCAGCGAACAGAGGTCATAGAACTCGCGGCAAAGAGCCGACTCCCGGCGATATACTTCGGGCGAGAATTTGCGGAAGACGGAGGTCTTATGACTTACGGCCCGAGCATCACCGATTTGTTCCGGCGCGCGGCTGTTTATGTTGACAAAATTCTGAAAGGCGCGAAGCCTGCTGACCTACCCGTGGAGCAACCGACGAAGTTCGAGCTGATCATCAACCTCAAAGCAGCTAAGCAGATCGGCCTGACGATTCCGCCCAACGTGCTGGCAAGGGCGGACAGAGTCATTAAGTGATTTTGGGTTTTGGATTAGTTTTTGATTAGTAGGAAATCAGGAGAATAGTAGATTGCTAATGTATCTTCTAGTTATCGGTGTTTCGCTATCTGTTGGCTGTGCCGGTACCGACCCGGCACACAAGCAGCAGACAATCATCTTTGGCCCAGAAACTTTTTCTCGTGGTGCGGGAGAGCCCCAAAGGGTTGTTAAGAACTTCTCTCTCAACTCTCCCCTACAGGATTTCACGATCTCTGTGCAGAGCGGAGAGGGAAGACATGGACGTGCCAGCAGTGCAATCGTAGAGTTAAACGGAACTCAAGTGATAGGTCCGAACGATTTCAGCAAGCAGGTTGATCTAATTACAAAGCCCGCTAGCCTTGTTCAAGGACACAACACACTTGCTTTGGAGCTAAGGAGTGAGGCCGGGACATCAGTTATTGTAACTATACTCGGTCGATTCCCTTCAGTAAATCAAACAGTTCCCCATACCGGCGGCTCTGTCAATCTCAACGGATTAGCTTTGGTTACATTTCCAAAGGGGGCATTTTCTGGCGCCCAAACAGTGACGGTGACAGCGACGAATTCTCCAGCCGTGCACGAGGATTTTAGTGCAACCGCTGAAGGCCCCCGACTCCCCTACGAGATTAGAATTAAGCTGGGAAACGTTCCACCATCAACACCGTTCGACGTCATCCTAAATGTTCCCCAGTCGTTTGTTACTTCTCTTCCTCAGAACTACCAACTTGAGATCTTTGCTCAACCTATTGAGTTTAGCAAAACAGAAACTCTTGGTCATTTTAACGGATATGCTTCTACGTTTGACTCAGCAACCAATACGCTTCGTGCAACAGTCCCTCCAACCGCATTTAATGACGATGCGCCCGATGAGACATTCGAGGCAATTCTCATTGTCGGGGCTATCCCAAAATACCAGCGGCGTAACGTGGGTGCGCAGGGTTCTTCTTCGGGGAGTTCTAGCAGATCAGATACGGACACGGGTGCCAGACGTGACGGTCAATAGGAACGATGACCACATTGGAGAGTCAAAGGCTGGGAACCGTCCCAAGATCTGGCTTGCACGCTTGCATTGACATCGCAAAACGTCGTCTCGAAGGTAAGGCCACTTCAACGCAGCTGGAAGATTTCCTTCCAAAGCTTTTCGTACCTGGGGAATTCCTTTACATCATCAATGCTAAGCGCATAGACCTTGGCCGGCCGCGTCTTCTCCAGGGGCTCCACCTTCGGGTGGGCCGGTGTCTCCCCCGCCTGAGCGTAGACTGTTTGGCCCTCTTCGCTGGTAGCCCAACGAGCCCAAAGCAAAGCAGTATTGGGATGCGGCGCTCCCTTCAGGACTGCGACGGTACCGCCGACCTCGCCCACGCCCTCCGTGAGCATGGGAGAGATCGGAGCACCCTTCTTCATCCTGGGCGGAAAGTGGTGCGAGTAGCAGGTCAGACAAACCGCAGCCTGTCCCGCTACCAATAACTCAACGAGCTGCGAGTGGCCCTTATGGAATTCCACATTGTTCGCGGCAATTCGCTTCAAGAGACCGATCGCGTTCTCATCGCTCATATACTTACGTTTCGCCAGTCCTATGAGCAACTGAAAATCGCGCGGCTCAGCCATCAATCTATTCTTCCACTTCGGCTCCGCAAGCTCTTCAAACTGCTTCGGCTCGTCCCCTTTTTTAACCTGATCGCTGTTCCAGCCGGCGATGAAATACTGGATATCCGTGGCCAACCAATAGCTCCCCTTGAGGTGCGCAGGATATGCGCCGGCTTCAGGAAGCTCTATGTCTGTGAGCAGGTTCTGGTCTCGCACCTGCGCCAAATATCCCAAGGTCCCACCAAAGATGTCTCCTAACACTCTACCGCCGCGCACTTCCGCCAGAACCCTGGCCACGAGCTTATCTGAGGTCAGGTCAACATGGTTCACTTTGATGCCTGGAAACCTTTTTTCGAAGGCGGGCAGGATGACTTCCTGAGCTCTGGTGGCCATGGAAAGATAGAGATTGAGCTGGCCTCCTTCCTTTTTTGCTTTTTCGTACAACTCGACGATGGACTCGGTCTTGGCTGGGGCCGCGCCTGGCTGAGCAGCAGTCGCGCCCGGCAGAGGCGCAACGAATTGCAACACACTTAGCGCAAGGCCGCAAATAATCCAGCGATATAAATCCTTTTTTGCCTGCATAGAGACCTCCCGGCTGGTCCGCATCTGAGACTATCCCATATCCGGCTTAACGCCGCTCTTCGCGCACTCTTCCTCATAGAGTCTCCTCAGCGCCGCGTCCTCTTGTTCGAACTCGATCTGCTCGATTCCCTTCTCCTCCCTCTGCACCGCAGTGTTGGCGTGGAGGGCGACGAACTTACACGGCTCTCTTCCGGTATTGTAGTGCTGATGCCACGTCCCGGCCGGAGGCGAGATCACGCTGCCTTCATGCCAGTCATACTTTTTGGGTTCTTCGCCTTCATTCCACATGAGGGTATAGCCGGTAGAATCCAACATGCAGACATGCGCGCCCGGGCCGTGCCGGTGCGCCTTCTTGTACCTGCCCACGGGAAATTGGGACACATGCGCGAGCATCGCGCTGCCGGCCATGTGGATATACATGTTCCGCGTCCCCTTGCCTCTTTTTTCCCTGGGAACGAGATTGATCTTTCTAATATCGGCGATGAAGTTGGAGTGCAGGATGCCACCGTAATATTCCGTGTAATATTTCCCCGGTTTGTTAAAGAAGTCCTCTTCCTCCGGGTTGAATCGGTCCTTGAACATATAGTTCATGTTGAAGATAAACTCCGGGTCACGGTAGAGCTCGAACGCGACCGGGGCGCTGGTCAGCGCGACGTATCTCGTGGGCTCGCTTCCGCTCGCGTTGAAGTGCTGATGCCAAGCGTTGAGAGGAATGGCGAAGACACTTCCTCTTTCCCACTCGAAAGTCCGCTTCGGAAAGCCGTCATACCAGATTGTCGTTGCCCCTCTGCCGCTGGCAACAAGCACAATCTCCTCATAGAGCTGCCTTTGGGGTTTTAAATCTCCTCCCGGCGATATCTCGCAAACATAGCCATCGGCAACCAGCTGATCCGAGAAGCTCAAGTAAGCTCCTTTTCCGCCTCTTCTCTTCCATTCTCCCAGCTCCACGGTGCGGACGTCGGCCACATAGGAACCGCTGACAATCGGAATACCTTCGGATTCTATCCACTTCCGATAAGGACTGTATTGATCCATCATGAACTGCACATAAGGATGCGTCTCAAACTCTTTCACCGTCTTACTCGCCATAGACACTGCCTCCTCGTGAAGATGACGTTTTCGGCAAATTAACGCGGCAACAAAACCCTGTCAACATCATTGACAAGAAAGTTTCTGTGCGATAATTGAGACAAAAGTTTCATGGCGGCCATTAAACAGATTTTCGCCAAAACGGATTCGCTCAACGGCGCCCAAAAGAGGCTCGGCCACTATCTTCAAACCGATAGCGCCGCGCTGCTGCTATCCAACGTAAGGGATCTTGCCCAGGCCGTGGGGGTCAGCAAATCGACCGTCGTGCGATTCGCCAAGAGTCTGGGTTACAAAGGATTCCCTGAGTTCAGACGGGATGTCCAGAAAGAAATGCGCGGCAAGCTGCGCGCGGCGTCGCGGATGGAACAAACCTTTGCCGAATTGGGCAATGATGAAGACATATTCACAAAGCTGATTAAGCGGGACATCGAGCTGTTACAGGAAACCCTTCAAGCCGCATCGTTTCCCGATTTCCATAAGGCCGTAGAAATGATCTGGCGGGCTCGGAAGGTCTTCATCCTGGGGCTCAATGCCTCCATGGCCCTCGCTTATCTCCTCTACTTTCGGCTGGTGCGGGTCAAAAAGGACGTCCGCTGGATATTTCTGACCGGCGGAACTTCGCTCTTGGAGCAGCTCGCTTTTATGGAAGAGAAGGATGTCTTGATTGCGATTGAGTTTCTGAGTGTCCCCAGAGAGATACAGACGGCCCTGCAGCACGCTAAGAGAGTAGGGGCTGCGACTTTAGGCATTACGGACTTTCCGAATTCCGCTATAGCTAAAGCAGCGGATGTCTGCCTTTACGCAAAGCGCGGGCTCCATACCACGGTCAACTCGCTGACCCCGGCTTTTTCGTTGGTTAATGCTCTGGCGATAGCCGTAGTTTGGACTAAGAAGGCTGATTCGATTAAGGCCTTAAGCGACCTTGATAAGCAGCTGGAAGGTTACGGACCATAAATGATTGTCTCGCAGCGAGCTGCGGGATATCAGAAAAACGCGATGAGAATTATCCCGAAGGCGTCACCCCCGAATGTTTTTATCGGGGGTCCAGGTCCGGTTTCGCCTGGATTCCCGCTTAAAGCATGCGGGAATGACGGTCCTCGGAAAGGAAAGTAGTTTAACGCAGCAAGGTGCGGGGAATTAGACCCGCAGAGACCAAAAAGGAGAAACCAGATGGCGACGAAATTAAAATTTGGACTGCTTTTGCCCCATTTTGGCGACCATGCATCGGTTGAAAAGTGCATCGAGGGTTCGAAAAAGGCCGAAGGCTATGGTTTTGACTCCGTTTGGGTTAGAGACCATCTGGTCTTCGAGCCGCACGGAATGGAAGGCGAGGACAACACCCACATCGAAGGGCTTCTGGTACTCGCCTCGATCGCGTCGGTCTGCAAAAAGCTGACTCTCGGCACGGGGACGATTATCTCCCACCGACATCCGATTCACCTGGCACAGGCGATGGCGGGTCTCAGCGCCATTTGCGGCGGCAAGGTGATCATGGGCCTCGGTCTTGGTACATTTCAGCATGAGTTCGCCTCCGCGGGCTATCCGAACACGCTGCAGGACCGCGCCAATCTGGCGAAGATCAACGCCGAGATATGCCGCAGACTTTGGTCGGGCGAGAAGGTCACGTACAAGGACAACTATTTCAACTTCGAGAATGTCGCGCTCAAGCCAACACCGGTTAACCCGATCCCGATTTGGTATGGCGGCGGAACGCCGGCTTCCTGCCGCCGCGCAGCCGAATACTGTGACGGCTGGATGCCGGGCCGTATCCCGATGCTAACCTTCATCAAAATGGTCGGTTACCTACGTGATCAGTACAAAGCGCGGGGGCGACCGATGGGCACCGTCGGCGCGATTCCGATCGTCAGCATCGATAAAGATCTTGACACTGCGCTCGGCAAGGTCAACACCAAAGGCTTGATCAAGGAAGGTAACAACCCGAGCAAAAAGACTTGGGTCAACTTCGGTAAATTCTCCACCTATGAAGACATTCGCGGTCTCCTCTTGGCCGGCAAGCCTGAAGATGTTGTTAAAGATACCAAGGAATACGAGAAGAACGGCTTGAACCATATCGTTTACGACCTCCGCTTTCGCTATGGCGATTGGTACCAGCAGATCGACTATTTGGGCAAAGAGGTTCTACCGGCGCTGCGCGCATAGCGCGTGCTCGTCGCTCGTGCCCGTGCTCGTGGCGAACACGAAACACGATCACGAACACGTTCTATGAGATTAGGAGTCGAAGATGCGCACTGAAAAGATCAGTTTTTTTAGTGAAGGAGATAAGCTGAGCGGCGTTCTTTATTTTCCTGATAACGACAAAGACAAACCCTGGCCGGCTATCATCCAAGGCCCAGGATTTCTCGGTCTCAAGGATGCCAAGCACTACATCCTGATGTTCGAGCGGCTATGCCAGGCCGGATATGCCTGTCTCTGTTTCGACTACCGTGGCTGGGGCGACAGCGAAGGGAAGCATCGCGGCTGGGTGATGCCGCAATGGCAGGCCGAGGACATCCGAAACGGCATCACGTATCTTCAAACCCGCTCGGAGCTCGATCCCAATCGGATCGCTACCTACGGCTCGGGCGGAACGGGCGGCGGCAACGCAATCTATGTCGCGGCGATCGACTCACGGGTCAAATGTGCCGTCTGTTATCTGGGCGTCAGTAACGGCAAGGATTGGCTCCACTCCATGCGCCGGGAATATGAGTGGATCGACTATCTCAAAAGGATCGACGACGACCGAAAGAAGCGCGTCCTGACCGGTTCCGGAGAGATTGTCAGCGCGCGCGAAGAGATCATGGTTCAAACGCCGGAGCGCAAGACCACGACGGTCAAGAAGGAAGTCGAGTCCAAGATTCCTGATGCCATGCCGCTCCAGTGCGCTGAAGCACTCATGGAGTTCAGTGCCGAAGACGTAGTGCATAAGATCGCGCCCCGCGCGACGCTCTTTATCGCCGTCGAAAACGACGCGGTCACCCCGGAAGAACAATCTATCAGGCTGTACGAGAAGGCCGGCGAACCCAAGAAGCTGATCCT
>DASYRN010000081.1:0-5921 GCA_036004365.1 Binatia bacterium
AGCGTCGGCTTCGCGGACGGCGTCGTACGGCAGTATGAATTCACGGAGCTCGGCGCTGTAGAAAGCGGCCTCCGGCTTGACCGGGGTTTCTGCGAAGCCCGGGGGCTCCGGATAAGCGTAGGAGTAGAACGCGGGATAGGGAATCGGACCGCCTCCGGGCCAGAATCCGCAGCTGCTCACTTCGTGCGAGTACGCCTCTCGGGTGACAGGATCCGGCAGGTGGGGTATGCCACCCGGGTGCTCGGGCGCTCTTCGGCCGGAGAACCGGGTCACAGCGAGATCGGGTGCGCCCCAGAAAAAGTGCACGGGGCTACACTTACCGATGAAACGAGCGCGAAACTGTTTGAAGACGCGGTCTGTCTGGACGAGGACTCGCCAGAACCGGTTGGCGTATTCCTGATCGTACGCTGCATGAACCTCGTCTCGGTCGAACGCTATCGGCTCGGAAGTTCGTTGGGTTTCTTCCGGATCTGCACGTGAAGCTCGAGCTTCTCCATCTCTTCCATCAGCCGTCTGTAGAAGGCTGCAACCGATTGAGGTTGAAGCGGAAGATGGCCAATACCGCCCTCGCTCGACTGAATAGTCAGCTGATGACTGATGAAGTCAAGGTCGATTTGGAACGTCCGCATGCCGTAAGGGATAGGCGAAGTCGTGAGTCCTCTGGCCGTAACGTAAAGCGTCACGTGCCACGAGTGATTAACCCAAGGACTCTTGGCGAGGCGAATCTTTCCGACGATCTGGGTCCACAGATGTAACGTCGCGCAAGTATCGCTCCAAGCCTCCAAAAGTAAGTTTGGCCATGCCTCAGAATGCGCAGTCGCTGCTATAGTCACGAAGTACTTTTTCTCCTTAGGCCGTGTGCCTTCTAACTTTGGCGCAGATTCTGTCGTTCGTCCAGGGCCTTAATAAACAAAAAAACCCGGCGGTTCCTACAACTACGACTCACAAGGCAAACCGCAGTATCCACTGTGCATCAACTGGGCATTAAAGTTTCGCTTAGCCTTCTGTCTTGTCCGGATAAGGACACAGATCGCTGATGTGCATTCGGCGCAGCGGGGTTTCTTGGCCAAGCAGACGCGCCTTCGAGGATATTGAAGAAGATGGCAAACCGGGCGCTCTGCTTTTCGGGAACTAGCCACCGGCGTAACGGTTGATGGCGTCGCGATCGAAAGTGAGCCCGAGACCGGGCTTCGAGGATACAGTCAGCTCGCCGTTCACCGGCACGGGCACTTCTTCGAAGAGCCTGAACGACCATGGCATGTACTCGACGGTGAGTCCGTTTGGGATGGCCGCCACAAGATGCACATGGATCTCGGGAAAAAGGTGGCTGACCACCGGCAAGTTGAAGGCCTCCGCCATTCCCGCGACCTTCATCCAGTTCGCGATGCCGCCAACCCGTAGAAGGTCGATCATCACGATGTCGACCGAGCGTGCTTCGAGCATGTGGCGGAAGGGCGTGATGCCGTACACGTACTCACCGCCGGACACCGGTGTCACTAGCGCGTCGGCGACGCGCGCTAGCCCGGCATAATCGTCGTGTGCGGTCACGTCCTCAAGCCAATACAAGTGGACGTCCTCGATCCGCCGGCCGATGTCGATAGCCTGGTTCACGCTCCAGCGCTGATTGATGTCGCACATGAGGTCGACATCCGGCCCGATAGCCTCGCGGATGAGCCGGGCGCGCTCCACTTCGCGGCGCGGCGTCGCGTTACCCGGCAGTGCGAGCTGCATCTTCATCTGCCTGAAGCCTTTCTCCACCAGCAGTGGCGCCGCCTTCACGACATGCTCCAATGGATGGGTCCGCAAGAGTGCACCGCTGGCATAGGTGGGAATGCGATCGCGGAGGCCGCCGAGCAACATCGCAAGGGGCTGGCCAAGCGCCTTACCTTTGATATCCCAAAGCGCCATGTCGATGGCGGAAAAAGCGAGCGTGGAGATTCCACCAGGGCCGGCCCAGCCGCCGGTCGCATCGCGGAGCTTCTGTCCGACGGCTTCGATGCGAAGCGGGTCTTCTCCGATAACTATCGCGCCAAGCTGGTCGACGGCCAGCTTCAGAGTGGCGGTCAGCGCCGTGGCAAAAAAACTGACGCCGATTCCCTCGATGCCATCGTCCGTCTCAATCCGCAGGGTGACAAACTCGTGAAACGGCCGGTGGAAGGGCGGCCCGCCAGCAAGTGGCTCTTCGGCGGGCAACTTCACGACCTGTGACTGAATGCCTGTGATCTTCATGGGAAATCGCCAATAATCAGAGCGCCGACGAATCCATTTTCTTACTTCACGCCTTGCAGCAATCCTTCTTTCTTGGCGACTTCGAGCGCAGTGTTCTTTTCTTTTTCGATCATGGACTGAAATTCAGACGGTGAGACGTACTGAACGGTGCCTCCGGTCTTTTCGATCCTGGCGCCGAAATCCTTCGATTTGATGACTTTCTCAGCCGCAGCCACAAGGGTATCGATGATCGGCTTGGGCGTGCCTGCAGCCACGAAGCAGCCGGCCCAGCTATCCAGGTAATCTCCCTTGATGCCCGTCTCAGCAGTCGTTGGGATGTTGGGAAGTGCCTTCATTTTGTTGCGGCCCATAAGCGCTAAGGTCCTCACCTTGCCGGCGTTTTCATGCGGAAGAATAGGGATCGCCGTGCCGACGACGAAGTCCAGATGCCCGCCCAAAAGCGCCGGAATGTACTCCCCTCCTCCTTTATAAGGTACATGTTTGATCTTGATGCCGGCGCTTTGGGAGAAGATCACGGCATTGAAATGACCGCCGACTCCGGTTCCGGCGGTGCCGTAGGATAATTTGTTTGGGTTCTTCTTGGCAGCGTCGATCAGGTCATGGATGGTTTTATAGGGAGACTCCGCCCGCACTGTGAGTCCATCGGGCGCCGATGTGATGAAGGCGACCGGGTAAAAATCCCTGTTGGTGTCATAGGTGATGTCTCTAAGTGTGACTGGCGCCAGAACCATCCCTCCCAGCGTATTGACTAAAAGACTGTATCCGTCCCTCGGGGCATTGAGCATACTGGTGGCGGCAAGACTGCCAGTAGCTCCACCTTTATTGATGGGTGCGATTGGAGCATTGAGTACCTTCGACATCTCTTCAGCGAATATTCTCCCTGTGACGTCGGCGAAGCCGCCTGCGGGAAAAGCGACGACCAGCTCAATCGGGCGAGATGGATATTTTTCCTGAGACCACGCTGAGGGAGCAGCGAAATAGAAGATTCCCAGTACCGAAGTTAGAGCGACCACAATCATCTTTCTTGGCAGCGCCATTTTCCCCTCCTTTTTGAATCAGAAACCAAAGATGCCCTTGGGAAGCCTGATCTTTAACCAAAGCTCAAAAAGCGCAAAGCTCCCGACTGCAGCAGCGCTCGCCACACCGAGAACAGGAAGCCAACTTTTTCCGCCGCTAACCCCCAAGAGAAAGCACAAGAGGAGGAAAGTGGTGAAAACGAAGCCAAGTTTTTCTAAAAAAAAGGCGAAGAACAAGAGGGCCGCGAGAACGCAAGCGACTTTTGTCCAGTTTGTCCGTCCGGTCTCTCGATCTTCCGGAGCGGTCTCTTGAAGGGAATTGAATAAAAGCATGAGCGACAAAAGCGTCAGAATCGATCCCGACCAAAAGAAGATAAAACCAGGGCCCGGATCAGTAATGTTCCCCAAGCCCAGTCGGCTCGCCCCATAGCAGACCGAGAGCCCAAAGGTAAACCAGGCGACAGCGCCGCACGTGTTGAGAGTGATTCTAGTCCTCTTCACCGAGTCCGGGCCCCAATCTTATCTTGCTGAATAGCGGAACCACAAGGACAAAGAGGGCGAAAAGGATAAAGCCCGCCGCTATGGGCCTTTGGAAGAAAATCAGAAAGCTCCCGTCCGACAGAATGAGGGAGCGCCTTAAGGCCGTCTCGAGCAGCGGACCCAGAACAAAAGCCAGCACCAGAGGAGCGGGCTCGAAATCGAATTTTTTCATTAAGAGGCCGAAAAAACTGAAAAGGACTGCGATGTAGATATCGGTGGTGTTGTTGTTGAGGCTATAGGCGCCGATCAGGCAAAACAAAATGATAAAGGAGGAAAGGTAAGAATAAGGAATCTTCAAGATGCTCACCCAGAGGGGAATCAGCGGCAGGTTAAGAATCAGGAGGAGGATATTTCCGACGTACATGCTCGCGATGACCCCCCAGAACAGGTCAGGAGAGTTTTTGATCAGCAACGGGCCGGGAGTGAGACCATAGATCATCAGGGCTCCGAGAAGAACCGCGGTCATCGCGTTCGACGGGATGCCGAGGCTTAGGAGCGGAATAAAGGTTCCACCAGTAGCGGCGTTGTTGCACGCCTCAGGGGAGGCTACCCCCTCGATTTCGCCACTGCCGAAGCGCTCCGGGTGGGCTGAGAGTCTCTTTTCCAAGGCATAGCTCAAGAACTGGGGAACGATCGCTCCCACGCCGGGGACAAGGCCGAGGAAAAAACCCAACAAGGATCCGCGGGTGATCGGCCCGATCGATCGCTGCCAGTCATCCCGATTTGGAAACAGTCCCTTGATTTTACCAGCAAAGATTTCAGCCTTCGTAAGCACGCCGAGGTTCTCGAGAACCTCTGCTATGCCGAACAAGCCCATGACCACGGGCGCGAGGCCGATGCCGTCGGTTAAATCGAGTATGCCAAAAGTAAAGCGGGGCGTTGCCGTGATGGGATCTAAGCCAATGCATCCCAGAATGACGCCAGAGACCGTCATCATCAAAGCCTTGATCATCGACTTTCTGGCAAGATATGCGACCACGCTCATGCCCATGATCATAAGGGCGAAGTACTCCGGCGGGCCGAATTTGAGCCCGAACTCAGCCAACGTGGGTGCGAGCACGACAAGGCCTAAGATGCTGAACGTGCCGGCGATGAAGGAACCGAAGGCGGAGATTCCAAGAGCCGGGCCAGCCCGCCCTTGGCGCGCCATTTGGTAGCCGTCAAGACAGGTGACGACAGACGAAGCTTCACCGGGGATGTTCAACAAGATCGAAGTGGTGGAGCCGCCGTACATGGCTCCGTAGCAGATGCCCGAAAGCATGATGATGGCCGAGACCGGATTGAGGTGAAAAGTAGCCGGCAAGAGTAAAGCTATCGTAGCTGTCGGGCCTATCCCGGGAAGGACGCCGACGAGCGTCCCCATCGTGACGCCGATGAAGCAATAGAGGAGGTTTTGCGGCTGGAGCGCGATGGTGAATCCATACGCCAGGCTCGCGAGAGACTCTAGCATAAATTAGGTCTTTGTCTTCTCGGGATACGGGCAGAGATCGTTAATAATGCATTCAGGACAGCGGGGCTTTTTGGCCAAGCAGACGCGGCGGCCGTGGTACTGGAGAAGATGGCAGAAGCGGACTCTTTTGTCTTCTGGAACCAGTGCCATCAAATCGAATTCGATCTTGTCCGGGTTGGTGTTCCGAGTTAGACCCAATCTTTGAGACAGACGCATGACATGGGTGTCGACGCCGATGGTCTGTTGGCCGAAGGCGTTGCCCAAGAGAATGTTGGCAGTTTTCCTACCGACTCCGGGGAGTGTTAAAAGGTCGTCCAGGTTGTTCGGCACCTTTCCGTCAAACCGGTTGACGATCTCTCTGCAGCAGTTCTGAATCAGTTTCGCTTTCTTGCGATAGAAGTTGATTCTCCGGATATCCTCTTGTAGCTTTTTGATCGGCGCATCAGCATAATCTTTGGCGCTGTGGTACTTCCGAAATAAATGGGCGGTTACTTGGTTCACGAGGTCGTCTCTGGCCTGAGCGGCTAGGATTAAAGCGATAAGCAACTCCAAAGGATTGGAGAAATTAAGAGCCAGCTTGGCGTCGGGGTAAGCCCGGTTGAGTTTCTCGATGATCTTTTTCACCCTGGCTCGGGTCTGGGCGATTTCGGGGGTTGACTTGCGGGGCGTCACCATTTTGGTATTGT
>DASYRN010000082.1:0-17343 GCA_036004365.1 Binatia bacterium
GAAGCGGACGAACCTGGCCGATCTGGCGGGCGTACGCTTCCGCGTGTCTTTGTTGAAGGCGGGCCGCTTCTTCAGGGGTGACTCTATGACCTGTCTCTCGCAGAAGAGCATGAGCCAGCAAGCCCCCGCTCATTCCGATGCGCCGGTGAATGCGCCAGACCGCCAACTCTATTCCTGTCTCCGCCAAAGCTTCTCGCCACGCCAACACGTGCTGATAGACGCTGTCTATCAGAGTTCCGTCCAGATCGAACAAAAAGGCCTGCGCGTCTCTTGCTTTCTGTCCCGCTATCTTATGCTCGACCATCTGTGCACAGGGAGGCGCGAATGCAAGCGCATTCTAGAAGACGGTATGGGTCGTATAAAATTGACGGTGCTGTTTCACGCCCGCTGAAGATTAGCCACTAAGTCTATTATGGGTGACGGTAGAGAACAAAACAAGTATGGTTTGTGCGAGGTCAGGCTAGCAGCGACTCGAAGGGAAATCCCTGCAGTAAGAGAATTGGTCTAGCACCGACCTTCAGCAAGCAGCGCTTCAAAATCAACTAATTGGTGCTGCGTATTGGCTTGGCACAGGCCTTGCCATCTGTCCGTAGATTGACAATGATTGAAGGAGGATGTGAACGCCGAAGGAAATTCTTGAGCGCAGGTTCATTTTGAGCGCGGATTCTATGAATCGTCCAACAGATAAAGAAAAGAGTCAGGTTAATAGTTTGAGCCTCGCCTTTGTAGAGCAGCTCTACCTGGATTATCTGCACGATCCCTCTTCGGTGTCGGCCGATTGGCGCCGCTATTTCGAGCAATTCTCAAACGGCGATCTTCCGGATGGCAACGTAAGGCTCGGGCCGTCATTTCAGGCATTTAGCATCTTCAATCCTCCCGGCCAGGATGGCGCGAAAGACGTGGGGGAAGCGGAGGTGGCTGCTCTTCAAGACCGGGTCGATGAGCTTATCCGCAACTACCGAGTGCGGGGTCACATGGTGGCCCGCATCGATCCGCTGAGTAGGCCGCGGCCAAGTCCTGCCGAGCTCGATCCGAAGTTCTATGGCTTCACCGAAGCCGACATGGACCGGCGGTTCTCATGCGAGACCATTCAATGCGACGGCCCGCTCAAGCTCCGCGAGATACTGGAACGGTTGCGCAACACCTACTGTCGCTCTATTGGAGCTCAGTTCATGCACATCGATGACCTGTCCGTGAGGAGGTGGCTGCAGGAGCGCATGGAAGGAACAGAGAATCGTCTGAATCTCACCCGGGAGGAACAGATTCGCATACTGACCCGACTTACAGACGCAGTCATCTTCGAAGAGTTTATTAGGAAGAAGTTTATTGGAGCTAAGAGTTTTTCCCTGGAAGGGGCTGAGAGCCTGATTCCGTTGCTGGACCTGGCCATCGAAAAGGGCGGCGAGGATGGTCTTGACGAGATCGTCTTGGCGATGGCCCATCGCGGTCGTCTCAATGTTCTTGCGAACATCATCGGTAAGAGTCCACGGGACATCTTCCGTGAATTCGAGGACCCAGAACAGGAGCTCCGTGTGCCTCGTGGAGACGTCAAATATCACCTTGGATACAGCAACGATTGGAAGATCAGTTCGGGGCGCAAGGTCCATCTTTCGCTCTGCTTTAATCCGAGTCACCTCGAGTTTGTGAATCCTGTGGCGGTGGGTCGCATGCGCGCCAAGCAGGACCGTGTCGGCGATATTGGACGGAATCGTGGCATGGTGCTCTTGATCCATGGAGACGCGAGCTTCGCCGGCGAGGGCGTAGTCCAGGAGACCCTCAACCTAAGCCAACTCGAAGCGTACAGTGTCGGCGGCACGCTTCACGTTATCGTGAACAATCAGATCGGCTTTACCACATCACCGGATGAATACAGGTCCAGTACTTACACGACAGATGTGGCCAAGATGCTTCAAATCTCCATATTCCACGTAAACGGCGAAGATCCGGAGGCTGTCGCGCAGGTTGTGCGACTATCCATGGACTTTCGCCGAACCTTCAAGCGCGACGTGGTCATCGACATGTACTGCTACCGGCGGCTCGGTCACAA
The DNA here is from genome assembly GCA_036004365.1 of Binatia bacterium. Classification (GTDB taxonomy): domain Bacteria; phylum Desulfobacterota; class Binatia; order UBA9968; family UBA9968; genus DP-36. The sequence goes on from DASYRN010000082.1 coordinate 2,048, forward strand.
TGAAGGCGATGAGCCGACCTTTACTCAGCCGGTGCTCTACCGAGCGATCGCAAAGCGCAAGCCGGTGCGCGAAGGTTATCTCGAGCACCTGCTTCAGCTTGGCGGCGTGACGCGCGAGGAGGCAGATGGAATTGCAGCGCGCCGGCGTGAGCTTCTCGAGAAAGAACTGTCCGAGGCCCGCAATGAGAAATACATTCCTCGGTCCCAGACGCTTGGTGGGATATGGAGCGGTTATTACGGCGGACGTGAGAGTGAGGCGGAGGAGGTAAACACAGGAGTGAAGCAGGAACGTCTTTCAGACCTGCTGGAGATCCAGACGAGATTTCCTGAGGATTTTCATCCCCATCCAAAGATCGAGCGTGGCGTCCGAGTTCGGCGCGAGATGGCACAGGGCAAGCGGCCGCTGGACTGGAGCGGCGCGGAGGCTCTAGCCTTTGCAAGCCTCGCCGTGGAGGGAATCCGCGTACGCCTGACTGGGCAGGACACTGCCCGGGGGACTTTCAGCCAGCGGCACGCGGTTCTTTACGATTTCGAAGATGGCCATACCTACACTCCTCTCCAGCATCTCTCTCCCGACCAAGCGCCGGTGGAAATCTATAACAGCCCGCTCTCGGAGCTCGGGGCGCTCGGCTTTGAATACGGATACAGCCTAGACTTCCCGGACGGCTTGGTCCTTTGGGAGGCCCAGTTCGGAGACTTCTCTAATGCCGCCCAAGTCATCATCGACCAGTTCATGACTAGCGCTGAAGAGAAGTGGTCCCGTTTGAGCGGTATCGTGCTGCTTTTGCCGCATGGGTTCGAAGGAATGGGTCCGGAGCACTCGAGCGCTCGCCTCGAGCGTTTCCTTCAGCTCGCTGCTAACGACAATATTCAGGTGGTCTATCCGACGACCCCGGCCCAATACTTCCATTGCCTGAGGCGCCAGGCTCTGCGCCGCTGGCGTAAGCCGCTCGTGGTCATGACTCCCAAGAGCCTCCTGCGCCATCCGCGTGTGGTATCAAGCCTTGAGGAATGCGCCAAGGGAACTTTCCAGCGCGTAATCCGTGACCCGCGCCGTAACGAAGCCGAGCGTTTCGAGCGAGTGATTCTCTGCAGCGGGAAGATTTATTATGAGCTTGAACAGCAGCGAGATAGAGTAGGGCGCAACGACGTTGCCATTCTAAGGATCGAGCAGCTCTATCCCTTGCCCGAGGAGATTCTTCGGTTGGTCCTGGCTTCCTATCCTGACGGTACTCCTGTGTTCTGGGTTCAAGAGGAACCTGAAAACATGGGGGCCTGGCACTATCTCCAGGCCAAGTTCGGCGAGAAGCTTTTCAATAGGCTTCCCTTCGCGGTTGTTTCTCGACCCGAGTCGGCAAGCCCGGCCACTGGCTCGGGAAGCAGCCACAAGCGCGAGCAGGAGCAGCTCCTGGCCGCGGCCCTCGGCGATGGTTGAAGGAGCCCCTCACTAGAGAGGAATACCTGCGATGGCAGTTGAACTCAAGGTTCCAGAGGTTGGCGAATCGATCACAGAGGTCGAGATCGGAGAGTGGCTCAAGTCCGAAGGCGACCGAGTCGAAAGGGACGAAAACATCGTGGTCATTGAAACCGAGAAGGTGACACTTGAGTTACCGGCCCCTGTTTCCGGTACAGTCACCAAGGTGCTTAAGCGAAGAGGCGAGCCCGCCTCTGTCGGAGAGACTATTGGCTACATGGAGGCGGAGGAAATTGCAGGGAAAATGGCTCAAAGGGAGACAGAGAAGAAAACTGAAAGCGAGAAACCGGAGGATAGAGACAAGGAAAGAAGCACAGAAAGGACAGACAAGGAGACGAGGACAGAAGAGCGTAAGGGAGCCGAAGACGCACGCTTGAAGGCCGAAGCAAAGCCCCGCGTGATGCCGGCTGCCAGCCGAGTTCTATCCGAGCATGGACTGCGGCCGGAAGAAGTGGAACCTACGGGGCCCGGCGCGCGCCTGTTGAAGGAGGATGTCTTGCGGCACATCGAGCGGCGCCGGGATGATGGAGGAGACGGAAAAACCGAGGCCGAAGCGCGTCCGGCGCACGAGAGGCCGCTCGATCGCAAGGAAGAGGCGGTTCCGATGACCCTCGTGCGTCGGCGGATCGCGCAGCGATTGGTCGAAGCTCAGCAAACCGCGGCGCTTCTCACCACCTTTAATGAGATCGACATGTCCGGGGTCAATTCCCTGCGCGAAAAGCATCAGGCGCGCTTCCAGGAGAAGCATCGGATCAAGCTCGGCATCATGTCGTTTTTTGTCAAGGCCTCCATCGAAGCTCTCAAGCTTATTCCTCAAGTCAACGCGATGATACGCGGCAACGATATCATCTATCGCAACTATTACGACATCGGCATAGCCGTCGGGGGCGGGAGGGGTCTAGTGGTGCCGGTGTTGCGCAATGCTGAAAGGATGAGCTTTGCCGAGATCGAGACCGCCATCGCCGACTTTGCCCGCCGCGCCCAAGAGAACAAACTCAAACCGGAGGAGCTCGAGGGGGGTACCTTTACCATTACCAACGGCGGGATCTATGGCTCGCTGCTCTCGACTCCGATCATAAACCCCCCCCAGTGCGGGATCCTAGGAATGCACGCTATACAGGAGCGACCAGTAGCGCGCGAGGGTATCGTCGTTATCCGTCCGATGATGTACGTCGCCCTCACCTATGACCATCGCATCGTGGACGGCCGCGAGGCGGTGACCTTTCTACGCCGCATCAAGGAGACAATCGAAGAGCCCGCGCGCATGCTGCTGGAGGTGTAGTTGATTTTTGATTATAGATTTTGGATTTTCGATTTAATCCAAAATCTAATCAAAGATATTTGAAACTTTTAGACCCTCATCTTTATCCTCTCCCTTCAAGGGAGAGGGCAGGGTGAGGGTGATAGCGACAAGAATGGCTGACTGCTGATAGCTCAGATTTCGAAGTAAAAATCGAAAATCGGTATGAAGCCACGGGAGCACGATCTTATCATTATTGGCGCGGGTCCTGGCGGCTATGTGGCGGCGCTTCGGGCCGCGCAGCTCGGCCTCGACGTAGGCTGCGTTGAAAAGGAAGCAGCCTTAGGAGGCACCTGCCTCCGAATCGGCTGCATCCCAAGCAAGGCTCTGCTCGAGTCGACCGAACTCTTCCATAAAGCCAAGGAAAAAATGGCGGAACATGGTATCCGGCTACCTCAAGTCGAGTTTGACCTCGCCGTCATGATGCGGCGCAAAGAGCGGTCCGTGGATAGCTTAACCAAAGGTCTCGATACTCTTTTCAAACGCAAGGGGGTCACGCGCTACTTTGGTCATGGCCGGATCGATGCTGCCGATCGAGTCGTGTTTAGGAACGAGGAAGGCGAGACCGAGCTCAAGGCGCGTAACATCCTGATCGCGACGGGGAGCAAGCCGGCCGGCTTGCCAGGAGTAGAGATGGATGGTGAGCGTATTGGGACGAGCACGGAGGCGCTCCGTTATAGCGAAGTCCCTGCCCACCTCGTGGTGATCGGGGCAGGAGCCGTTGGTCTCGAGCTGGGCTCGGTCTGGCGCCGGCTCGGCGCAAGAGTTACGGTGCTGGAGTATCTGGACCGCATCTTACCTGAGATGGATGGCGCCCTTGCGGCCGAGGCGCTGAAGACCTTTCGGAAGCAAGGACTTGAATTCCGCTTGAAGAGCCGGGTTCAGGCGGCTCGGGTTGAAGACGGACATTGCGTGATTGAGTGCGATGGAAGCGAGCCACTTTCTTGCGATCGGGTGCTTGTCGCTGTCGGACGAGTTCCCAACACGGAAGGCCTCGGTATTGAAGAGCTAGGAATCAAAACTGATCCAAGAGATCGCATTCAGGTCGATGACCGCTTCAGGACCACCGTAGCAGGTAACTTTGCCATAGGCGACGTCATTCGCGGCCCCATGCTCGCCCACAAAGCCCAGGAGGAGGGAATCGCCTGTGTCGAGCACCTCGCTACGGGTTATGGGCACGTCAATTACGACGCCATTCCAAACGTCGTCTACACTCAACCGGAGATCGCCGCGGTAGGGAAGACGGAGGAAGAGTTAAAAGAAGCTAGGATCGATTTTCGACGCGGAATCTTCCCTTTTCGTGCCAACGGCCGGGCGCACACTCTGGGTCAGACAGAGGGCATGATCAAGGTCTTAGCGCATGCTGAGACCGATCGCATACTGGGAGTCCACGTTTTGGGCCCGCAAGCGGCAGAAACTATTGCAGAAGCCAGTACTGCGATCGCATTTGGTGCGAGCAGCGAGGATCTGGCCCGTTCATGCCACGCTCACCCAACACTTTCAGAGGCTCTTAGAGAGGCTGCGCTCGCGGTGGCCGGCCGTGCAATCCATATTTGAAACACGCCTGCAAGTAAGAAGCAGCGGAAACAAACTTACCCTGCCTTATGTTTCTTTGCGTGTTGTTGGGTTGTGGTTGGTTGAATTTCACTTCCGCTATGGCCCACCCGCTCCCCCCGAGTTGCTCCAAGATTCCTACTTCTGTCGTTGCTGAATTTCCCAATAATTGCCTGCAGCCAACTCCTAATGGCGGCGGCATTTCCCTGCATCCTTTCCCCTATCTTGGATCTTTTCTGCGAATTCGGTCGGGACGAGTCCGCTTCCGTATTCGGTTGCATAGACCTCAGTAATCTCCGCTCCGAAAAAGAAAATCAAAGCGGAGTAATAGACCCACAATAGGACTGTGACAAGGGAACCGGCTGCGCCGTAGGTTGCAGCGACACTCGCCTGGCCCAAGTAGAGGCCGATTAAAAATTTCCCCAGAGTAAACAAGAGCGAGGTTAAGGCGGCTCCGATCCAAACGTCCTTTAAGGCAATGTGCACGTCGGGCAATACTTTGTAGATCATTGCAAAAAGCACAGTGATGAAACCAAAAGATATGAAAATATCCGCGGAGTGCCACAGGAAATCTGCGCCCGGAAGGAACTCACCCAGGTATTTTGTCATAGCTGATAAGACGGCTGAAAGTACAAGTGAGACGAGCAGTAAAAAACCGATACCCACCAACATGGCATAGGACAGAAAGCGCGCCCGGATAATCGACCACCAGCCGTGGTCAGGCTTCGCAGTGACACCCCAGATTGAATTTAAAGAATACTGGAGCTGGCCCACTACGCCGCCGGCGCCGAACAAGAGCAGAGCGAATCCCACAAGGGTGGCAAGCAGTCCTCCCCCTTCTTCGTTGGCATTACGAACGATTTCCTGGATAGCCATGGCGCTTTGTTGGCCGACCATTTCTGAAATCCCTCCCACGATGTGGCTCTCCGCTTCAGAGCTGCCAAAGAACAGTCCCACGATGCCAATTAAGATTATAAGGAGAGGGGCAAGCGAAAATAGCGTGTAATAAGCTAAGGCCGCGGCGAGCTGGAAAGGACTATCGGCGTACCACTTTTGAAAACTGATTTTAATCAGCCTCCACAGGCCTTCGGGAGATAAAAGCAAGGGGGGCGCCTCGGCAGCTCGTTGGTCCGAGCTATCCGGGAAACGTCGTGCTGTGTCGTTAGAGGAAGACAACTGCAACCACTAAAAAATCATCTCTGAAATTTGTTCAAGGGTAACCGCCCATCGCGCTGGTGTTGTTGCTCGATACACTGTACTAACGAAAATAGCTAAGGCAGTAATTTTTCTTATCATAAGCGACCTCCTTCAGATTCAGCTTGAATAACCCTCCAGCTAAAGGATCTATTCTGCAAATCCGATACCAGATCGTCCGTTGGTTTATTTTATTGAGTGCGGCTACGGAGGGCCGATTTTGTCTGAGTGTAATTCCCTACATTTGTTATCAAATTCCCTACGTCAGATCTTGCACAGAAATTGACTAGCGACCCGTCAGGGAATCATAGTACCCTGTGATACCGTTGAGGCAGTATTGCACCGCGAGCGCGGCGAGCACGATTCCCAACACCCGCGTCATGATATGTACTTTCCCCGCACCTAAACGCGTCATCAGTCGCTCTCCGGCGCCCAGTACCAGCCAAGCGACCACGTAGACAACAGCAATCACGGTCACGAGTCTTCCTATACGGCGAACATCACTGCCGGCCTGGTTTGCCAGCAGCAATACGGTCGTGATCGTGCCGGGACCCGAAAGCAGTGGGACCGCCAGGGAAAAGATGGCAATGTTTTCCCCCGCCGCCCTCTGTTCATCACGCTCCGGGGCTTGGAGGCCGGGTCGCTGGCCGAAAAGCATAGGCAGCGCGGCCGTGAATAAGAGGATCCCGCCGCTGATGGCGAAGGCGTGGACCGTCACGCCTAGATAGGAAAGCATTAAGCGGCCACCCAATAGGAAGAACACCGTCACGCCGAAGGCGTTGACTAGAGCCCGTACCAAAGTATTGCGGCGTTCAACGGGGTCGAGCTCGCGAGTCAAGGCAACAAAAATCGGTGCGACGCCGAGCGGATCAACGACTACAGCCAACGTGACAAGTGCTGTCAGTCCGAATTGGAATAGACTTTCATCCATACGGAATCCTATTCGCTCATCGAATCCACCTCATTCTGTGGTGGGTTCGAATTCAGCGGGCTCAGCACTTTTAGTTTTGTCCAGGCTCGCGTGTTATAGCGGGAACTTCAGCGAGGGATTTCAGAAGGTCCATGGCTTCATCGGCGGTCCGGAGGTTGTAACGAGCATGGGTGCTAGCGAAGCCAACCTGAATGGAGACGGCTGAGTCCGGCAAGACGCTGAACAAATCCTCGTCGGTCGAATCGTCGCCTATCGCGAGCACAAAGTCGAACCCCCTTTTTGAAAGCCAGTCCAAGGCCGCAGTTCCTTTGTTGATGCCGGCGTGTCTTATTTCCACCCGTTTGTTTCCCTGGAATACCTGTAGATCCGTCTGCGAGGTGAATTTAAGGAGATGATCCGTCATTTCGGCGGCGAGGAGCGAAGCCTGATCCGGGTCGGCAGCCCGGTAATGCCACACGGCCGAGTATTCTTTTTCTTCCACGAAGGCGCCGGGCAGACGGTCCGCGTAAATTTCAAATATAGGCAACACTTTTTTCTTCCATTCGCTCGTCAGGTTTTTGGATATCCGCCAAGGGCCGTCGCTTGCTTTAAGCCAAGTGCCATGCTCAGCGACTAAGCCAACGGGCAGATGCCCGAACCAAGCCGCCAAAGAATCCCGCGGTCGTCCGCTGAGGACGACGACCGTGTTTCGAGGATCGGCAGAAAGCTTTTGCACCGTGTGTACTTTTGCTTCGTCCAGCCGGATGCGAAAAGTATATTGCGTCAGATGACTGGTAGCTCCGTCGTAATCCAAAAAAAGGACGCGCCGTTTGCTTTGCCTGTAGCGGTCCACGATCGCGGTGCGGACCGTGTCCGGCAGCAGCTTGGCCTGAATTCGATTCTGGACATCTCGCATCGCCGCGAGCTGGTTTACGAAGTCTCGCGCCCACCGCATGACGTCGTAACGCTGTAGCCGCCGCTGCATGATTTGGTTGCGTCTTTTCTGTTCTTCGACAGGAATTTCCAGGGCTGCGCTCAAAGCTTCCGCAATTTCTTCCCTATTATTTGGGTTAACGATGATGGCCTCTGCGAGTTCTTTTGCCGCGCCGGCCATCTCGCTGAGGATCAGGACGCCCGTACCGTCCTTCCGTGTCGCGACATACTCCTTGGCTACAAGATTCATTCCGTCCCGTAAAGGCGTCACGAGGCAGATATCACTGACGCTGTAAAGGGCAGCCAAAGATTGAAAGGGGACGGAGCGATATTGATAAACCACGGGAGTCCAGCCTATCTTTCCGAACCGGCCATTGATTTTTCCGACGAGTTCCTCGATTTGTCTCTTCATCAGATCATACTGGCTGACTCCGATGCGAGATGGGACAACGACCATGAGGATCACGACCTTCCCGTGGTGTTCGGCATTAGCTTCCAAAAAGCTTTCGAAACCTTCCAGCCGGTTCAAAATCCCCTTTGAGTAGTCGAGCCGATCGACCGAAAGGATGACCTTAAACTGCGAGAGTGTCGTTCTGAGCTCTTCTTCTTCCGCTTTAATGGCGGCATTCTCCAAAGCCCTCGAAAATTTTTCGAAGTCGATTCCCATGGGAAAGGTTTCCACTTTCACGGCGCGCTCCGGAGTCAGGATTTGGCCCATGCGCTGCTCGTGCCCCAGAATCCGCAGCACGCTCTGGAGAAAATGTTGGCCGTACTCGTAGGTGTGAAAACCGATCAGATCAGCGCCCAGTAGACCTTCTAAGATTTCGCGCCGCCACTGCCCCGGTAAAAGCCGGAACACCTCGAATGAAGGGAACGGGATGTGCAAAAAGAATCCGACCAGGAGGTCCGGAGCTTTCGCCTTGAGCAGCCGCGGCAGCAGCATAAGGTGGTAGTCGTGGACCCACACGAGGCCATCCGGCTTGACCACCTCCATGGCTGCATCGCAAAAGACCTCATTAACGTGTTTGTACTGCTCCCAGAGATTGCCCTGGTAGACAGTAAAAGAGGGGAAGTAGTGAAATAACGGCCAGATGGTCGAGTTGCAAAAGCCAAAGTAGAACTGATCCATCTCTTCTTCGGATAAGAAGACGGGATAGGACTGGAACTTGGCCAGCGCTTCTCTCTTCAACTCCTCTCTCAACGGGGGCATGACTGTGCTTCCCGGCCATCCGATCCAAGCGTGATCCTCAGAAAGGGTGTTCGCCCGCTTGCACGACTCGATATAGGAAGCCAGGCCAGTGACAAGCCCGCCGGCGCTTTCCTGGAAGACCAACTTGTCGTTGTCGACACGCACGTTGAACGGCAATCTATTCGAGACGATATAGAGCGGCTGTGGGCGGTCAGATGCGTTTGCCATGATTGACCGCATCATATCAGCTTGTGAGCGGCGATGTCATCATCCCAGGCCAACAATGACTCCCACCTGCTGTCCACAAGGTCCATAGAAGTTATTTTTCTTGACAACAATTTTGAAACTGAATATACGGAGCGAGTCTAAGTGCCTCCATTAGCTCCTGGGTCTGACAACATGGTCCAAAGCCATCATGAGCGTATTCACGCTCTGCATGACACTCAGATGGCCATGGTTTCTACGTTGGATCTCCGCACGAGGCTTGACCTGCTGCTGGAAAAGATCCAACTCTTTTTACCTTTCCTCTCGGCGATCACGGTGCGCTTGTTAAATCGACGGACCGGTGCCTTAGATTTTTTAGCCTGTCGTAATCTCAACGAGGAGGAATGGAGGGCACAAGAGGTAAGATTGCGGTTCGGCCGGGCCAAGACAGTGGTCGAGACAAGGGCTCCCTTGGTTGTTCGCAACGTTCAATCAGACGCACGAACGCATAACCCTAATATCCACCTTAAGTACGGGTTGGTTTCTTATGCAGGATTCCCCTTGATCGCCAAAGGTGAAGTCCTGGGCACCCTGGGGGTCTATACCCGAGAGGAACACGAATTTACCGAGGAGGAGATCGAATTTCTTGTGACTCTGACAGGCCAGGCTGCCAGCGCGATTCACAATGCCCAGCTCTATGAGGAATTGGTCAAGTCCAACAGAGTAAAGGACGAATTTCTCAGCGTCATGTCCCATGAGCTGCGCACCCCACTGAACGTGGTCATGGGTTATACCGGATTGATCCGGGACGGGATATTGGGCGGGATTAATCCGAAACAGCAAGAGGCCTGCATGAAAATCGTGAGCCGTACTCAAGATCTTCTCGACATGGTCAATAGGATTCTTTGTGCCACGACTCTAGAAGCGACAGAGGTCGAGGTGGAAAGACGCCGTTTGAACATCGGGATATTCCTCGATGGGCTGAAATCGAACTTCGAAGTCCTGGAAAAGGACATCACTCTGGTGTGGGACTATCCCTCGAATCTTCCCGAGGTAAATACCGACGGCCAAAAGCTTAAGCATATTCTTCAGAACCTCATCACCAATGCAATCAAATTTACACAGAAGGGACGTGTGACGATATCGTCAAGGATAAGGCGGGAAGCACAAGGCAATGCCCAACTTGAGTTCACGGTAGCCGATACTGGCATAGGGATCGCTGAACAGACCTTGCTGCTTATCTTTGAGAAGTTTAAGCAAATCGATAGCTCGGAGACCAGGCTATACGGCGGAGTAGGGCTAGGACTCTACATCGTGAAGAAGTTTACTGAACACCTGGGCGGAATAGTTGACGTCGAAAGCGAATTAGGAAAAGGTTCAACATTTAGCGTAAGGATTCCTCCAGAGAAAGCAGATAGTTTAAACTGACAACGGTAGTCACACGCTTTAGAGTCATCCCATTCCTCCATTAGCATCTCCAGGCTTGGCTCAAAGTCGACCGCCAGTCCCGTTCAAAACAAAAGGGTTCCAACACGACGTCCTACGGTCTTTCCTGTGCTGCGTCCCGGCGTTATCTCGCGAGCTTTGATCGGTGAAAAAAGTTTCCTCTCGAGAACAAATCCCTACGTAGTCACACGATCTCAAAGGTTTCGTTACTCCTTCCGTACTGAATCTGGCTAGCGTTGTTGGAGGGAATATCCTCTCTTTTCGGCCGCTGATACTTGCTCGCATGGAGGCATATTCGTGCAGACCCTTTGCTACTTCTCCTTGCGGGAGACTGGCATGGGGCTTGCATTATTTTTACAGCCACAAGGCAAGTAAAGCGACAAGCCGGGACGTTGCGCAGGAAGATAGGCGATGAGGTTGGCGGAAGGTTGGGGTTTCGTTTATCTTGCTGTCATTTTGTTCTCTTTAGAATCGAAAGCCAAAAAAGGAGAAGCAATGACAAAGAAGAACCTTGATCTTTTTAGTTTAGCCAAGCACTACAAGGGCAGATGGATAGTTGTATCCAAAGACGGATGTAGTGTTTTGTGCGCAGCAGAGACACTGGAAGACGCGATTCAAGAATCAAAAACTTATGGCGGCGTTTTACTCAAGATCCCTGCGTTCGTAAAAGCATGAGTGCCTGTGGATACGACACGCGACAGCCCTGCCACGGAGATATGATAGAGTGGATCCGGTGCCAAGAGGCCGAGGTTGAATAGGCACGCTAAGAAGATCAAAAATATCATCCAAGACAATAAGCTGGCAGAAGATTTTTTCTTGGCTTTCCCCGAAAGAGGATCCCGATTGCGAGTGACGGGTGAGGACCCTCGTCCGCATTTTTGGTAATCTTTTGAAATCTTTTTTATATGGTCTACTTTTTCTCAGTTGGGGTATAGGGACTGCTTATCTCATCAACGGCTCTGCTGTTCTTGATCTTCTGGAAGATCAGCATATTTGGATTTTGTTGGGTTTCGTTCTCGTATGGATTTGCCTATTCTTTGTAGCGGGCCCAACGCGACCCTTTAGAGGCTAAAACCTGATCGATAATCCATCCTGATAAAAACGACTTCGACTCGCTCTCGTTCGGTATCAATCTAAAAGTCCACGGCGCAAATTTGAAGCGCGAGCGTGCCGCGCAAGCACGGTCAATATCTGGCCCGAATTGTGCACTGGAAAACCACTAAGATACCGTGCTCGGTCTAGACTCCACGCGGATCAAGGAAAAATCGTCAGCAGCTAGATGACAAGTCTGCCAGAATTGACGAATTGAACGCCGCGAAATGACAACAGTGGCAAAACAGAAGGGTCTTCCATAATGAAGCAGGTTCTTCCCGCGCTTTTGGCGCTGATTGCCGCCCTTAGTCTAGCCTACGCAGTTATCATTGGGGGTCATCTCTAAGAAGGTATAAATCTCTAGGAAGGTAAAAGGTATATAATATGCTTCGCGGTTACGACACTCCTCAGCTTTTCGACGAAGACAGGAAAAAAAGGCTCTTGTGGATCTCCACTGAACTCGTCAGAATCCAATCCGAAATCGAGGGTCAACCCAAGAAAAGTGATCACGACGACCCTGACGCCAACTAGGAATTGCTGCTCCGCCTAACACATCTATCCCATCTGCTGCGCCCGGCTATCTTCCCACTAAGATCAAGACCCCTGCCAAGAGCGCAAGAATTCCCATGGCCTGATTGGGAATTCCCAAACGCACAAAAGATGAGAGACCCGTCAAGATAAGCCAGATACTTAACAATATCATTCCGAAAGAAGTTACTGCTATAGACATTTTGCCTCCTTCATTCCCGTGATTTCCAATTAGAGTCGGCAGACTATAACTCAAGACCATATCGGAAGCCAATCGCGTTTCTTGACAAGCCCGGCTTGTCCTGCTTTAGATTGCTCCCAGCAATGGTTCTACTTCACATCGCTGCTGCGATTTCCTTTGCGTTCTTCGGCTATGAATTTGCTGCGTCCCTAGAACACGATGGGTTGCTCCAAGCAATGCCATTTTTGGCCGTGTCTTTCGTTCTTCTGGGTATCGCTGAGGCCGTCAGACTACTCCGGGCAGAGGAGTCACCCAGCTACCGTAATGTCCGACTTGCGCTGGAGGAGAGGGCGCTATGGCGGACCTGAGTGGGATTCCCGACGCAGATTGGCAGTGATTGAATCCCACCCCCAGTGATAGCTTTCCCTTGGGGGTAACGGCGACCTCCGAAGACTTGCCCCTGGCCTAACAATCTTGATTGCGGTGTCTCGCTGTTCTTCCTGTAGGAAATTACCTTCAGGTGAGACGACTCGAAACTTGAGCCTTCAACAAAAACGTTTCAGAATTAATAGGTTTCGTTAATATCATCTTTTGGTATGACGCTTGCGTGCTTGCCGGCAAGCAAATACACCAGAAGGAGAATCAATTGCGGGCAGAAAAGATCGTTGACCTATCGAAAATCGTGGGCGCTCTTCTTTGCCTTCTAGTCTCCCTGGTTATCATATCGCCCGCTACCAGAGAGTTAACCGATAAAAGCGAGCCTTATGGTGTCCCGTTCTCAAAGATTGCGGGAGAGAGCCCTTCTAATTTCCTTCAAGATTTCACCTTCGTAGCTGGTAGCGCAGTCGTGATTGAAGGTCGCTACATCGTGGCATTATACGAGAATGCAAAGAAGGGGCTGTATGCTGTCGCGATGTTTGTGGCGAATTGCGACATGGAAGGTTGTCCAATGGGAGACCTTATTGGCTTCTCCATAGTTGATCCATCACAATCGCAGCAAGTGTTTTACACGAATTTAGACCGCATTTGACTAGCCACGTTGGCAAGGCTGACTTCGCTCATTTCGGCTCTGGCCCGCTACAGTTTCCCCGTTCATTTTGAGTGATCATCGCGCGCCGCTCTTAGGATGATGAGGGCAGGAATAGGGGGCTATGCCAAAATTTGAAGCCCCTACCCCCGTGACTCCGCCTGACCCATGCAGGCCTGCTCTTTTTGTCCTTGCCTTCGTTAGAGCATCTCGACTATTTTTCCAATGGTGACCATCGAGATCCAACTGGATGCTGAGTCGTATGATTGCCTGTTGGAAAACATCTCCCTCAATTCCCCATCTCATCCATTACTCAAAAATGGCGTGAAAATTGCCGGCCGGGATTTTGGGGATCTATACGTCATTGTGTGCAATGAGATCCAAGCCCAATTTCTTCTTGAAATCGCCAAACAACTATGTCCGATGGCGGTTCCTCGTATCGAGACAAAAATCCCACTCTTCAAGTGTTTCTAGCTGCGCGAGTTAGTGGTCCTCTCAATCCTCGGAAACTCGAAGTTCAGGCCCCGAGGCAAATCGGAGGCAGCGAATCTTTAGATATAACCGAAAAGAATTTGTACAAACTCTTGACGCTAGCGACAGCAAAATTCGACTTGACAGAGCAAGCGATCGGGACAAGAATAGCGGGCAGTTCGAGCGGGAAATCCTATGGACAGAGCCATCGAGGCCCTGAGAGGGGTTGCGGTATCAGAGCTCTTTGCGTTCCTTATGAAATCCGCTTTGCTGCTTAGCCTTTCGGGAGGGATGCTGTATTTTCTTTTGGCGGCCCCTTATCCGCCGGTTCACGATGCTCTCCATCATTTTCGCCACTCGCTCGCCATCGTGCCTTGCCACTGATCGGAGCCATCCTTCTTCTTTGCGCGGCCTTCTCTGTGCCGGCTGCCGAAGCTCAAGATAATAAAATTACCGTTCGTGTTAAGACGGTTCCCGGCCTTACGGACGCTCGTCCGTTGTCCGGACCGGTGCGGTTGGTCTTAGAAACTTCGGACAGTAGCGGCAACCCTGTCGACGTGGAGCGACTTAACATCCGCCTCCGGGCGCCGCGGTCGCATTGGTTTTTCTCCACCGACTTTCCCCTGGTCGAAGGGAGGCTTCTCAGTGAGATGATCGTTCCCGTTTCTCGGGGGAGAGTGGAATGGGAGTATCTTTTTCCTATTCGAGGAGTCTACCGCCTGGAGGTGGAGTCGGTGGATGACGGCGGACCGCAAATTACAGAAGCTTTGGAGCTTCGGATCAAGGAAAGCCGAATCAAGCTTCTGTTGCTCGCAGCGTTCATTCTGGCGCTTTTCCTTTTCGGGTTTACGGCGGGAAGATTCTTTACTTCTCCGCGTCCGCAGCCGAGTCTAAAGATGACGATGGGGATCTTCGTGCTACTTACAGTTTCGACCTTAACTTCGACAATCGGGGAAGCGGCGCTCCTCGAGAGCGGCGGTTTGGTAGCTCGCATGCAAGTCGAGCCAGCCACGGTCGGGAGGCCCAGCCGAATCGACTGGAGCGTTGTGGATGTGAAAAGCGGAGAACCCGTGGCCTCCCGGCTATCGCTTACGATCACGCATTTGGAAAAGGGAACGCCGATTTTTTCTCTAGAGGAGATGCTGACGGAAGGGAATTTCAGCCTGAGCTTCCAATTCACTGATGGCGCTCGGCATCAGGTAACAAGCGTGGCCGCGATAGCAGGCGAGGCGCTGGTCGTAACGGAAGAGACCATCTCCGTTCAGGCAGTTGAGCCTCCCTTGCGCACGGTTCTCCCGTCGATCGGTTTTTTCATCGCCGTGATCGCCTTCGGGCTTGTTGTGGGGAGGATCAGCCGACAGCGACTAGGAGCTAGAGGTTGGACATTCCCCTTGCCATAAGATAAAGACTACCAGGAACATAGGCGTGGGAGGTAGCCAAGGGACATGAGCGAAACCCCCAGGGTCGCTCTGATCATCACAGGAGGTACCATCGATTCGGTCGGCAAGGACCGACTCGACCTCGCTTGGTATATCGAAGCCGGAAAGCGGCTGAATACCGGCGAGCTTTTGGCCCAGATCCCGGAACTCAAGTCCATCGCCCGGGTCGAGGAATTTTCCTTTCGCAGGCTGCCGAGTCATGCACTCGTAGACAAAGATTGGCTCGACCTCCTCCGCACCATCCATTCCATCTTCGATCAAGATCAGGCGGACGGAATCGTCATCACGCACGGTACCAACACCATCGAGGAGACCGCCTATTTTCTAAATCTTACCCTCAAGACAGACAAGCCG
>DASYRN010000083.1:0-3941 GCA_036004365.1 Binatia bacterium
GCTCGCTGGCATCTGTTCAACCGACCTTCAGATCTTTAAAGGCTACATGGGATTTCGAGGTGTGCCTGGACACGAGTTCGTCGGTGAAGTCCAGGAAGGACCGGAAGATCTGGTCGGTAAGCGAGTCGTTGGAGAGATCAATTTTTCTTGCGGTGAGTGCGAGTTTTGCCGTCGAGGTCTTGGCCGCCATTGCTCCAAGCGTCGCGTGATGGGGATTCTTGACGCTGATGGAACTTTCGCCGAGTACCTTGCTGTTCCGGTGGCAAATCTTCACGTTGTGCCGGACAGCGTAGCCGACGAGGAGGCGGTTTTCACAGAGCCGTTAGCCGCAGCTTCTGAGATCCTAGAGCAGATCCAGCTCAATCCCGGAGACGACGTCCTAGTCTTGGGGGACGGTAAGCTGGGGATGCTGTGCGCCCAAGTGGTAAAGCTCACCGGCGCTCGCGTGACGGTTTTGGGAAAGCATCAAGAGAAGCTTGCGCTTGTAAAGAAAACCGGCGTCCGAACGATTCTTCTGGATGACTGGAAACCCCGCCGATTCGATATCGTCGTCGAAGCCAGCGGCTCCGAGTCCGGTCTCGAGCTAGCGTTAAGCGCCGTTCGTCCTCGCGGCACGCTGGTCTTAAAGAGCACGATTGCCGGGAATCACAACGTCTCCCTCGCGCCTCTCGTGATCAACGAAGTCACCGTCGTCGGCTCCCGATGCGGACTCTTTCCGCCGGCTCTTGAGGCCCTGGAAAAAAGGAGCGTTGCGATCAGTCCCTTAATCGAAAAGATTTATCCGTTGAGTGAGGGCGTGGAAGCTGTGGCTCATGCCGGACGAAAAGGAGCTTTGAAAGTACTGCTGCGGAACTAGACCGCCCATAATCCAACCATTCATCCGTCCGATAACAATGGATTCAATTTGCCAAAGAATTCTCCGATCGCGCCTCTGTAATTGAAATCCGCCAGTGAATCGAGCGGTGTCGCTTCTCTGTTGATGATGGCGAGAAAAGCGTCGCTTTGCTTTGCGATCACGGGAAAGGAGGCCGCTGGCTGAACGACCAAGGAAGATCCGACCACGACAAAAACTTCCGCCGCTTCGCTCCATTGTTGCGCGCGCTTCATTGCCTCCGCGGGCATGGCCTGGCCGAAGGATACGGTTGCGGGCTTAAGCAAGCCGCCGCAGCCGTCGCATGGAGAGGGAATAATCTCTTCTTTTAGCCTCTCGTAAATGGGTTGCGGGTCGAATTCTTTTCCGCAACTCAGACACGTTACTTTTCGGTCCGTGCCATGAAGTTCCACCATTTTCGCACGCGAGAGACCGGCCAAGCCATGCAGCCCGTCTACGTTCTGTGTAATCAATCCAAGCAGCTGTCCTCTGTTTTCAAAGGCTGCGATCGAATGATGGCCGATGTTGGGCTTCACGTTTTTGTAAAGCTCATGCGTCTCTCTCTTCATTTTCCAGTAGCGCACACGCGCTTCTTCGCTGCTGACGAACTCATCGAAGTAGACCGGGGAGTATCGCGTCCAAATCCCGCCCGGGCTTCTGAAGTCGGGGACGCCGGACTCGGTGCTGATGCCTGCGCCAGTGAAAAAAACAATGCTGGACGATCTGCGTAGCTTGGCGGCAAACTCTTCCAGTTTCGTCTCAGTCAATTTAGCCTCTGATTCGAGTTGTTGGTGACTATTTTTTCTGCCAGGCCGTGCAGGCCTGGATAGCTAAAAATGAAACCGTGAAACAGAATATCGCAAGAACAAGGGCCCAGCGGTAGGAGCCCATGAGGTCATAAATTGCGCCACCTGACCAGGAGCCAAAGGCCATGCCGATCCCAAAGCCGATCTCGAGAAAGCCAAAGATTGTGCCAATGTTTCTGCCGCTAAAGATATCTCCGATGACGGCTCCGTAGGTGGGATTCCCCGCGCTATGGCCGATTCCATACAACATCCCGCTCATGTAGACAAACCACAGTGGAGAACCCAAGCGAATTCCAAGCAGGCAGACAAGACCAATCACGGTTATCAGGATTGAGGCTCCGTAAGCCTTCTCTCTGCCCAACCGATCCGATACATATCCCCAAAGAGAGGTGCCGACTATTCTCATGACTCCAATAACCCCAAGAATAAAAGCGGCCAGTAACTTCTCGATCCCCTGGTTGATCAGATAAGCGACGATGTGGGTGTAGACGATAAAAAGGCCCGCCCCAAGCGCCACGTGCCCTACCGTAATGCTCCAAAAGGGGAAGGAACGGATCGCCGATGACAGGGTCCATTGGTATTTTTCCGGCGCTCTTTTCGAATCCCTGCGATTTTCTGGGGCGATACGATCCCCGTCGGGAAGCTGTCCTACTTCTACCGGATTGTGCCTGAGCAGGAGCGCATTGGCTGGAATAATCGTAACAAGAATAATCGTTCCCAGGATCATGAAAGCGTCGCGCCAACCTCTCTGTAAGATCAGGAACTGAGCTAGCGGGACAATCGTCAGCATTCCCAATCCCTGTCCCATCGTTGCCAAACCGATCGCCGTGGCGCGGCGCCGGACGAACCAGTGGGCGATCAGCGCATTTTGGGTCACAAAGCCCAAGCCTCCCTGGCCTATGGCAGCGATGATGCCAAAGTGAATGTACAATTCCCATAGAGAGTCGCTCATGCCGGAAAAAACAAATCCGAGTCCCATGAAGAGACCTGCCAGCGGTATCAAGATTCGTGCTCCGAGCCGGTCGAAGGCAATCCCCACCGCGGGTGATACCAAAGCATAGATCAGCGAGTTTAGAGAGACGATACTGGCTCCGACGGCATGGGACCAGCGAAACTCTTCCAGCAGGGCAACGTAAAAAACACTGAAAGAGCCGGTAGCCCCGCGCACGAATACCATGTTGAGCGAGCACAGCGAGAGAATGACATAGCCGTAAAAGAAAGACGGGCGCATGAAGGGATACTAATAGGAAAGATCCCGCGCCCTGTCAAAAGATCGGATAGGGGACAGTTAGAAGCTACTTTTGTTGCGACGCTTGAACATCCAGGACCTTGACGTCGAATACCAAGGTTTTGCCCGCGAGCGGATGGTTTAGATCCAGGACCACAGTGTTTTCTTTGATCTCATGGACACGGACCTGCATGGTCTGGCCTTCAGTGCTTTTTGCCGTAAGCGTCGCGCCCACCTTCAGACCGTCGGGAGGGATTTTCTCTTTGGGAACTTCCTGGAACGCCTTGGGATTGACGGTGCCATAGCCGTCCTCCGGCTTGACTTTGACATTCTTTTGCCCGCCAACTTTCATCCCTGCGACTTCCTTCTCGAGGCCCGGGACAATTTGATTTTGCCCTTGTGTGTATTTGAGCGGTTCCTTGCCTTTGTTGGATTCGATCACCTTTCCCTTTTCATCGGAGAGGGTGTATTCGAGGCTCACGACGGAACCGGGTTTAACCACGTTTTCCTCCTTAGTCTTTTGAGGGAAAGCGGACGGAGCTGAAAGGATTTCGAGGGCAGCGAAAGTCACCATAAGCGCCCAGAGTCTTATTCTCATGATATCTCCTTGAATGATGATGAAGTGACTGGCAGCAGCCTCACCATATACCGTTGCTATAGGCAACACAACATAGTGCGCCTAAATTTTTTGACAGGGGACGTTATCGCGGTTTAAACTTCGGTAGGACAATCCCGGGCGCCTCCTCCTCGAAGATAACTTCGACGGGCATCCCGATCACCACTTTTTCGATCGAGCATTGGACAATGTTGCTGCAGAGCCTGGGACCCTCGTCCAGATCGATCCACGCCGTGACGTAGGGAATGTCTTTGGCAAAGCCTCTCAGCGCTCGGCCCACCACTTCGCGGATGATCGTGAAGGCAAAAACCTGGCCGCGTCCACTCAGGGGCGTCCACTGAAGCTTTTCGCTTCCGCATTCGACGCACGCTGGCCGTGGGCACCAGACCCAAGAGTGGCACTCGCCGCAGCGCTGCATGA
>DASYRN010000084.1:0-12087 GCA_036004365.1 Binatia bacterium
TCCATTGTTCTGGGAGTTGAATTGTGGAGCTGAGATGTTCTCTTCGACTTATGAGTCGAGCCTATTCATTTCCTCTCCCTCAATGGCAGAGGACAGTCCCTCACCCTTACCCTCTCCCAAAGGGCGAGGGAAAAATAATAGAGTTTGGCCAGTGAGACTAATATGAAAGCAGCGTCAGATAGACTCTATCAAGATCCCAGGCGAGAAGAGAGGAGATACGGGTGCCGTGAAACGGGGAAATAGTTGGCAACGCCTTGTCTGGTCGATGATCTGCTGTGCGGGATACCTGTGGGTCGTCGTTGCAACGCAGGTCCACGGGCAGGAAGGTAAGGCAAGGATCAGGATTGCTATTCCGAGCGCCTCCATATGCTGCCTCCATTTGTTTGCCGCTCACCAATGGAAGATCTTCGAAGAAAACCGCCTGGAAGTGGAGATCATTCAGATGAGACCCCAAGCCGCCAATGCCGCTATGGTCAGCGGCGACGTTCATTATTTTGCCGGGGTGGGTCCGAACTCGGTAGCGGCCACTTTGAGAGGATTGCCCTCAAGGGCGGTTTGGTTCGCCTCGGATCAGCTCATCTATTCGCTCATTTCCAGACCCGAGTTTAAAAGCTTAAAGGAGCTTCGATCGAAGCGGATCGGAGTCGGCGGCCTGGGGGATACTTCCGATGTCTCATTGAGGATTGGTCTGGAAGCGGTAGGTGAAAACCCCAAAGACTTCGTCATACTCGGCGTGGGAACACCGCAGTTGATGAGCGCGCTGGAAAGCGGGAGCATCGAAGGAGCCCAACTCAACCCGCCGGTCTTATTCTACGCGAAGAGAAAGGGATTCCGGGAGCTGCTCGACGTCGGGTCTCATGTCAAGATGCCCCTCGGGGGTCTGACGGCGTTAGTTTCGACGATTCAAAATCGGCCCGCCGAGATGAGGCGACTCATTCGCTCCATGCAGATAGCCAAAAGGACGTTGCTTCAGTCTAAAGAGAAGAGCATCGAACTGATGGTGCATTTTATCAAAGTGGATCGACAGACGGCGGAGGATACTTACGCAGAGTATCGGAAGACGGTCAGTGGGAGCGGAGTCCCCAGCCGCGACGGAATTGAGCAGATCGTGAAATCGCTTCAGCTATTGGGACAGTTTGCTGGGAGGAAAGTCGCCTTTGAGGAAGTAGCGGATGCCCAGGTTGCCAGGGAGGTCGCAAAGGAGCTGGGGTACAAGGTCGACTAGGGCTCCGGTAAAAGAAAAAGAATGATATTTTCAAGACTGTCTTGACGTGGCTCCATTCCCAATTAGACTAGGAGCATTCTCATGAGCCTCTACCAACTTCAAAAGCTCATATACGAAGTTAACCGGAATGCCGAGCGCAAGGAAGAATATCGTAAAGATCCTTCCAGCTTCGCTTCGCGCTATGATCTTGCCTCTGAGGAAAGAGAGGCGATCTTGAGGCTGGACATCCGGATGCTTTACCAGCTGGGAGTCCATCCGCTTCTTCTCAGACCCTTCACCCTTCTTCACCGCGTCTCGGCGGACGACTACGCAAAATCTCTATCGGGACTGGAGTAGGATATGCCTATCGTATTTGCCTGCGCCGCTAGCCACGCTCCGGGGATTACGGCATGCACTGAAGCTGCTCCGAAAGAGCAATCGGAGAAAATCGTAGGAGGCTATGAAAAGCTTCGCCAGATGCTCCAAGCAGCCAGGCCGGAGGCGCTGGTTGCGATCACGGTGGAGCATTGGGCTAACTTCTTTCTCAATCAGATGCCGGCCTTTTGCCTGGGGCGGGCAGATCACTATGACGGCCCGATAGAAGAATGGTTGCGGATACCCAAGACTCGTGTTCCTGGCGATTCCCAATTCGCCTCTCAGCTATTAGACAGTTGTTACCATGCCGGGTTCGATCTTACTTTCTCCGACGAACTCCTGTTCGATCACGCGACAATGCTCCCGCTTCATTTTCTGATTCCTAGGATGGACATCGCCGTGATTCCGTTAATCGTGAATGCACTCACTCCTCCTATGCCCACGCCGCGGCGATGTTACGAGCTTGGAAAGGTTCTCGGTGAGGCGTTCGAGCGCACGGAAAAAAAGGTCGCGATAGTGGCAACCGGAGGGCTCTCGCACTGGCCCGGAGAGCCCAAGGCAGGAAAAATCAACACGGAATTCGATCGGGAATTCCTCGAGGCCCTGACCGATGGAAATCACGGGCGGCTTGCCGGCTACACTCATGCGGAGCTCGCGGAAGCCGGTTCTGGAGCTCACGAGGTGCGGACATGGATCGCTCTAGCCGCAGCGGTCCGGAACTGGAAAGCTCAACTCCTCGCTTATGAGCCGGTCGTCCCCTGGGCGACTGGATGCGGCTTGGTTATCTTCCACTCGCGCGGCAGTATGAGTGGGTAAGCAGCATCACAGGGGTAGGAAGCCTATCCTCCTCAAAACAAGCGGTTTGGTTTCGAAAATCCAGTAACGTTACCAGTTGTCGCCGAAATTCACGGCGTGAATAGAGGCGGTACGCCCTAGCGGCCCGGAGTCCGGCCCAGCACCCGTTCGGCGCAGGCGTAGATGTACTGGGTGCCCATGTTGACCACTACTACTCGGAACAAGTGGAAGGCGATCACCAACGGCACGCTGATCTGCAGAGCTTGCGCGGTGATGGCCATCTCCGCCAGTCCGCCGGGCGCGGTGGCGATGATCATGGTGGCAATGGGTAGACCGAAGGCCCAGGCGAGGGCGGCGGCAACCGCCACCGAGGCGATCAGGACGAAGAACGAGTTCAACAGCGCGAACGGGATGAAGAGCCTGTAGCGCACGAAGAAGGCGCGCTCGTAGCGTGCCCCGAGCACGAGGCCGAACATGAGTTGGGCGAAGTCTGTCATCCAGTGCGGCACGGCGGAAAGCTGGATGCCGCTCATCGTGAGCGCCGCGCCGAAGAAAATCGGCACCAGCAAGTAGCCGTTTTGTAACCCAAGCCGCTCCGAAACCTCGCCCAACACAAAGCCGAAGGCCAGCCACGGTACCAATATCAAATAATCGAGCGGCACATCCGGGCGGTACGCGGATGCTACGAGCGGGATGCCCCCATAGGTCAGCGCGAGCGGGATCAGGATGACGACCAGGGAGACGCGCAAGCTATGGGCGACCGCCACCGGAGCGATCTGGGCACCGTAGCGTTCCGCCAGTACGGCCATCGCCATCGCGCCGCCCGGGATCGAGGCGAAGAAGGCAGACTTCCCTTCCACGCCCGAGACCCGGCTCAAAGTCAGCGCGCCGAGCCCGCCCACCACAAAGGCCGCGATGGTGGCCGCCACGATGGCGGCGAAATTGGCGGCCAACTCCGCAACCACGGTCGCCGTGAAATACAGCGCCACCGCCGAACCGAGGATCACTTGCCCCATTTGCCGAGCAAAGGGGGGCGAGTGCATCCGCACGCCGATCAGGTTCAGCGTGGCGACGGCGATCATCGGCCCAATCATCCACGGAATCGGAGTGTGAAGCCGGTGGAACAAGTAACCCGCGGGGATACCGACCACGAGCGCTTTGAAGATGGCGGGCAGCCGCTCCCGGAAGTAGGTGAACTCGCTCATGACGGCATCACTTTTTTGCCGTTGACGCTCGAATAAGTCAATTGCGCATGCCGGACCTTCAACCAACGATTGCCTTCCTCAACTCAAAACTCAACACTCAAAACTAAAAACTTGTTCCTATTGCCTGCTGCCTATTGACTAGTTTTCCCTTGTTTTTTTGAGTTCGGCTTATTGTTATGATAATCGTTACAGCAATAGATTGTGGTATTCGTTATGGCTAAACGCAAAACAAAAAAAATCATACAAGTACCGATTGACGATGAGCTGTTAGAGCGCATCGACGCTACGGCAGGTGTGGTCGCCGAGAGTCGGGCAGCTTTTATTCGAGAAGCCTGCAAACAGCGTCTGAAGAATTTGCATGCCAAAGAACTCGACCGTCTGTACGTGGAAGGATACAGAAACAGGCCGGAAGAGCGTGACTGGGCTGGAGCGTCGGTGAAACTACTCTCCAAGCGGCTGCCAAAAGAAAAGTGGTAAATGAAGCGCAGTTAGGTTTGGTGGGTTGAGATACCACCGCCTGCCGGACGGCGACCAGCGGTCTTTCTTAAGCCGGGATTCAGCCTACGGCGTCCGTGCTACCATTACTGTGGCTCCCATAACACGGCAGAGAGTCACAGCTCTTTCCCCAGAAAAGATCCAACAAATTGACGAGGCCATTCGTTTTGCTCTAGGTTTAGACTAATTCAAAGCATTGCCTATTTTTCTTGCTCCATCTTCTCTCTTCTATTCTCCATCCTGGTGGCTTTGCCACGCTCCGGTCTCCTTCTGCGCTTGCTCAACTCAAAACTCAACACTCAAAAACAAAAAACTTCTTTGTGAAAGTACGAAAGTATCGTGCTTGCGAGCCGCTGCACTACTGCCGGAGCGGTGAGGCGCTCTTCACAGAGCCGTCCAGGGCGCCGAAACATCATGCAGCCATGGATCAGTTCATCAGGCGACCACGACATCAAGTGCCAGGCGCGTAGTAGTACAAGAGGAGCGCTCGTTGCAGAAAAAAGAACTGCCTAACGCGAGAGGCCGAACGAGCTGATATCGCCGCCGGAAAAGAAGGTGCCGATCAAGTTGCCCCGCGTAATCGGAAGATCAATGCGCGATGGATGCGACTCATCGTGGTGGATGGTGATTTGAGTCGGCCTTGGCCGGAGCAGATGGTTGCGCGCGAGCGCCTGTAAGGAATTTACCGGCGGCTCGTCGTCAGCACCCTTGATGCGGAGGGCGATGCGCTCGCCCGCTTGGAATAAACGTGCCGTCGGCACGATCGGAATGCGCAGCTCATAGATCTTCCCCGGCTCCAGCGGCTGCCTCTCCTCGTGCGCGAGCACAGGCTCCCAAGCCTCGCTGTCGTCCCGGAGACGGCGCTGCGAGGCGCGCAGCCAGCCACGCGTCAGCTCGTGCTCCTTGCCCTCCCGATCGATGAGGAGCAAGGTTGTGAACAGCAGTGATTCCGTATCGGTACTGGAGAGGTACAGGGTCAGGACGGTCGGGCCCAGCAGCTCGGTATTCTCGACGAGCAGCGGTGTCGCGTATATCAGCGAGCCGTGCTCGGAGGTCGATTCGTCGAACGAATCCGCGCCCTCATCCGGCCACAGTTCGTGCTCGCTGAGCAGGGCGTCTTTGTGGAGATAGAAGGTCGTCCAGCGCGCCTCTGGCGGCGGCCAGTCGTCGACTGACTTCCATTCGCCGGTTGGCGGGATGAAGCAGCGGATCGGCGGCTCGTCCATGACGCCCGTCTGGATACCCTTGAGCCAGTAGTCGAACCAGCGCAGCGATTCATCTTGATACTGGTACAGCGGACGGTCAAGGTAGATTCCCGGGCCGATAACCATCTTCTTCGGTCCCTTCCAGTTTCTCCAGGCCGTGAAGGCGCCGGGAAGGTGCAGACCGTAGTTGCCCCAGCAAGCGCCCAGATAGGCGGGGACCGTCGCCTTCGCGTCGCGGGCGTTGCGCATATGCCAGAACGGCCCGTCGAACGGATTCAGCAAGACGTCCACGACTAGAGCGTTGGTCCCTGCCTCGGGGTTCTGCAGCGCTTCGCTGAGAGCCGGCACAGCCATGATCTCCTCGTCGCGCATAGCCCGCTCCAAGGCCTCTTTGAATGCCGCTTCACCGTTCATCTCCTTGTAGAGACTGCGGTACCTGGGCCGGTGCAGGCTGTTGCGCCAGTGAGTGAGGAAGCCGTGCGCAAGTATGCCGCCGTGGTAACAGCGGTGCCGATAGTCGTCCGTGCCCGCAAAGGGAGCAAAGATCGCCTTCAGCGGCTTTGGGCCGGCTGCTGCGACGGCCTTGGCGAGCCTGGCGAAGTAGGAGACACCGAACATTCCCACGTCGCCGCTGCTCCACGGCTGCGCCGCCAGCCAATCGACGAGATCGCAGATGTCCTGAACTTCGACCGGGCCCATGAGCTGATAATAGCCTTCTGACTTCCCGGTTCCCCTCACGTTGAATACAGCGTGAACATAGCCGCGGCGGGCGAAGAAGGTCGAATCACCGCTTTCCATGTACCCGCGCAGCGGCGTAAAGCCGACGGGTCGGAGCGGAGGGGACTGCTGATCCTTGTTATAAGCATGCGCGCCGAGGATGACGGGGAATCGCTCCAGCGATTCCGGGCGGTAGATGTTTCCGTCCAGCAACGTGCCGTCCGGCATGCGGACCTTCACGTCGCGCTCAACGATGACTTCGTACTTCCGTTCCGACGTGGACCAATTGCGGGTAAACACGGCCTTGGGACCTCTGTACGAAATCCCAATTACCCCAAGCCGGACGAAATGTCTATCCAGTTCTCCCTGAAAAAGCGTAAACATACTTCGACTCGCTCAGCATGAACGGCAATTTTTACAAGTATTTCTTTCGGTCCCGTTCGCCCTGAGCCCTTCGATACGCAGGCCGTTCGTCCGGAGCTCGGTCGAAGGAAACGGCCTGCTACTCAGGACAGGCTCGTCGAAGGGTGAACAGGAAGTCTTTCAGGGAGAACTATCTATCTCCGGGAACAGTCTTGACACCTCAGAGTGCTGACGGTTATTCTCGCTCGCTGCAAGGCTTCACGCTTTTGGCAGAGTTTCAAGACAGGATCCGGCTTTGAGAATCATCGACCTCCATTGCTATCCCAACACGGAGCCGTGGATCAAATCGCAGGGACTCTATGCGGAAGCGCTGGGAAAATATTGGAATCGTACTTGGACGGCCAAAACCGAGGCTGAAGTCATAGAGGAGTTCAAGCAGGCCGGAGTCGAGACCGTGCTCGTCGCGTTTGACATCGAGACGGTCACGGGCACGCCGCCCTGCTCGAACGAGTATGTCGCCGAGATGCGCGATAACAACCCCGGCGTGATCTTGCAGGCATGGGCGGCGGTCGATCCTTTTAAAGGCGAACGGGCCATTGAAGAAGCGAAGAGAGCAATCAAGGAACTCCGCATGCTTGGCTTCCATTTTCATCCCATCATGGGCCACTTTTCCGCCGACGACCGAAGACTCTACCCGCTTTGGGAGACGATTAATCAACTTAAAGTCCCGGTCATGATAGACGTGGGCACGACAGGCATGGGCGCCGGCATGCCCGGCGGGCTGGGCACAGTGATAAGGCATGCGCATCCTTCGGCCATCGATCAGCTTGCAGCCGACTTCCCGGACCTGAGCATCGTCGCGGCGCATCCCGGATGGCCGTGGACTGAAGAGATGATCGCGGTAGCCCTTCACAAGGGCAATGTCTCCTGGGAATTGTCGGGGTGGGCGCCCAAATATTTCCCCGAGCCGTTGAGGCGGGACATCAAGGGGCGGCTCAGGGACAAGATCATGTTTGGGAGCGACTATCCCAGCATTCCCTACGAACGTCTGTTCAAAGAGTGGGGAGAGTTGAGTTATTCTGATGAGCTGATGGAGAAGATCTTTCACGCCAACGCGGAGCGTATTTTGGGCCTATAGCCTTCGAAAGAGGAGAGCGAAACCATGAACATCGATTTTCATGCGCACCTATACCCCGAAGAGTACTTGATGAAGCTCGAAGCCTCCAGAGGCGATGTAAGGATCGAGAGGAACGAAAAAGGGGAGAGAATGATCTTGAGCATGGGGACCAAGGTCGGCCCCGTGACCGAGGAGTTTTTCGATATCGAGACAAGGCTGGATAAAATCAAAGAGAACCGCGTGGACATGCAGATCCTTTCCACACCCCATCCAGGAGTCGACCGCTTTTCTCCCGAAGAAAGCGCCGAGATGAGCCGGGTGATCAATGACGGGCTTTCTAAGGTCGTAAAGAAATATCCCAAACATTTTCAGGCCCTCGCGATGCTGCCGCTCATCGATACCAAGCTCGCCTTAAAGGAGCTCGATCGAGCCATCCTTGATCTCGGGCTCAAAGGGATGTGTATGCTCACCAACGTCGCCGGCAAGACCTCGGACTCGGATTTTCTCCTTCCGGTCTATGAGAGAGCGCAAGGGCTGGGGATTCCGATATTCATCCACCCGACCACACCGGTGGGCGCACAGGTCATGCAAGAATGGCGGCTTGCGGTGATTCTTGGATTTGAGTTCGACGTCATGCTTTCTGCGACTCGACTTGCCTACTCTGGCATTCTTGAGCGGTTGCCGGAACTCGACTTCGTTATCTCTCATCTCGGAGCCGGAATACCTTTCCTAGCTGGGAGAATCGATCGGGGATACGATGATCCGACTTGCGGCATCAAAACGAAGAGGCCGACTTCGGAGTATTTGAAGGAGCTTTATTGCGACACCGTTTCGTTCTATAAGCCCGCCCTGATGATGGCTTACGAATTTTATGGCGCCGAGAGAATGGTTTTGGGGAGCGACTTCCCTCTGCTCATCGGTGACCTGCCCGGCGCCGTCCCGAGCATAGAGGAAATGGATATACCGAAGCAGGATAAGGAAAAGATTCTCGGCGAGAACGTAAAACGGCTGCTGAAACTAAAGACGTGAAAGTCGAGGAGTCGACAAAGGGGCTGCTTAGGTCTAGTATACGCATTGGCTTCAGTTAAAGCATGACTTGGAGAAGGGGAGGCCTCTATGAGTAAGTTCCTCATTGAGCCACACGGGCGACTTCAGGAATGGGTCGCCGACGAAAAGGGATACTTTCGGGACGAAGGGCTCGATTATGAATTCGTCGGCTCATACGCTGCGGGGTCATCCGGTTACGCCCTCGTGCAATCTACCGAGACGGCGGCACCGGAAATAAAGCGAGGAGCCTTCGAGAATATGGAGCGGGGCCGCGAGGCCAATGTTAGTTGCGCGTGCCACTGGGCGGTCAACATGGCCTCCTCTGCGGGGCATGGCCGAATGTGGGGACATGCCTACTCGCTAACACCATCGGCGATAGTTGTCCCTCCCGAATCTTCGATTAAAAGGCCCCGCGATCTGGCCAACGTCGAGGTGGGGGTGGGCTATCACTCCGGGAGCCACTTCTCTGCCCTCCAAGCGCTGGAAAAAGCGCTGAAGCCTGATGAGATCAAGCTGAGCTTTATCGGCCAGCCAAGGGACCGGCTGGCGGCACTGTTGGACCGTAAGGTCGAAGCCGCCAATGTGTTCGGCGCCCCATTGTACGTGGTGGAGCAGCAGGGGTTCCGAAGAATTCTGGATACGACGTTCATGATCGGCTTCTTGTTACATGCGGACGCCGACGTCGAGGACATCAAGCGCTACTTTAGAGCGATGCAGCGGGCGCAACGGGATATCGACCTGGAGCCGGAGCGCTACAAGCATTACTTTCTCAAAGAGTTGCCGGAGAAATACCACGAGATGATCGACGTTGGAGGGTTCGGGCCGGGAGAGCGGCTGGTGTTCGAGCCCTATACGCAGGAGATGTTCGAACAAACGCATCGGTGGATGGAGGAGTGGAAGCTCTTTCCAGAAGGGCAGACCGCCACCGCCGACTACGGACGTGCAGTCTCGCTTGATCGAAATGATACTGCCACGCACTAAGATATGCCGCACCTTGGAATGACAAGAGGGAGGAAAGGTTACTGATCTTTTGGATTACGGGGCGAGAATTCACTGACTTTACGTTCCAGTCCCTCCAGCAGCTCTTTTTTCATCTGCTCCCTCACATGATGAATCCGCTCTTGGAACCAAGAACTCGCTACGGGTTTATAAACTCTTTGAATAAGTTGCTCTCCCAGATACGGACCTCCATTTGCTCGGCTCTGCTGAAAGATAAGTCGCCAGTCCATAACGAGATCCTCCTTTCTTCGTTTTCATATCGTGGAGACCACCTGACTTCTCATTAAACATCTACCGGACCACAATTCGGCGCGAGTCATTAGTCAGCTGTCGTTTATTCTGTAACTTCGCTTACAGTTCGCACATCGCACGATGTAGGTGGAGATAATCCGTGCTCTGTAAGAGTGAAAGGCTCATACCAAAACGTCGAGTGGCGTGTCAATACCCAACAGCCGAGTAAATGCATCAGCGCGACCTCCGGCGAGCCGTATATAAAGATTCGAAGGCCTGTGCTGCTCCCGCACCCGTCTTACTGTTGCACAAGCATCGGAGGATTAAGCTCAGGAACGCGACCTTGCTCTATCAGCTCGATGCCGCGCGGGAAAGTGGCTGAGTCTGTTCCAGGCGCGTGCGCAGGCGAGGGTAAAAGCGCAAGGCGTTGTCGAAGAAGATTTGGCGTTTGAGCTCTTCGCTGATATCGTCTCGCTGGATCAAGGTAGGAATATCCTCGGTGAAATCCCTCTGATCTCGTTCGTGCGGATAATCCGAAGCCCATACGATCGGATCCTGCCCCAAGACCCGAGCCGCCAAGGGCAGGGCGCTTTCGCCGACCTCGGCGGCGAAGAAGATGTTGCCGCGGCGGAAATATTGGCTTGGCCTGAGTTTGCACTTGGGTGAGTAATGCCCTTTTCTTTCGTACTCTTCATCCATACGATCCATCAGCCAGGGAACCCAGCCGATCCCGCACTCTAGGCAGCCGAAGCGCACTTGTGGGAAAAGCTCGAACACTCCCTCAAAAACCATGCTGACGAGTTGCCGCATCTGGGCGAAAGGATGCTCAAGAGTGTGGGCGACCGTAAAATTCGTGACCAGGTCCAGACCGATGTGCGGGATGCTCAGTCCTCCGTGCGTAGAAATTGGAACATCCAGCCTTTGAGCCTCCTCCCAGAGGGGATAGAAGTCGGGACCGCTGAAGAGCTTCCCGCCGACTGCCACAGCCGGAAGAACTGCGCCGACCATGCCGAGCTCGTTGACGCATCGGCGGAGTTCCTTGACCGCTTCGTCGATGTCTTGAACCGGCAGCAATGCGACACCGACAAGCCGGGGGCTCACCCGCATGAAGCGATGGTAGAGCCAGTCATTGTACGCGCGCGAAAGAGCCACTGCCCAGTCCCGGTCGCGGATCAGTCCATGAGTGAGACCTTGAGTAGGGTAGAGAACTGTCATCTCAATTCCATTTTTGTCGAGGAATTGGAGCCAGTGCTGTGCATTTGGGCCGGTACCTCCTCCTACCCAGCCGCCCGCTTTTCTGAGAGAACGGAGGTGACCATCCAGCGTAAGACCGGGCCAGAACGAATAGCTCCTGTGCCATTCGAGGTCCTTGTAGGGCGGTCCGATAAATTCACTGAGCTGTTCGTCAAGCTCTTGCACGTGCCCATCAGCGTCGATGATGCGAAAATCCGGCATCCGGGTCTCCTTTCAAAGGATCCTATCGAGACTATCAAGCCTCTTATAGCGCCGTGGCTGGTGTTGAATCAAGTTTCCTGAAGGAGACAAAGCCCTTGTCAGTTAACGTTCACCTCGCATAAAATGCAGCCAAAGTCTACAAACCCGCAGAAGAGGAAGCCAATGAAAATCACCGTGGATCAGAGCAAATGCACAGGGCGGAGGAACTGCATCGCCATGGCGCCGGGCGTCTTCGACCTCAATGAACAATTCAAAGCCTTCGTAGCCGATCCGAAAGGGGACAGCGATGAAGACATCCTCAAGGCAGCAAGGCTCTGCCCGACCCTCGCCATTACCCTCGAAGACGAGAAAACCGGCAAACGGATCTATCCAGCGGATGAAGGATAAAGTTAATTCACCCTTTCTCCTCATCCTTTCAAAAACTCCCGCATTACCTTGTGAGCTTCTTCCGGATTGGCGAAGAAGTAACTGTGCCTCTCGCCGGCGAGGATCACTACCTTGGAGTTCGGAATGCCTCGAGCGAGAATCTCGGACGACGTCCGGTGATTGAGGTCGCTGGTTATGTTTCGGTCGTCTTCGCCAACCAGAATGAGAGTCGGCACGCGAATCTCTTGGAGCCGGTCGGTGGTGTCGTGGCTCTGACGGGCAAGCAAGTGGCGCAGATAGAACTCGACCGGCGCGAGATTGGACATCCTGACCTGTAAGTATTTCTCCACCCGCTCCGGATGCCTTTTGCCGAAATCATCGGTAAAGCCGACCAGGATCGAATGGTCTCTCACATATTTCTCGTAGCCCCACTCGATCATCTCCTTGCAGATTTTGAGCGGAAGCCCTTTGGTCTTTGGAAAGGAGGCGCCGGTGGATGCGAGGATTAACTTT